>JAPOVI010000138.1 GCA_026708265.1 Acidobacteriota bacterium
GCGGCGGGGACGCGCTCCGCCGGCTCGCGCGCCGCCGCCGGAGACGGCACCACCTGCTCGGTCGTCTCCACCACCTGCTCGGTGGCCTCCACCGCCGGAGACGCGGGGACCACCGCCGCCGCGACGGCGGTGGGGGTCACCGCGGTCTCGTTCTGGCGGACGCCCAGGTAGGCGCCGACCCCGACCGCCACCGCGAGCGCCCCGATCGCCACCGTGAACAGAACGGGTCTCATCCCCATCGGAGCACCTCGCAGCCCGCCGGGATCCTGAGCAAGAGCCTTGCCGCCGGCCGCATCGAGGGATTATGGCGTGAATCGCGCGCCATTCCAACGCAATCCGCCCGCGGAGTGTGACCCCGACGGGACAGCCTGTCCGCTCCGGGGGACGGGCCGGTCGGGTCGACGCCGGTCGTGTACAATGTCGCCGCCCAGCCGGTAGGGGGCCGGCCCCGTGGGTGCCCAGGAGAGAGCCGACGTGCGCCCTACCGTGCTGCCCCCCCACCGTGCGTCGTCCACCCTCGCCCCGCGTCTCCTCGCCGCCGTCGCCCTGCTCTTCGTCTTCCTGGCCGGCGTCAACGGGCTCGGCGACGGGTTCCGGCTGCTCGGCGAGGACTTCATCCAGAGCTTCTTCGCCGCCACGTCGAACCCGTTCTTCGGGCTGATCGTCGGGCTGCTGGCGACGACGGTCGTCCAGAGCTCGTCGGTGACGACGGCGATGGTCGTCGGCCTCGTGGCGGCGCCGGAGAACCCGTTGCCGCTGGCCAACGCCATCCCGATGATCATGGGGGCCAACATCGGGACCACCGTGACGGCCACCATCGTCTCGCTGGCCCACGCGGGCCGGCGCGACGAGTTCGAGCGGGCATTCCCGATCGCCATCTGCCACGACGTATTCAATTACCTCGCCGTGCTGATCCTGCTGCCGATCGAGATCCTGACCGGCTTCCTGGGGCGGACCGCCAGCTTCCTCGCGGACGCGCTGGGCCAGGTGGGCGGCGTCGATTACGAGAGCCCGCTCAGCCGCGCTCTCGACGCCGCCATCGCCCCCGTCGCGGCGGCGGCCGCCGCCCTCTTCCGCGCGGAGGGGGCGCAGGGGCTCGTCCTCATCCTGGCGAGCGGAGCCTGCATCTTCTTCGCCCTGTTCCTGCTCGTCCGGGTCCTGCGCGCCGCCGTCCACTCGCGAGTCGAGGGGATGATCAACGACGTGCTCCGGGCAAGCGCCGTCGTCGCCTTGCTGCTGGGGGTCGCCGTGACCGTCACCGTGCAGTCGAGCTCCATCACCACGTCGCTGCTCGTGCCGCTGGGCGGCGCCGGCCTGCTGCGGCTGGAGCAGGCGTTCCCGGTGACGATCGGAGCGAACATCGGCACGACCGTCACCGCGCTCCTCGCCGCGCTGGCCGTCTCGGGGCCGAACGCCTCGGCCGGCCTCGAGATCGCCCTGGTGCACCTGCTGTTCAACCTGAGCGGACTGCTGTTGATCTACCCGGTCGAGCGGGTGCGGCGGGTGCCGCTGGGGTTGGCGCGGGGCGTGACCGTCTACGCGCTTCGCTCGCGCAAGCTGACCGTGCTGGGGATAGTCCTGGCGTTCTACGGGCTGCCGGCGCTGTGCATCCTGATCGGCCGGCTCCTCGGCTCGGCCTGACCCTTCCGTCCACCGGTCCGCACCCGGGGGTTTCGGGGTACACTCCCCGGTTGGGATTGTGTCCGTGGACCGGAGACCGCACGTTGTCGTCGTCGGAGCCGGCGTCGTCGGCTGCGCCATCGCCTACGAGCTGGCGCGGCGCGGCGCCCGGGTGCAGGTGGTCGATCGGCGCGACATCGGCGCGGGAGCCACCCAGGCGTCGGCCGGCGTGCTGGCGCCCTACATCGAGGCGCACGACGGTCAGGCGCTGCTCGAGCTCGCCGCCCGCAGCCTCGACCTGTACGACGAGTTCGTGGCGAACGTGGTCGAGGACTCCGGGGCGACGGTGCAGTACGTCCGCTCCGGGACGCTGGAGGTAGCGCTCGACGAGGCGGGCCTCGCGCACCTGGCGGAGGTGGAGCGGATGTGCGCGGGGCGCGGCGTGGACGCGGAGCTGCTCGACGCGGCCGCCACGCGCGAGGCGGAGCCGCACTTGGCGCCGGGCGTCTCGGGCGGGCTGTGCATCGGGTCGCACGGCTTCGTCGGCGCGCGGGACCTGACCGCGGCGCTGCGGAGCGCCGCCATCGCGCACGAGGTGTCGTTCCACACGGCCGTCGCGGTGGCGCGGGTCGCCGCGGACGGCGAGGGGGTGCGGGTGGAGACGGCCGGCGAGACCTTCGTCTGCGACACGGCGGTGCTCGCGGCCGGAAGCTGGTCCGGGCGCATCGAGGTCGACGGCGCGGAACGGCTTCCCGTGCGGCCCGTCCGGGGCCAGCTCCTGCACCTCGGCTGGCCGGCGCCGGCCCTGGGGCGCGTCGTCTGGGCCCCGGGCTGCTACGTCGTGCCGTGGAGCGACGGCTCGGTGCTGGTCGGGGCCACCGTGGAGGAGGTCGGCTTCGACGAGCGGGCGACCGTGGCCGGGATCCGGGCCCTCATCGACGCGACGGGCAAGGTGATGCCGGCCGTGCGGGAGGCGTCGTTCGTGACGGCGCGCGTCGGGTTGCGGCCCGCGACGCCCGATCGGTTGCCGGTCATCGGACGCTCGGCTGCAGTCCCCGGCCTGGTCTACGCCTCCGGCCATTTTCGCTACGGCGTCCTGCTGGCCCCGCTGACCGCCGCCCTGGTCGCCGACATCGTCGACGGCGGGAGCGCCGTGGAGGCGGCCGGCCCGTCGGAGAGCCCCGGCTCGGAGCTCGGCGGCGACCTCGGCGCCGCGTTGCGGGCCACCGCCCCGTCCCGCTTCGGCGCGTGTTAGACGCGCCCGTGAAGGCGCGCCAGCGCACCACCCGTTACTCGGAGAAGGAAAGAAGGAGCCGCTTCCAGATGATCAACGCGCGCGTCACCGTTCCCACGCCTGTCAACGAGCCGGTCCTGAGCTACGCGCCGGGCTCGCCCGAGCGGCAGGAGCTGAAGGCCAGGCTCGACGAGTTCGCCGGCCGGACCATCGAGATCCCGCTCGTCATCGGCGGCGAGGAGGTGACGACCGGCAACCTGGGGCAGTGCGTCCTGCCTCACAACCACCGCCACGTCGTGGCGACGTTCCACCGGGGGGACGCGGAGACCGTGAACCGTGCGATCGCGGCCGCCGCCGCCGCCCGCCCGGCGTGGGCCGCGATGCCCTGGGAGGCGCGCGCGGCCGTCTTCCTGCGCGCCGCCGACCTGCTGGCCGGGAAGTACCGCCAGGTGCTGAACGCGGCCACGATGCTGAACCAGGGCAAGACGTGCATGCAGGCCGAGATCGACGCGGCGTGCGAGCTCATCGACTTCCTCCGCTTCAACGTCGGCTACCTGCCGCAGATCTTCGAGCAGCAGCCGGAGAGCGGGCCGAGCACCTGGAACTACGTCGAGTACCGCCCGCTCGAGGGGTTCGTCTTTGCCGTGACGCCCTTCAACTTCACCGCGATCGCCGGCAATCTGCCGACCAGTCCCGCCCTGATGGGGAACACCGTGGTCTGGAAGCCGGCCTCGACCGCCGTCTTCTCCGCCCACTGGCTGATGCAGCTCCTGAAGGAGGCCGGGCTCCCCGACGGCGTCATCAACATGGTGCCGGGGAGCGGCGGCGAGATCGGCGAGCCGGCCATGAGCCACCCCGACCTGGGCGGGGTCCACTTCACCGGGAGCACGGAGGTCTTCCAGGGGATGTGGAGCACCGTCGGCGCCAACATCGCCCGCTACCGCAGCTACCCGCGCATCGTCGGGGAGACGGGCGGCAAGGACTTCGTCTTCGCCCACGCCTCGGCCGATGCGGAGGCGCTCATGGCGGGGCTGATCCGCGGCGCCTACGAGTACCAGGGGCAGAAGTGCAGCGCGGCGAGCCGCGCCTACCTGCCGCGGAGCTTCTGGGACCGCCACGGCGCCGAGCTCGTCGACCGCGTGGCGGCGATCCGCTACGGCGACGTCGCCGACTTCTCGAACTTCATGGGCGCGGTCATCGATTCGGCGTCCTTCGCCACCAACAAGGCGGCCATCGACGCGGCGCGGGCGGACGCCGGCGCCGAGATCGTCGCCGGCGGGACATGCGACGACAGCCACGGCTACTTCATCGCGCCGACGCTCATCCGGGCCCACGATCCGCGCTACACGACCATGGCGGTCGAGCTGTTCGGCCCGGTGCTGACGTTCTACGTCTACGACGACGCGGACTACGAGCGCACGCTGGAGCTGTGCGACACGACGTCGCCGTACGGGCTCACGGGCGGCATTTTCGCCACCGATCGGCGCGCTATCAACCAGGCGCACGAGCGGCTGCGGAACGCGGCCGGCAACTTCTACATCAACGACAAGCCCACGGGGGCGGTCGTCGGACAGCAACCGTTCGGGGGCTCTCGGGCGTCGGGCACCAACGACAAGGCGGGGAGCTCGCTCAACCTCCTGCGCTGGGTGAGCACCCGGACGACGAAGGAGAACTTCACGCCGCCGCGCGACTACCGCTACCCGCACATGAACGAGCAGTAGGCGCGCGCCCTGCGGGCGCGTCGGGAGTCTGCGCGCGGGCGAATCTCCCAAGTCCTGTGTTCGTGCGGCGCAGACTCCTCGGCTTTACTTGGGTTGCGGGACGATGCGCATGTAGGGCAGCGGCGCCTGCCAGCCGTCGGGGTACTTCTGGCGGGCCTCGTCGTCGGAGACGGCGGGCAGGATGATGACGTCCTCGCCCTGGCTCCAGTTGGCGGGCGTCGCCACCTTCTTCGTCGCCGTGAGCTGGCACGAGTCGAGCAGCCGCAGGATCTCGTCGAAGTTGCGGCCGGTGCTCATCGGGTAGGTCAGCGTCGCCTTGATGCGCTTGTCGGGGCCGATGACGAACACCGAGCGCGCGGTCGCGTTGTCGGCCGGCGTGCGCCCCGCCGACGTGTCGCCGGCATCGGCCGGCAGCATGTCGTAGGCCTTCACGACCTTCAGCTCGGGGTCGCCCACGAGCGGGTAGTTCAGCGCGTGGCCCTGCGAGGCCTCGATGTCCTTCGACCACCGCTCGTGGTCGCTGACGCCGTCGACGCTGATGCCGAGCACCTTGCAGCTCCGCCGCTCGAACTCCGACTGGAGTCCCGCCACCGTCCCGAGCTCGGTCGTGCAGACCGGCGTGAAGTCCTTCGGGTGCGAGAAGAGGATCGCCCAGCCGTCGCCGATCCACTGGTGGAAGCTGATCGGCCCCTCGGTCGTCTCGGCCGTGAAGTCGGGTGCGACATCATTGATTCTGAGTGACATGCTCGTTCTCCCTCGCGGGCGGCGCCGCCGCCTCGCGGGCATTCCTCCGCGGGTCGTGGGACCGTGCAGGCGATAGTATAGGGCGCGCCGGCCATGCCGCGCGGCGGCCGAGCGGGCCCCGTCAGCGGCCGACCGGGAGCGGGGCGGGGGAGGCCGGTCGCGGGCCGCTGGCGTCGCCGCGGCTGGGGACGGGCGCGAACCGGTCACGGCGCTCGCAGGACGCGGAAGGGAGGAGCGCCCGGCCGCGGTTCACGGCTTGCGGCGACACCCCGGACGATCCGGCTTGCCGGGCGTGTCCCGGCTCCGCCCCCGCGCCGCCCCCGCGCGCCAGCTCGCCGCAGGCCGCCCGCTCCACGCTGTCGCGCAGATCGCGCAGGTCGGCCCGGATGCCGCCCAGCATCTCGATCAGGGCGTAGCTCAGGATCCAGGCGGATCCGATGATGGCCAGGGAGACGAGTCCGGCTCCGACGATCCACTTCGCGTCGCTGCTCACACGCGCCTCAGTCGGGGGGTGGCGCCGCCGGCGGCAGCAGCGTGCGCTCGATCGTCTCGAGGCGCTGATCGACTTTGGCGAAGCCGACCTCGACCGCGCGCAGGCGCTCGTCGAATCCTTCCAGCCGCACCTCGATGCGGTCGACGCGGGCGATCAACTCGTCGATGCGGCCGGTGAGGCGGCGGTCGAGTTCGTCGATGCGACCGGTGAGGCGGCGGTCGAGTTCGTCGATGCGGCCGTTGAGGGCAGCGCCCAGGTCGTCGATGCGCGTGTTCAGGCTCGCATGGCCGCTCGAGATCTGCGCCGACAGCAGGCCGGCCACCAGGAGGCCCGTCCCGACGATCGTGCCGATGATCGCCTTCGTGTCGCCGCTCACGCCGTCCAGTGTACCACCGGCCTCGGCGCCGGTCCCGTGCGGCCGGCGAGCCGGGTGCGCTCGGGCTGCGCATCGGCGGAACGTGTCCCGTACCTCGACCGACTTCCGCGCGGCCGGCGAGCCGGGTGCGCTCAGGCGGTGCCGACCGGCGCCCCGCCGCGTCCGGGCTCCGGCGCCGCCGCGGGTGATATTCTATTGGCGGATCCGGCGGTCGTGGGCCGTGTTCGGGCCCTTCATCCCGTCGTCTGGGAGCTTGCGTCGCTGAAAGCAAACGTAGTGGAGTTCCGCGGCGCAAGCTCCTGGGGCGCTGGGGGCTGGGGCCGAACACGGAGCCTGCGACGGGCTCGGCGGCGCTAACGGAGCAGTGCAGATGGAGCGGGTGCAGATTGCGATACCGGTGCGGGGGTTCGGGGAGACGTCGCGGCGCGACGCCTGGTGGGTGCAGCCGGCGGCCGTCTTCGCCGGTCTGGCCTCGGCGATCGTCTACCTGACCTGGGCCGGGATCCAGGGCGAGCACTACGCGTTCGGCAACTACCTGTCGCCGCTGTATTCGCCGGAGCTGTTCGGCGACTCGTCGCACAGCGTGTTCGGGCCGAAGCCCGGGTGGTGGCCGGCCTGGCTGCCGTTCTCCCCCGCGTTCCTCATCCTGTGGGCGCCGGCGGGATTTCGGGTGACCTGCTACTACTACCGGGGGGCCTACTACAAGGCGTTCTGGGCCGACCCGCCGTCGTGCGCCGTCGGCGAGCCGCGCAACGCGTTCCGGGGAGAGAACTCGTTCCCCCTCATCGTGCAGAACGTCCACCGCTACTTCCTCTACCTCGCGCTCGTCTTCGTCGTCATCCTGAGCTACGACGCCTGGGCCGCGCTCTGGTTCGAGGACGCCGCGGGCGAGGTTTCCTTCGGCATCGGCGTGGGGACGCTGGTCCTCGCGCTCAATGCCGTCCTGATCGGCGGCTACACCTTCAGTTGCCACTCGCTGCGGCACCTCATCGGCGGCCGGCGCGACTGCATCTCGGACCGCCCCCTCGAGAAGCGGGCCTACGACTGCGTGAGCTGCCTGAATCGCCGCCACATGCTCATCGCCTGGCTGAGCCTCGTCTGGGTCATCTTCGCGGACGTCTACGTGCGGCTCTGCTCGATGGGGGTCTGGACCGACTTCCGCATTCTCTAGCCCCATGGACTACCAGACCTTCGAACACGACGTCCTCGTGATCGGCGCCGGCGGAGCGGGGTTGCGCGCGGCGGTCGAGGCCTCGGCGGCCGGCGCCTCCGTCGGCCTCGTCTGCAAGTCGCTCCTCGGGAAGGCGCACACCGTCATGGCCGAGGGCGGGATGGCGGCGGCGCTCGGCAACGTCGACGACCGCGACAGTTGGGAGACGCACTTTGCCGACACCATGCGCGGCGGGCAGTACCTGAACAACTGGCGCATGGCGGAGCTTCACGCCAAGGAGGCGCCGGACCGCGTCCGCGAGCTCGAGGCGTGGGGCGCCGTCTTCGACCGCACCCGCGACGGCCGTATCCTGCAGCGCAACTTCGGGGGCCACAAGTACCCGCGCCTGGCCCACGTGGGCGACCGCACCGGCCTCGAGATGATCCGCACGCTCCAGGACCACGGCGTCCACCAGGGGATCGACGTGCACATGGAGTGCACGATCGTCGAGCTCCTGAAGGACGGCGAGCGCGTCGTGGGGGCCTTCGGGTACGACCGCGAGCGCGGCCGCTTCCGCGTGTTCCGGGCGAACGCCGTGGTGCTGGCCTCGGGCGGCATCGGGCGCGCGTTCAAGGTGACGAGCAACAGTTGGGAGTACACCGGCGACGGGCAGTCGCTGGCCTACCGGGCGGGCGCCGAGCTCATCGACATGGAGTTCGTCCAGTTCCACCCGACCGGCATGGTCTGGCCGCCGTCGGTCAGGGGCATCCTGGTCACCGAGGGCGTGCGGGGCGAGGGAGGCGTGCTGCGCAACAGCGAGGGCCGCCGCTTCATGTTCGACGACATCCCCGAGCTCTACCGGCACCAGACGGCCGACAGCGAGGAAGAGGGCTGGATCTACACCCAGGGTGACAAGGAGGCCCGCCGGCCGCCGGAGCTCCTGACCCGCGATCACGTCGCCCGCTGCATCGTGCGCGAGATCAAGGAGGGGCGCGGCAGCCCCCACGGCGGCGTCTTCCTCGACATCGCCTGGATCAAGTCGAAGCTGCCGAACGGGGCCGAGCACATCCGGAAGAAGCTGCCGAGCATGTACCACCAGTTCAAGCAGCTCGCCGGCATCGACATCACGGAGACCGCGATGGAGGTCGGTCCGACCACCCACTACGTCATGGGCGGCGTGCGGGTCGATGCCGACTCCCAGATGTCGACCGTCCCGGGGCTCTTCGCGGCGGGCGAGGTGGCGGGCGGCCTGAACGGCGCCAACCGGCTCGGCGGCAACTCGCTCTCCGACCTCCTCGTCTTCGGCAAGCGCGCCGGCGAGTACGCCGCGGCGTTCGCCCGGGAGCAGCCGGCCGCCGCGATCGACGACGGGCAGGTCGAGGCCGCGGCGCGCACCGCGCTCGAGCCGCTCGACCGGCAGGGGAGCGGCGAGGCTCCCTACCAGGTGCAGTACGAGCTGCAGGACCTGATGCAGAACCAGGTGGGCATCGTCCGCAACGACGGCGAGCTGCGCGGCGCGCTCGAGGCGCTGCAGCGGCTGCAGGAGCGGGTCAAGCGCGTCGAGGCGCAGGGCAACCGCGAGTACAACTCCGGCTGGCACACGGCGCTCGACCTGCGCAACCTGATGACGGTGGCCGAGGCGGTGACCCGCTGCGCCATCGAGCGCAAGGAGAGCCGCGGCGCCCACTTCCGCGAGGACCACCTCGGCAAGGACGAGGAATGGGGCAAGACCACGCTCGTCGTCAGGCAGGGCGACGACGGTGCGATGGAGCTCCGCCGGGAGGCGATCCCGCCGCCGCGGGAGGACCTGCAGCGCGTCATTGACGAAAACCAGAAGAGCTGAGTCGAGAGCCGGAAGAGCTGAGGACCGGGGGAAACCGATGGCGAGCGCGACGTTCCGGATCTGGCGCGGCGATGCCGAGGGCGGCGAGTACCAGGACTACGCCACCGAGGTGACCGAGGGCATGGTGGTGCTCGACGCGGTGCACCAGGTCCAGGCCGAGTCGGCCAACGACCTCGCCGTCCGCTGGAACTGCAAGGCCGGCAAGTGCGGGTCGTGCTCCGCCGAGGTGAACGGCAACCCGAAGCTGATGTGCATGACCCGGCTGAGCAGCCTGAACCTCGACGAGCCGGTCACCATCGAGCCCATGAAGGCGTTCCCGACCGTCCGCGACCTGGTTACGGACGTCTCGTGGAACTACGAGGTCAAGAAGCGGATCCGGCCGTTCACGCCGCGCCCCCCGGACGCCGAGGACGGCACGTGGCGCATGCAGCAGGCCGACGCCGAGCGCGTGCAGGAGTTCCGGAAGTGCATCGAGTGCTTCCTCTGCCAGGACGTCTGCCACGTCCTGCGCGACCACCGCCTGCACCACGAGTTCATCGGCCCGCGCTTCTTCGTCTACTCCGCGGCCCTGGAGATGAACCCCCTCGACACCGCCGACCGCACCAGCGAGCTGGCGAACGACTTCGGCGTCGGCTACTGCAACATCACCAAGTGCTGCACCAAGGTCTGCCCCGAGGAGATCACCATCACCGACAACGCGATCATCCCCCTCAAGGAACGCGTCGTCGACAAGCTCTACGACCCCCTGAGCCGCCTCCTCCGCGTCTTCCGCTCGTAGGGGCTTGCGTCGCGGCGGTCCGGTGGTGAGGATGACTCTGGACCCGATGCGTTCTGCCGACGACCAAGGCCCCACTCGGGGCCGAGACGCCGATCCGACAACGACTCAACCTGTCCAGATCTGGGTCGTCCGCGCCGATAGCGGCAAGTACACGGACGATTTCATCGCTGGCGGCTACGTCGCGATCGGATGGTTCGATCTGTCGTCGGTCGGTAGCCGTGAAGAGATCCGTCGGCGCTACGAGCGGGAGTATCCGGACGCCCTCGCCGGCCAGATCGGCAACGAGACGGGTCAGTTGGCGGGGTTTCGACTGGAGATGGCCGAGGGTGACTACGTCATCACGCCGGCGGCGGATCGCGAGTCCCTGCGCTATGGGCGCATCACGGGTCCCTGCGTCGGCGTTCCCGGTGACGGCGTGCGCGACCATCGCAACCGCCGATCGGTGGCGTGGACCGGCACGCCGCTGAGGCGTTCGGCACTCGCCGAGTCGCTTCAGAGCACGCTCGGCTCGCCCAGAACGGTGTTTCGAGTCCAGCAACGCGATGAGTTCCTGGCCGCGATCGGAGGCCCCGACGAGTCGCTGAACGAGGCCGTCGGGCGTGGTGGCACCAGTCGGCCTCAGGCCTCCGTGTCCCCGCCGCGTGACGTAGACGCGGGGATCGAACCGGACCCGGCGACGGATCCGTCGCGACCGTTGCCGGGGACGCAGACCGGACAGGTCTGGGATCTGGCCGACGAAATTACCCGTGAGAAGGGTCGCTGCGCCGAGCGCGGCGAAGTCGTGGAGCGGTTCGCGGCCCGGGGAGGGAACCGGAACACGGCCAGTACCACCTACTACAGGTGGAAGGAGCATCACGACGCGAGATCGGCGCCACTCGAATCCGATCGACGCCGCGAAGCAGGACCGAAGGCGGTGGATGCTCCGGCGCGGGACACTGCCCCTGGAATTGGCGACGCGGGGGGCAATGGGCACCCGGCGCGCGAGGACGACGACGTCGAGCCGGACAGTGGCGTAGACGAGGAGCGGGACGACCCGGAGTTGCCGGTCGAGCACCCTTTCGATCCGTCGAAGATCAAGGTCCGTACGATCCCGATCCTCGTCGATCAGCTTGTCGAACGCATCAGACACCGCGAGATCGATCTCGCTCCCGACTTCCAGCGGATGCGCGGCATCTGGAAGCCGGTCAACAAGAGTCGGCTCATCGAGTCGCTGCTACTGCGCATCCCGATACCGGTGTTCTACGTGGCCGCGGATGCGGACGACAACTGGGAGGTGGTCGACGGCGTGCAGCGGATGTCGACCATGTGCGACTACGTCAGCGGAGAGTTCCCGCTGACCGGGCTCGAGTACCGGGTGGAGTTCAACGGCCGGCGTTTCGAGCAGTTGCCGCGCGTGATGCAGCGCCGGATCCGCGAGACGCAGCTCGTCGTGAACGTCATCGAGCCGGGGACCCCTCCGGAGGTGATGTTCAACATCTTCAGCCGCATCAACACCGGCGGAATGAAGCTCAACGCCCAGGAGATCCGCCATGCCCTGCACCCGGGTCCGGTTCGTGATTTCTTGAAGACGTTGGCAGGGTCCGAAGCGTTCCTGGCCGCGACGAATCGGTCGATCAAGCCGGATCGGATGATCGACCGCGAATGCGTGCTTCGGTTCCTCGCGTTCCACATCGAGCAGTGGGAGCAGTACAGGAGTCGTTCACTCGACGGGTATCTCGCCGGGATCATGAAGCGGATCAACGCGATGACGCCTGGCGAGCGAAACTCGCTCGCCGCCGACTTCGAGAAGGCCATGCGGGCCGCGCAACGGATCTTTGGGGGAAAGGCGTTCCGAAACGTATCCAACGAGCGCGCCCGAATCAACAAATCGCTCTTCGAGGCGTGGGGCGTTCAGTTGGCACGCTGCTCTCCACACGACATCGAACGACTGGCCGGACAGCGCGGGAAGGTCCTCACGAGGTTCAAGGCCGTCCTGAGAGACCCGGAATTCGACAAGGCGATCTCGCAGGCCACCGCGATGCCCCAGCGGATCCGGAAGCGCTTCACGGCTGTTCGTGACTTGGTGCAGGAGTTCGTCTGATGCTGCGGCGGCTCGGCCTGACCAATTTCAAGTGCTTCGAGAGTCTGGATCTGCCGTGTGCGTCGCTCAACCTGCTGTGTGGACTGAACGGGATGGGCAAGAGCAGTGTGATTCAGGCCCTCCTGGTGCTGCGGCAGTCGTTCGAGACAGGAGACCTGCAGGAGGGCCGGCTCGTGCTGGGTGGCGCGCTGGCGGATCTCGGAGCCGGTTCGGACGTGCTGTTCGAGGACGCTGGCGAGGAGGTCGTGGGATTCGCCCTCCACGGCGATCTATCGCCTGCGACGTGGTCGCGGCAGTTCGGCTATTCGCGCGGCAGCGATCAACTGGTGGAGGTTGGGAAGCCGCTGGGAGGTAGTGGCCCGGAGGGCGCCGCACGAGCGTCGGCGGGTTCGCCCGGCGGCCGCAGAAGGAGGCTCTGCCCGGTAACGGGGAAGCCGGCGAGCGACGGGAGCGTCTTCGCGCCCGGGGGACAGGACAGCAAGGCCAAGGGGGTCATGAACGGCCTGCTGCGGGGGGACGCGCGAGCCGAGGTGGAACTGGCCGGCTTCGCGGACCCGCAGCGGATCAGGGCTGCTGTTGCCTTGGCCAAGGAGCAGGGGGAGAAGAGCATCGCCAGGCCCAAGCACTGGCTGCTCGAGGCCGACGAGATCGCGAGCCGGGATGCCGGCACGGCGGCGACCTGGCACGAGGCCGCGCCCTTCGGCGGGCGCTTGGTCTACGTGCAGGCGGACCGGACGGGCCCTAGGAAGTCCTACCCCCTCTCCGAGGTGCTCGCCCGCCGTGGCGACTTCGGGCGCCGTGGCGAGTACGCTTGGAACTACCTCAACGAGCACCAGAACGACTCCCTGCCCGCGGGCGACCCACGTTGCGCCAACGGTTCGACGCGCCGGCTGCGTGGCGTCGTCGATCACTGGTTGCAGGACGTCAGCCCAGGTGCGCACCTCCAGCTCGAATCCGTCCTTGCCGCGGACGCAGTCGTCCCGGGTTTCACCTTCGACCGGCCGGGCGACGTCGCTTCGCGTCGGCACCGCGCCACGAACGTCGGCTTCGGGCTCTCGTACGTGCTTCCTGTCGTGCTGGCCCTGCTCTCCGAGCCGGGAACGCTCACGCTCATCGAGAACCCCGAGGCCCACCTCCATCCCCGGGGTCAAACGAAGCTGGCGGAGCTTGCGACGCGAGCGGCGGCCTCCGGCGTTCAGGTGTTCGCCGAGACGCACAGCGATCACTTTCTGGACGGAGTGCGGCTGGCCATCCACGATGGTCTGATCGCGCCGAGTGATGTGGCGATCCACTACTTCGAGCGCGAGGGGGGACGAGCGGTCGTATCCTCACCGACCGTCGATGCCGACGGACGCCTGTCGCGGTGGCCGGCCGGCTTCTTCGACCAGCACGAAGACAACCTCGCGAGGCTGCTCGCGCCGCGGAACTGACGTGCGCGAGATGATCCTCAACCACGCGAGCTTGGCGCCCGCCGGATGGCGCGAAGCGCTCGGGTACTTGCCAGACCTGGCGGACGGCATGGCAAGTCTCGTCCGGGCCGGGGTGGCGCAGACGACGTTGCGAATGTCCCGGTCCGTGCACGAGAGGTACTGGCCGGATGACGGGTCGCTGTTCGACGCCTTCCTGGAGGCGAAGCGCCGGGGGGCCAGGGACCAGTTCGTGTTTCTCATGAAGCTGAGCGAGAAGGCCCCGCTCCTGAGCGACCTCGACCCGGAAGTCGGCAATCGCTTTCGGATGTGCGAGGCAAAAGCCCTGCCTCCGGACGATGGTAGTCCCCTCGTACTGTGCGCGATCACAGACGCGATCGCCGTGGGCTTCCCGTCGGAGCCGGTCTGGGATCGTGATCGGCTTCGGATCGCCTTCCAGGAACTACTGCCCGACGGGACGCTTGCCGATGCTCGAGAGGAGATCGACAACCTTGCGCGGTCAGCGCACGCGGGCCCGATTGTCGATCGCCGCCGCAGATTGCTCCGACGTCTTTGTGCGGGCGCGCCCGACTTGTGGAGCAGGCGGGGCACCCTGTACCCGCACCTGACGTTCGGGCCTGACGTGGAGGGTCACCTCGAGGACTTGAATCCCGGATGGTTCTCCACGCTCGTCAACAGACTGGCGGACCTCGATGAGACCGCCCAAGAGTGGGAAGCAGCCGGCGGCGATGCCCCGCCCTGGAAGACGCTCGTCACGCCGGAGAGTGGGCGGCTGATGGACAATCCGAAGCTCCGGGAGGCGCGCCGCTTCCGGGCCGTCAGCGGTGAGCGGGTGCTCTTCGAATGGCACGCCCGGTTCGGCAGCGGGGCACGAATACACCTTCGGTTCGACGCGGAGACGCGGGAGATCGAGATCGGCTATATCGGCGTTCATCTACCTCTGTGACGTGGGCCCCGGAGCGGCGCCGTCGTCCCGCCCCGTGGTGCGTGCGGGGCGGAGGGCGCCGCGCTTCAGGTGAGCGTTCCGGCAATTCGGGGCACTCGCGCGACGGACAGATTCCAGGCCGCGGCCTGCTCGGAGAGGTAGCGCTGCGTAACCGCATCGACGTTGGCGGCGTCTCCTTCGTCGAAGTACGCGAGCGCCTTCACTGCATCCATCGGCGGGAAGCGGTTCCCGTACAGCGTTGCGGCGGCGCCCAGGCCGTCGCGGAGCCGGGCCCCGGAGCGGAGGATGGCCGCGAGGGCGAGGTAGTCCTTCGCAGCGACGCGGTCGAGCAGCACCTTGAGCTTTGTTCCGAACAGGTCGAGCAGCGACGCCACCTGCAGGACACCGTCGGCGGTCCGCTGCGGGCGCCCGACGCGGCCGATGTCGATGCCGCCGAAGAACGAGATCCGCACCGGCTCCGTAGCGCCGGGCTTCGTGGAGACGGTCAGCGTGTCCCGTGCGCGTTGCAGCACCTCGGCGCCGGCCAGGAGCGGAGTCTCGAAGAGCGCGTCGAAGTGGATCGACTCGGACGAGAAGAAATCGAAGTCGACAGACGCGCGATGACCAAGTCGGAGCGCGAGCGCGGTGCCGCCGTAGAGGACGCACGAACCGGGGACGCCGGCCAACGCCGGCCAGAGAGCGCGCTGTGCTTCCGGAAGCACTTCGAGGTGCGGGATGAACGTCATCGTGGGGGCCGGGGCGGGAGGCGGCGGCTGGGCAGCGGCGCCTCCGGATCGAGGCCCAGGCGGCGGCGCCAAAAGACCCAGGAGCGGCGGTTGAAGACGCCCACCGGAGGATCCGACAGGACGCCGCGGAGATCGGCGGCCGAGACGCGCGACACCAGCCAGCGGACGTCGTCCGCCGTGCCGAGCGTCATCATCTGCGCCAGCAGCAGCCGGCGGTCCCGGAGCGTGCGGTCCGGTGACTGCCACCACACGTACTTGCGGGCCATCGCGGCCGCTCGGTCGTCGCTGGTCAAACGATCGTCCAATCGGAGCTCCCCTCCCGGACCGACCTGAGTCGGGTGTGCCGTGACGATCACATGCCCCACACGGTGACCGACGCGCCGTCCGCCTCCGGGTCGCGGCGGAAGACCTTCTCCGCCCAGGTCCGCTCCAGCGCACGGTCGAATACGATGAGGTGGCCCGCCTCCGCCCCGCAACGGTCCATGTAGCCGCGCGTCTGCGTCAGCCCCTCCGCGATGGTGCGCTCCAGATCGCCGCGGCGCAGCTTGCACTCGACCACGAACTTCCGCGTGCGCCCGCCCTGCGGCCAGCGGATCAGCAGGTCCGTGCGGCCCCGGCCCAGCGCGTACTCGCGCTCGATGACGCCGCCCCCGTTCACCACCCGCTGCAGGTGCGCCTGGAGGAGGAGCTGCGGGCCGGCTTCCTGATACTGCTCGAAGCGCTGCACCCAGTGCTCCGAGTGCTCCCGGAAGAACGTCTGGAAGTCGGCGATCAGCGCGTCCAGGTCCAGAGCCCCGTCCGTGCCCACGAACCAGGACCGCTCGTGCGGCAGGCCCGCCTGCACGGCGGCGTTCAGGTGGCGCGGCACGACCTCGGCGTAGATCGGGTTGGCGATGCGCGGCGCCCCACCGGCGTCCTGGGTGTGAGTCCCAGGTCGCGCAGGTAGAGCAGATCCTCCTCCGACCAGGCCTGCTCGTCGGCGCCGGCCAGGATCACGGCGCCGAGATCGATGCGCTCGAGCGGCGGGATGCAGTAGTGGTCGTCCGGCCGGACCGGGCCCTCGGTGTTGAAGAAGCGCATCCCTTCCATTGTGGCAACCGGCGGGCGCCGCTGTCATTCGGGGGCGCCGCCGTCATTCGGGGGACGCGTCCTCGTCAAGCCGTCGCCAGAAGTCGGCCTCGTCGGTGCAGGCCAGGGCGGCGGCGGCCATGCGCGCGCCGCGGCCGGCATCGACGGTCTCCGCCGCGCGGCCCGCGAACGACACCGGGACCGGGATGCCCCGCTCCCGAAGGACCGAGCGCACGAGGTCGGCCTGGCCCTCGGCGCGACCCGCCGCCCGCCCCTCGGCGCGACCCGCCGCCCGCCCCTCGGCCCGCTCCCGGCCCAGCAGCCCGCCGAGCAGCGGGTCGTCCTCGGGCCCGGTTCCGTCGCGCGCCCCGAGCGCGCGGCCGACCCGCACCAGGACCTCGCACGTGCGCGCCGTCGTCAGCGGTTCGGTCAGCGCGGCATGGATCTCCGGCGCCGTCCAGCCCGGGAACGCCACGCTGGCGCGGACGACGCGGTAGCGGTCGCCGTCGAGCCGGTGGATCGTCACCCCGGCGGGGCGCAGGCGGGTGGCGCCGGCGGGCGGCACGATCCGCCAGAGCTCCGGAAAGCCCCACGCCTCGTAGAGCGGCAGCTTGCCGCGCCGGATGTCGGTGGTCTTGTCCACCTCCAGCACGACGTCCGGCAGGTCGTGCTCGCCGACGACGAGCGATCCGTCCGGCAGGGCGGCCCTGCGCGGGTCGAGGTAGACCGTCTCGTCCGCCTGCATCATGCGATCGGCCCGCCCGGCGGCGTCCTTCACGAGGAGGTCGACCGACCCGAACGACCGGATCGGCGCGCCGCGTACGGACGCGATCAGGCGCGCGAGCTCCGGCAGCCGGCGCGACGTCGACTCGTGGATGCCGCCGGTCGGCTCGGCGACCACCCACGCGGTTTCGGTCCGGGCGGTCCAGTACTCCAGCCGGCCCTCGAAGTCCGCGAGGCGATCGCGAAGAAGAGACACCGGGCGGCAGCCGGGGAACTCCAGGTCCTCGTCCGGAGGCCCGCGGCGGACGCGGGTCGCAGCCGCGGGCGCAGACTCAGGCTCGGGCGCGGGCGCGGCGGCACCCGGCGCGGGGTCGGTGCGGACGCTGCTGTGTTGCATATCGCATTATAGCCCCGCCGCCCTTGCGCCGCGCGCCGGCCAGCCGGCCGGTCGCGAGCGGGCGCCCGCGGCCCCGGACAGGCGGGTCAGGATGGCGCAGATCGCCACGTTGACGCCGAGTCCGACCACGCCGGCGTGCACGTTCCATACCTGGGCGTGGCCCGCGACGAGCAGGCCCCCGTAGGTCGCGCACCCCGCCAGCATGCCCGCGAAGGCGGCCGTCGTCGTCAGGCGCCGCCATGTCACGCCGAGCACGAACAGCGGCGCCACCTGGGCCAGGATCTCCATCTTGATCTCGGTCAGGCCCCAGAGCGTCACCCGGGGCGCAAGGGCGATGACCACCAGCACGCCGACGACGCCCCACGAGAGCAGCTTGCCGGCCCGCGTCAGCGTCTCCTCCGGGGCGCCGCGGAGCAGCGTGGTGCCCAGGACGTCCTTGGCCAGGATGGACGAGAGGCTCAGCAGCACCGAGTCCGCGGTGGACATCACGGCGGCGACGACGGCGGTGATGACGACCACGCACAGGAGGTAGAGCAGCACCGACCGCGAGCTCCAGGCGGTCAGCAGGGCCGGCATCACCTGGTCGGCATCGCCGGCCGCCGGCAGGTCGCGGATGGCGAGGATGCCGACGAGGAACATCACGCCGGTCGTCACCAGCGGCAGGAAGACCATCACGCTGAACGCGCGCTTGAGGGTGGCGGCATTGCGGGCGGCGTAGATGCGCTGGACGGCGTGCGGGTAGACGGCGCCGGAGAAGCCGATCAGCAGGAGGGTGCTCAGCCAGTT
This sequence comes from Acidobacteriota bacterium, assembly GCA_026708265.1. Classification (GTDB taxonomy): domain Bacteria; phylum Acidobacteriota; class Vicinamibacteria; order Vicinamibacterales; family UBA8438; genus JAGWAJ01. The sequence goes on from JAPOVI010000138.1 coordinate 18,112, forward strand.
GCGCGACACCTCCGGCGGCGGCACGGCGGCCTTTTCCGGTGCCGCCGCCGCGACCGCCGCGGTCAGCTCGGCGAGATGGCCCGGCGTCGGGACCACCGCCAGGAGCAGGCCGGCCAGCCCCACCAGCAGCATCAGGCCCTGCACGCAGTCCGTCCAGGCGACCGCGCGCATGCCTCCCACCGTCTCGTAGACGATGACCACCAGCGTCAGCAGCACGACGCCCGCCCAGTACGGCACGGCGCCCCCCGAGAGCCCCTCCGTGACGTGGCCCATCGCCATGAGCTGCGCCAGCAGGTAGTTGGAGATCGCCGCGACCAGCAGGACGTTGGCGAGGAGCGTGAGGCGGGGCGAGCCGAAGCGGTGCGTGATCCAGTCGCCCGGCGTGACGAAGGCGTGCCGCCGGGCGAGGCGCTGCAGGCGCGGTGCGAAGAGGAGATAGACGACGATGATCGCCATCATGAAGCCGACGCTCATCACCCACGCGTAGCCGATGCGGAACGCCTCGCCGGGATAGCCGAGGAGCGTGTTCCCGCTGTACTGCGTGGCGTAGAGCGTCAGCAGCAGCACGAAGCCGCCCAGGTTGCGGCCCGCGAGGTAGAAGTCGCCCAGCCCGGTCTGCGCACCCCGCCGGCGTGTCGCGTAGCCGACCGCGACCAGCCCGGCCAGGTAGAGGCCCACCGCCGCGCCCGCCCCGAGGGCGAGCGAGGGGCTCACGACGCACCCTCCGCATCGTCCGCGTCGTCGTCCGCCGGGATGGACCAGTAGCGCGCGACCACCCAGGCCGTGAACACCGCGACGGCGAGGTAGGCGGCCAGGGAGATGACCACCCAGTGGGGCAGCCCCAGCCAGAGCCGCGGGGGGCTGCCGGCCGGGAGGTACCAGGGGACCGATGCAGCGAAGAGGAGGACGTAGACGGCCCAGATCCAGGCGCGCGAGCGCGGCTCCAGCGGTTCGGATCGGTCCGGCATGCCTCGGTCGAGCGCACCATATGATAGTGCGTGCGGTCGCCCCGCCGGGCGGCTACGGGAGGGAGGAATCCATGGAGCCCGCAGGAATCCGGTTCGCGCGTCCGATCCGTATTCGGCCCGTCCTCGCCGGTGCGCTGGCGGTGTCCGTCGCCCTGGGGCCGGCCGCCTTGCCGTCCGCCGCGGGGGCGCAGGGCGTGGCCGGGTCCGAGGGTTCCGTCTCCCTCGAGGGCGTCATCGACCTCCACGTGCACGCCGGCCCCGACTCCCGCCCCCGCTCCGTCGACGACATCGAAGCGGCGCGTGCGGCCCGCGACGCCGGCCTGCGGGCGATCCTGCTCAAGAACCACTTCACGATGACGGCCGATCGGGCCGCGGTGGCGATGGGGCAGGTCGAGGGCATCGAGATCTTCGGCGGCGTCGTTCTGAACCGCGCCGTGGGCGGGATCAATCCGGAGGCCGTGCGGCAGATGGCGACGTTCTCCGGCGGGCGGGGGAAGGTGGTCTGGCTGCCGACCTTCGATGCCGAGCACTACGTCACCGCGGCCGGCGGCGGCGCGCCCTACGTCTCCATCCTCGCCGAGGGCGAGCCGCTCCCGGCGGTGCAGGAGGTCTTCGCGCTGATCGCCGAGCACGACCTGACCCTGGCCATGGGGCACTCGTCGCCGGGCGAGGTGCTGCGGCTGATTCCGGAGGCGAAGCGCCTCGGCGTGCGACGCATCCTCGTGACGCACGTGTTCGGCCAGGGGGCCACGCCGGAAGAGATGCGGCAGATGGCGGCCGAGGGGGCGATCATGGAGATCGACTGGCTCGCTGTGTACAACGGCGGGCGCACGATCGATGACTACGTCTCCGCCATCCGGGCGCTTGGCGCGGAGGCGTTCTTCCTGTCCTCGGACCTCGGGCAGGCGGGGAACCCGCTGCACGCCGAGGGGCTGCGGGACTACATCGCCGCCCTGCGCGAGGCAGGCGTCAGCGACGAGGAGATCGACGTGATGGCGCGCCGCAACCCCGCCCGGCTGCTCGGCCTCGATCCCTGGTAGCCGCGCGGGGCGCGGTCACCGCGAGCGCCGCCGCGGCCGGACTGCAGCCGGAGCCGTGCGGCCCGCCTCATCCGGGCGGCCGGCTTCAGGTGCCGCCGGGGCGCAGGCTCCGCCGGGGGCGCAGGCTCCGGCGTCAGTGCAGCCGGTAGTCGCGCGGCGGATCGTCCCAGCCGTCGGACTCGAAGCGCTCTTCGGCCTCCCACTGCCGGCGCCGCTCCGCCCGCCGCTGCCGGTGCCGCCAGATGGCGGCCAGCGACAGGGCGGCAATCATCATCCACAGCGTGAACGGGCTGGCGACGAACGTGATCCACTCCTCCCAGCCGCCGCTCGTGCGCCAGAACATGCGCGCGGCGCCGCGCACGGTGGTCCCCGTCGCGTCGGCGAAGGCGAGGTCGAACGGCGCTCCCGCCGCGACCCCGGCGAGGATGCGCGCAACGACGCGTCCGCCGTGGCGCCGCAGCAGGTCGCGCACCAGCGCGTGCGAGATGACGTAGGCGCGCGCCGCGTCGCGCTCGCCCCCGTAGAAGAGGCCTTCGAGCGCGGTGACGGTCGGCTGGCCGCCGGCGAGGGTCGCCCAGAAGAAGCGGGATCGGTTGCCGATCCCCCAGCTCCGCTCCGCGACGCTCGCCAGCCCTTCGCTGAACCAGCGAGGCAGGCGACCCCCGCCGGCCGCCCGCGCGGTGAGGATGTGCGCCACCTCGTGATGGACGACCATCTCGAGCGTGTCGTGCGGGTAGCTGCCGATGCGGCCCGGGAACAGGACGATCAGATCGTGCTCGGGGTCGGCGAACGCGGCGACCCACGGCGGAGCGTCCCGCGCGAGGCGGGTCTCCTCGGGGACGAGGGCCACCCGAATCGGGTTGCCGGGGTCGGCGAGCCCGACCAGCCGCATCACGGCCGCGAGCCGGCCGGCGTCGAGGCGGCTCACCTGCCCCGCCGCGCCGCGCAGCCGCTCCGGGGCCTCCACCCGCAGGGTCGGCAGCCGCGGCTGTGCGGCCGCCCCGGGCACCGCGCAC
>JAPOVI010000360.1 GCA_026708265.1 Acidobacteriota bacterium
GGAGCTTGCGCCGCAGAACGCCAACGGAGTGCGTGCCGCGGCGCAAGCTCCTAGGACGGTGGGGGCTGGGGCCGACCCGGAGCTTGCGACGGGTTGGCGGCGCTAGCGCCGCAGGTTGCGGACCGGCTGCGGCGCTTCGCCGGCCGGCGTGTTGTGCTGCATCGCGATGCGCCACTCGCCGCCGACCCGCGTGTAGGTCATCGTGTAGCGCCCCTCGTGCACGGTCTGCCGCCCCTGGCCGTTGTAGTTCACCGACAGCGAGTACTCGCCGTAGGCGATGCCGGTGTCGCCGATGACGCGGTACTGCTCGTTCTTCGTCTCGAACCGCGCGTCGGTGGTGGTGTTGAAGAAGAGCTGCCAGTCGAGGGCGCATGCCTCGCGGCCCTGCTTGCCCGACGTGGGACCGCAGGAGTAGAACGACAGCGCCTCGTCGTGCACCGTGTCGAGGAATCCGTCCATGTTGCCCGTGTTGAGGGCGGCCACCGCGCTCTCGAAGGTCGCCTGAACGGCCGCCACGTCGTCGTCCGCCGCGGCGGCGGGGGCCGCCGTCACCAGGGCCGCGATCATCGCTACGGGAATCAGTCTGCTCATGCGCATGGTGCGTCTCCTTGGGTTCGCGCTTGCGGGGCCTGCCCGGGCGGGCCGAGGATCGGTGCGGGTTGCCCTGTCCGCGCAGCCGGCCACCAACCTGCGACCACTTGGCAGCCAACTCGCGGGGCAGTGTAGCAGACGGACGCGGCGACCTCCCTTGCAGCGGGCGACCTCCGGCGTAACTCCCTGCCTCAGCGCGTGACCTGCGCGGACTCGGATGTGGCTCGGGGCGGATCCGCCAGGAGCACGGCCGTGTCCTCCAGTCGGCCGTCGAGGTCGTCCGGTGCCGTCAGCCCCAGCAGGTGGGCGATCAGCGGGTAGACGTGGACGCTGTCGACCGGCGGTGGACGCCTGCCGCGTGCAATCCCGGGCCCGGCCGCGAGGAGGATCCCGTGCATCTCCGGGGCCTGCGGATCCCAGCCGTGCATGCCGGCCGGGTAGTCCACGGCACGCTGGAGCGCTGCCGCCGCACCCGCGACGCCGCCGCGGACGTCGACCATGACCCCGACCTCGGGAACGACGATGACATCCCCGAGGCGCCGGCTGGCGCGCGCGTGGAGGTGCGGGGGCATCTCCTCGCGCAGGTAGGCCCGGGCGTCGCGCACGGCCTCGTTGACGGCGTCGCGGACCGACCGGCGGCGGGCGGGGTCCCGGACGTGCAGGCTGACGGCCGGTCCGGCGGGCACCGCCCGGACGCCGCGGCCGACCGCCCCGGGCGGCAGTGATTGCCGGCGCTCGGCCTCCACCGTGGCCATGCCGTGGTCGGAGACGACGATCAGCACGACGCGATCGCCGTGCGGCAGCGCCCGCACCCCGTCGAGCAGCTCCCCGAGGAGCGCGTCCGCGCGCCGCACGCTGTCGCCCATCTCCTCGGCGTCCGGACCGAGCCGGTGTCCCGCGCTGTCCACGAGCGAGAAGTACAGGGTCGTCAGGTGCGGCCGCGTCTCCGCGGGACGCGCGAGCCAGTCGAGCACCGTGCGCACGCGGTCGCGGTTGGGGACGCGGCCGTCGTACGGCCGCCACTCCGAGGGGCGGACGCCGCCGATCGCGGCCTCCGTCCCCGGGAAGAAGAACGCCGCCGAGACCATGCCCTGGGTCTCCGCCGTCACCCAGATGGGCTCGCCGCCCCACCACGATCCGTCCCCCACCGTCGCGCGGTCGCGATAGTCGAACTCGGCGTCGCGCTCGGGGTCGTAGAAGCGGTTGGCGACGATCCCGTGGTGCTCGGGATAGAGTCCGGTCGCAATCGTGTAGTGCGTCGGAAAGGTCAGGGACGGGAACGCAGGGACCAGCACCGTGCGAACGCCGGCGACCGCCAGCCTGTCGAAGCTCGGGGTGGGGAAGCGCTCCAGGTAGTCGGGCCGGAACCCGTCGAACGACACGAGCACGACGTACGGTCTGTCGGCGACCGACGGGTCGTTGGCGCCGCCGGTGGCCTGCGACGGCTCCGGCGCGGAGGTGCCTGGCCCGCCGCCGGGAACTCCCTGCACGCAGGACGCGGTCAGGAGAGCCAGGAACGCCAGCCGCGCCAGTCTCGCCACCACGGAGCCGCCATCACCTGCCGGGCGCCGGCGGCCGCGCGCGCCGCAGCCGCGGGTGGGGTGAGT
>JAPOVI010000416.1 GCA_026708265.1 Acidobacteriota bacterium
CCCAGAAGAGCTTCTATGTCGAGATATCCCGCGCCCGCGACCGGGCCGAGCTGGTTACCGACGACGCCAAGGCGCTGCGCGAACAGCTGGAGGCGGTCACCGGCGAGCGCATCGCGGCGCTGGAGGCCATCGGCGAGACGGTGCGCCCGGACATCGAGAGGGACCCCGGCAGGGCCGCCGACAGCGACCGAAAAGACGGGCGGCAGCGCGAACGGGAACCGGAAAGGGCAGCGGGCAGGGCGCGGGACCGGTCGACGGAAGCCGCGAAGAACCGGGAAAAGGCCGCGCCGGACGGCCGGTCAGGGCTGGAACGCGGCGCCGACGCCGGCATCGGCAAGTCGCGGCAGCCCGCGAAGACGCCGGAACCGCCGTCGCGCGGGCGCGACCGGGGCGACATGGACCTCGGAATGTGACGCAGGCGGCGCGCATCCCAGGGGCCGCGACGACGAATTGCATGAAGGAGACCACGTGAAATGGACAGCGAGACCCGTGAGACCGCACCGGTCGAGGCCGGGAAGGCCGAGAGGCGCAACCCGCATTCGATCCGTTTCCTCGACGGCGAATGGGACCGGATCGAGGCCCACGCGGATGCGCGCGGCCTGACCGGCCCCGAGTTCGTTCGCTTCGCCGCCCTCGCGGCGCTGGCCGACGGGGCTGCGGCGGGCGGCCGCCTCGCCCCCTTGGTCGAGACGACCTTCCGCGCGGCGCACATCATGGTGACCAAACTGCGCAGCGACATGCTCGACGAGGACCGCGGGGACGAGCTCGACGAGCTGATCGAGGGCGCCCGGGCGCAGCAGGACAGGCTGCTGGGACGGGAGCCCGTCGAAGAGAGCGGCGGGGACTGACCCCGCGCACAGGGAGTATCCCGCTTCCTTGATGCGGACGACCGCGGCATTCGGCGGCGGCCTCGCGCGAAAAGGCGCCGCTCAAGGGTCCGCCGGCCGGGGCGTGAGGGGCGTCAGTAAATGTCGAACGGAAAATACCGGGCGTTGATCGTCCCGTAGGTGCCGTCGGCGCGTATGGCCCGGATCGCGTCGTTCAGACGCCGGCGCAGCGCCTCGTCCTCCTTGCGCACGGCGATGCCGATGCCCTCGTCAAGGCGGTAGGTGTCGCCCGCATAGGCGAAGTCCGCGCCCTCGGGGCTCTTGAGCCACTTCCAGAAGCCGAGCGCGTCGCCGAACGCCGCGTCCAGGCGGCCGTCGATCAGCGCCCGGTCGAGCGCGCCCTGGTCGGTGTACAGCCTGATGCCGGCAAACTTCGACCGGTTGTCCTCCAGCCAGTCCGAGGCGATCGTCGCGCGCATCGCGCCGACGGTCCGCCCCGCCGCGTCTTCGGGGTCGAAACCCGAGCCTTTCCGCGCGACGAAGCGGACCCCGCTTGAGTAGTAGCGCTCGGTGAACGCGACCAGCCGGCGGCGCTTCCCGGTGATCGACATGCTGGAGACGATGGCGTCGAACCGGCCGGCCCGCAGCGCCGGGATCAGCCCTTCCCAGTCCTGGCGGACGAACGCGCACGCGACGTCCATGCGCGCGCAGAGCGCGAGCGCGATGTCGATGTCGAAGCCGACGAGCCGGTCCGCATCGTCGATCTCGCTGAACGGTGGATAGGCGGGGTCGACCCCGACGCGGAGCGTCTCCCGCGCCGCCTCGTCCCCGAACGCCGGGGCCGCCGTCAGAAGAACGAGGACCAGCGCCGCAAGCCACCTTCTCATGGCAATCCCCGAGGCCACAGTATCATGATCGCGCAACCTTACGCCGCCGGCGCCGCCAAGGACAGCCTCGGCGGCGGGCCCCCGCCTGTCATGGAATGTCGGTCTCGGACGGCTGAACCGGGCGACTCTCCAGAGAATTCTTGACCGGATTCTGCGCTTCTCTCGATAACCCTGGGCCGGCCCAGAGCGCTTCTCCAGAGAAGCGCCCGGAAAAAACCCGAGCGATTCCAGTGGCTTGGTCCCGGTTCTCTAGAGAACCCGCGCGGTTCTCCGGAGAAGCGACTCCGTCAAGCAACAATCCGGCGTTCGCAGGCGGCCGAAGTCCCCACAAGTCGTTGAAAAGGCATGGTAAACGCGCGCATGCGCCCTCCAACAGCGCGCTGTGTGGGGTGTGAGACCCAAGGCCGGCCCAGGCCGGTCAAGGGCCAATTGCTGCCGAATTTTCGATGGGGGAATCGACGCCGGGGAACCCGGCGGAGGGGAGCAGCCGCGGCGTTTGAGCGGGGCGGCTGCGCGGCGAAGCGCGCGGGTCGTGCCGGGCGACGTGCAAGCGCGCTCCGCAGGAGCGGCGGCACGAGTGCCGGGGGCGATGCGCTCGCCACTGCGCGGGGTCGGCGCAGTCGCCGCAGCACTCATGCGAAGCATGGTGCGAAGGCAAGCGGGCGACCGGCGCGCGCGGCGGTCTGCACGAAAGGCGACGGGCCGCGCTGCCGGAGCAACGCGGCCCGTTCGGGATTGCTGCGGTCTCAAGCCGCGATGCGCTGAACCGGGATGCCGAGCTGCCGCGCCTTGTCCACGAGATTTTCCGTGATGCCGGAGCCGGGGAACGCGATAACGCCCTTCGGCAGAAGGTTCAGCAAGTCGTCGTTGCGGCGGAACGGGGCGGCCCGTCCGTGGCGGTCCCAATCGGGCTTGCATACGATCTGCTGCACTCCGTTGCGCTCGGCCCAGCGCGCCGCGATCTTCTCGACGCCCGGTCCTCCGCCATGCACAAGCACCATGTCGGGATACTTGGCGCGGGCCTTGTCGAGCCGGGCGATGACGGCGGCGGGGTCGGCGATGTCCCTGCCGCCCGCGATGGCGACCAGCGTTCCGTTCGGGAGATGCGCCATGGTCTCGCGGTCCTTGCGGGCGCGCATGTAGTCGCGGGCGTCGATGGCGGCGCTGGTCAGCTTGCCGGTCTGCGACACATGCGAGCCGCGCCGGGGCCGCCAGACGCTGCCGGTCTCGACGCGGTAGGCATCGGCGGCGGTGTCGCGCATGATCTCGAAGGCGTCGCGGCGGTCGGTGAAGTTCTGCGCCCGGTCGGTCACAAGCTCCAGCTCGCGGGACTTGATCTCGGTTCCGTCCTGCGCGCGCTGAAGGTCGCGAAGGTCGGGCATGAGCTTGTCGGCGGCGCGGTCCAGCCTCTGGGTCTGGGCGTCGAGCATGTTCACGAAACCCCACATGAGGCTTTCGCGCTCGTCGGCAAGCTGGAAGCCGTCCGGGGCGATGCCCTGCGCCATGATGCGGAGGGCTTCGGTCACGGCGGACAGCGCGTCGTCGGGATCCCAGATGTCGCGGGTGTCGAACTCGTCGCGTCCGGGGGTCGCGCCGAACATGGCGGCAGCTTCGCAGGCCATGGCGGTTGCCGATGCGGCGTGTTCGGGCTCGCGCTCGTCGTCGCTGTCGGCGGTCTCGATCATGGGGGCGTCAAGGCTCCCGGTGTCGAAGCCCGCTTGCGCGAAGGCGTCGGCCATGGCGGTTTCGGTGTTGTTGTAGGTCATTGTCGGTTCCTCTCCTCTGAAAAAAACACCGCGTTTCCCCCGGAGCGGGGTGGGCGGCGAGTCAAGCCTGGAAGGTCCGCAGATCGAGGCGGCCCGCACCCGAAGGGCCGCAACGAAGTGGAGGACCCGCGCAGCGGGTTGCGGGCCGCCGCTGCGGACCTGGAATGGCGCGCCGCCCAGACCGGTCTGGGGGAAACGCAACAACGCCGCCGCCCGCCAGGGCGGCGACACTCCCGCCGAAGGCGGCGGCAAGCGGAGCGCGCAGGGAGCGCAGCGACCGGAGGCGATAGGGATAGGAGCGGTATCGGAGGGAGCGCCAGCGACCGGAGATATGAGCGGATAGCCCGGCCCCGAAGGGGATCGCCCAACCCTTCTGTCCGCCTGCATGACCGAACCGGCATCACGCACCTGCCCGCTCCGCCAGGACCCCGGACGCCCATGCTGCGGCGCACGCCAGCACCTCGCCGTGGCAGGGCAGCGGATCGCACCAGCAGGCGAGCCAGCAACCGTCCAGTTCGGCAAGCTCTTCCAGCGAAACCTCGCCTGCGCGGATGCGGTGCCAAAGATCCGTGCGATAGCGGGCGATCACCTCTTCGCGCGATCCATCCACTCCCAGCCTGAACGGATTGCCCCACTTCGTGCGGCGGTCGATCAGGACGGTGTTGTTCACCACCTGCGCATATTCGAACTGCTCGCGCAGCCTGGGCTCGTCCCGCAGGTTCACGATCGCGCGCATTCACTCCCTCCTCTCTTCCGGTCGGCTTGCCCGACCCTCCGCTTCTCTCTTCCTCCACCGGACCGGGGACCGCCTGCGCCCCCGGATCGGGGTCCGGGGCAGGCGGCCTGCGAGCCCGGGGCGCAGGCCGCCGGACGGAACAGCGGCGCGAGGCGGGCGCGCAGCGCCGCCGGGCCGAAGTCGACCAGGTCGTCGTTGAAGTCGTTGCCGGCGGGCACGACGACGGTGGCGGCGATGCCGAGCCGCGCGCAGCGCAACGCGAGGCGTTCGGCCGCCAGCGCGCCGTCCTCGTCGTTGTCGCGTGCGATCACCAGGCGCGCGATGCCGGGCGGAGGCGCGAACGCGCCGAGGCTTCCGGCGGAGAGCGCGGCGGCCGCTGTGATCTCCGGCACGGCGGTGACGAGCGAGAGCACGGTCTCGATGCCTTCCCCGACGACGAGCGCAGCATCGTCGGAGGGAACGCCGAAGCGCACCGCGAGGCCGTAGACGCGGCCGAGCGCCTTGCGCGGCGCCGCGACGCCCGCCTTGGCGGGCGAGCGGGGATCGAGCCAGGTGCGCTGCACGCCGAAGATCCGGCCGTCGCCGCCGGTCACGGCGGCGACCAGCGCCGGGAACCGGCGCACCGATGCGCCTTCGCGGTAGCGAAGCGCGGGATGGAAGCGCAGCGCCGCGAAGCGGCAGCGCGACAGGCCCCGCGCCCGCAGGTAGCGCTCGGCATGGCTGCCGTCGACCGCGCGACAGCGCCGCCACAGGCGGCGCGCGGCCTCGGTCGCGTCGTAAGGCGCGTCCGAAGCCGTCGCCGGTGAAATCCCCGGATCGCAGTCCGGGGCAGGCGGCAAGGCGAGGAAACGCCGCGCCTCGTCGAGCGCCGCGCGCAGCGTCGGCGCGTTGATGCGGTGGCGGATCAGGTCGAGCAGGTCGCCGTGCTCGCCGGTCGCCGCGTCGGTCCAACCGCCGGGCTTGCCGGAGCCGGAGAGGCGGACGAAGAGCGAGCGGCCGCGAGCGCCGTCCAGGTTGCCGCAGATCCAGTAGCGGCCGAGCCGGCGTCCGTTTGGGAGGTATTTTCGGCAGACGTCCTCGGCGCGCGCGGCGAGCGCCGCGGCGATGACGGCGGCGGGAGACGGACCGTGATGCATGAGCGGCCTCCTTCGGGAACCTGCGGGACGCCCGATACCGGCCGGGCTCCGCCTCCTGGCGAAGCTGGGAGGCGAGCGCCCCGAGCGAAGCGCGGGCGCGAGGCCCGGACGGCGGCGGGCCGGTGGCCCGCTACCGCGCCAGCGTGCGGAAGGTGGCGGAGAGGCGCGTCGCGGCCTCGCCGGCGCTGTCGGCGCGATCGATGCCGTGCATCCACGCCGAGCGCGCGGCGCCCGCGAGGACGAGGACCGAGCGGCGCGGGAGCACGACGACCTCGTCGCCCGGCAGGCCGTCGCGGGCGTAGGGGCGCACGGAGCGCGGGCGGAAGCGCATCGGCCAGTCGGCGGCGAGCGACAGCGAGGCGACGACCGGTCCGAACTGGGCGTGATCGGCGTGCATCCCGATCCCCTGGCCGGGACGATACTCGTTGACGATGCACTGCACGGGAAGCGTCCCGCCGAAACGGCCCCGCAGCCGATCCGCCATGACCTCGGCCCAGCGGGGGAACGGTGTGGCGGGTTCCGGGCGGCCGGCGCCGCGATAGTCGTAGCGCCAGCCGTAGTGCTGCACGCGGCGGCGGAGCTCGGTCATCCAGGGCGCCTGACCGATGTGGAGCAGGAGGCGGTCCTCCTCGGCCGGGGTGACGAAATCGGGGACGATGACCGCCCCGTGGGCGAAGATGCTGTCGCGCGCCATGCCTCTCTCCTCGTGCAAACGAACCACCCTGCCCCTGCTCTCCCCGGACTCCGGCGGCGGGCGCGGTCAGCGGCCGCCGGCAAGGCGGCCGACCCGGATCCGGCCGGTCCAGGCGGCGGCGCGCGAAGCGGGATCGCCGTCGCCGAGCTGCCGACGCAGCTCCATCCAGAGCCGCCCCAGCACGTTCGCGCCGCGGTAGCTGTCGCCCGCCGGTTTCGCGCCCCACCAGGCGTCGCGGGTCGAGACCTCGACGATGGCGCGCTCGCCGGTCGCGGCGAGCGCGGCGTCGATTTCGGCGGCGTTGACCTCGCGCTTCATGCGCAGCACCCAGCGCATCGCGTTCACCCGCTGCTCGTTCCAGTCCGGATCGAGGCCGTCGGCCGTGCCGCGCCCGATGGCGGCCGCCTCGCGCGCCGTCGGCGCGCCGGCGATCCGGCGCTGCACTGCCGGGGCGGCGCCGAACTTCGCCGCCTGGTAAAGATGCTCCGACGTGGCGAACGTCCACGGGCCGGCGGCGATGGGCGCGGCCAGCGGCGCGAAATTGCTGAACGCGCCCCACGGCGCCCGAACGAACCGGAATCCGCAGACCTCGTCGCGGTTGTAGACACGCATGCCGTCATCCTCCGTTCGGCGGCGGGCGCCCTCCGTCCCTGCCGCATCTCGCCATCCTCAGGCTCGACTCTCCTCCCGCGAGGCCGGCGGAGCGGCCCGCGTGGAGCGCGGGCGCGGAGCGCGGACGGGCTTCCTCCGGATCGGCTGCAAAAAGAAAGGGACCGACGCCGGAGCGCCGGTCCCGAGTTGGGGAGGAACGATGGGAGGCGGGCCGATCAGAACGGCGGGTCCTCGATGTCCGCGGCCGCGCCCGCCGGGGCGGCGGTCTCGTCCATCGGCGCCTGGGCGTCCGCCGACGGCGCGCCGTTCGGCTTGTCGTAGAACTGGACCCGGTGGCCCGGCACGACGATGATCTCGGTCGAGAAGCGGTCGGAGTCCTCGCCCTGCTTGCGCCAGCGCCGGGTCTGCATCTTGCCCTCGACGTGGATCAGGCGGCCCTTCCTGGCGTGCTTCTCCAGCATGTCGATCAGCCCGTCCTGGAAGGTCACGACCCGGTGCCACTCGGTCCGGTCGACCTTCTGGCCCGAGTTGCGGTCGATATACCCCTCGTCGGTCGCGATGCTCAGATTGGCGACGCGCCCGCCCGAGGCGAGGTTGTTGACGGTGACGTCGGCGCCGAGGCGGCCAACGAGTTCGGCGTGGTTCTTACCGAAAGCCATGACGATCTCCTCATGGGTCTGGATGATGACGATGGGTTGCGAACGACCGGAGGCCGGGGTCACTCCCCCGAACCCCCGACCGTTCAAACTCTCCAAGCCCCCCTCCGCCTCTATTCGGCCGGGGGGAGCGACGGCGCCGGGTCCCAGGGCTGGTCCGGTCCGTCCTCGTGCAGGCCGGGGGCCAGCGACGGATCGGGGAAGAGGCTCGCGAAGCCGTATGCGGGATACACCGCGCCCCGGTCGGGACAACGGATCGCGCGGGCGTCCTCGGCGATCTCGCGGACGAGCTCGGGACGCACGCCCAGCTCGGCGAGCAGCCGGTCGCCGCCGGACGGGGCGCCGAAATCGTGGTCGGGATGGAACATGGGACGGATCTCCTCTGCCGTTGTCCTGCCCGGCAACGGCGCGGAGAGACCACTCCCTCCGGCCTGCCGGACACTCGCCCGACAGGCGCTCCTCTCCACCTCTACGATCCCGGACCGGCGCGGCGGATATCCCGCAGCCGCTCGCACACCGCCCGCGGCGCCATCGTCCCCAGGTTCAGCACCGGAATGCCGTGCGCCTCCGCGATGCGGATGCCCATGCCGGTGCCGCCCTCCGCCCGTCCGCCGGCCGTCCAGCACACGACCGCATCGACCGGCCGGTCCCGCCGCTCCCCCAGCAGGATGGCGACGTTCCGCGCATGCAGCTTCCGGGCGCCCGGCTTACACCGCTCCCACGCCGGATGCAGGGATGCCGCGATCTCGATGCAGGCCGACAGATCAGCCGCCGACAGCACCCGGCAGTCCGGCCCGCCATGCCCGTTATAGCCCCGCCACGGCAGCCACACCGTCCGCTGCTCCGCCGGCGCTCCTGCTGCGAACGCGCTGTCCGCCCCATCCGCGCCGCCGGAAGACAGATGCCAGCCGGTCCGCGCCAGCCAGCCCGCCATCACGGTCATGTCCGCCAGCACTCTCGCCGGCGTCTCCCGTGACCCGATCCCCGCATAGGTCAATGTCGCCATTTCCCGTCTCCCCGGTTGCAATCCCGCCGCTCCCTCTTCTTCAGCGGCTTCGCCCTCCACCGGCTTCTCTCCACCTCCCGCAGGGACGGACCGGCTTGCATGGCGACGGTTTCCGGGGCATCGGTTGCGGCATGGACGGGCGGGGATGGATGACGCGGCACGGGTTCTGGCCGGCGCCTGCCCCGGACTCGTTCCGGGGGCGCTGCTCTGGCTGCCGGCCGGGGTGGCGGCGCAGGCGATGCTCCGGTTTGGGCCGCCGACGGTCGGGTTCGCGGATGCCGGGGAGGCGATGGCGGCCTTTGGGTTGCTCGCCGTCACCGTCCCCTGCGGCTTGCCGCTGGCGCTGGGCTGCCGCCGTCACCGGCGCCTCGGCTACCGGCGCGGAGCCTGGTTGGCCGGGATCGTCCTCGGTGCAACCACCGTGTGCGCCACGGTGATTGCGGGGCTGCTCGGCCCGGCGGCGATCGCTGTCGGTGCGGCGGTGCTCAGCCTGCCGGTCTGGATTGCCTGGCTATGGCTCGCGCGGCGCGGCTGAGCGCGGACGGCGACGGGCCGGCTGCGGAGCATCGCGGCCGCGTGGGAGGCCCCGACGGGCTGCCGGACGGCGTGGGGCCGGCTACGCAGTAGAGGGACAGCTGAAACTGCCCCCGCCCCGGCAAGACGGCGGCGGGCCGGCAGCGGAGCAGGACGGTGCACTGATCGGGCGACGGCGATACGGATCCTGCGGCCGGTCAGATCGCCGTTTCGCGTTGTCGCAGCAGGGAGACCGTCCGGCCGAGACCGAGCCGTTCGAGGGCGGCCAGATAGTCGGCGGCCGAACGGGGCGGATTGCGCAGCGCCGCGCGGTGGCCTCGAACGGCGGCCAGCACGGCATCGGCGTCGGCCTCGAACAGATCGACGATGAAGGCGTCGGGGTGCTGCGCCACAAGCCCGTGGGGCGCGAGGCGGTCCGCCGGAAAGTCCCGCAGGTTGCGGGTGACGATGATATCCGCGCCGCCAAGGATGGCGGCCGCCAGCACATGGCGGTCGTCGGGATCGGGCAGATCGAGGGTGGCGGCAAGGGCCTCGTAACCCATCACGACGGCATCGGGGAAATGCCCGTCCATGACCGCGCGGGTCCTCTCCAGCACGGCGGCCTCGATATCCGGCCGGTCGGCGAGCAGGCTGCGTATCCACTCTTCGTGGATGCCGGCGCTCCAGAGCGGCGCATGGAGATAGCGGTCGGCAAGACGCAGCAGCAAGTCGCGCAGACCGGCCGGATAGAGGACATTGGCGTCGAGCAACGCCGTCGGAGGGGGCATCGGCTATTGCAGGCCGAGTTCCTGGTCGCGCGCGGTCAGCTCGTCGAGCGCCTCGCGGCGGCGGGACTCCGTCTCGCGGCGCCAGGCGAGGATATCCTCGGCGCGGACGCGGCGATGGGAGCCGACCATCCGGCAGGGAATCCGCCCTGCGTCGAGAAGCTGGACCAGATGCGTCCGCGATACCTGCAACAGTTCGGCCGCCTGCCGCGTGGTCAGTTCGGCATGGAGGGAGGTGAGCGCGACGCCCTTGCCATGCGCCATGTGGTCGAGGATTTCGCGCAGCAGCCGCACCGCCGGGGTCGGCAGAGCGACGGTCTTGTCGCCGAAGCGGGCGGATACCGGCTGCGCACCGTCGATCAGCGTCTCAAGCGCCCGGCCGGCCCGCTCCGCAAGCGCCGCATCGCGTTCGCTCGGGATGCCGCAGGCCGTGTCCGCCACCGTCTTCGTTTCCATTCCGGTATCTCCTTCTTCAGGATGGATCATGGGCCATGAATGCCGCAAATGCAACATGTGGCGCAAGTGACACCTTACGGACAATCGGTGTCAGGCCGGCTGCGCAGCCATGCGCAGGTTCTCGCTCCCGGTCCGGAGACGGCTCCTGCCGCCATGACCGGGGCGTCAGACGGGTTGGGCGGCGGTGACGCGGAGCCGTCCGCCCTCGGCCGAACGGGACCGGCGGACCACGATGTCGATGTCGCGCCCGAGCGTCGTCAGCAGCCGGAACAGGCGCTCCAGCGAATACTCGCGGAAGTCGCCGCGCAGCAGCCGCGACACGTCGGGCTGGGAGAGGCCGAGCAGCCGCGCGGACTCGGTCTGGGTGATGCCGCGGGCGCGCACGATGCCGTCGATGCGGCTCACCAGCTCGGCCTTGACGAGGTGGGCGTCGGCGTCGGGAAAGCCGAGATCGGCGAAGACGTTGCCGCTGCCGCGCTCCACGGCGGTGTCGTCGGGTTCCATGGCGTTGTCTCCACGATGGGTGTCGCGGTATCGGCCGTCGGCGGGCCGGCTGCGCAGCAGGGGGTCGGCGTAGTGGTCACCCCGGCCGGTTCGCCTCGGCTTCCAGGGCGCGGAGCCATTCGATCAGGGTATCGAATTCCAGGGCTGTGGCGCCGACGATGCCGGCCCGGCGCATGGCGTCGTAGTCGGACCGAAGGCCGGCGAGCCCGTCACCGTCGGGGACGAGGCGTAGCCGGCCGTCCAGGCAATGGTCGTAATGGGCGTAGCCCGCATTGAAGAAGACCGTCTTGTGGCGCACGACGTCCTCCAGCAGGGCGCGGTCGGCGAGCGCCGCCTGTCCCGCGTCGTGCCGGGCGAGGCAGGCCAGGTCGAACCAGTGCCGGGAGAGCCTGTGCGGGCCGGCGGCGAGCCGGCCCCGGTGGCACTCGACATGGATCAGCGTCGCCTTCTCCCAGAAGGTGCGCGCCGGGGAGAGCACCGTCACCGTCGCCTCCGGATAATCGAGGCCCTCGGTCAGGGCGGCGATATCCGGAGCGATCGCGTGGCGCTCGTTCGGATCGATGACGTTGCGGCCGCCGAACTCCAGCAGCACCTCGCTCGCGACATAGCTGTCGGGCGCGTCGACCGCGGACGGATAGGCGAAACGGACGGTCTCGCCGTCGTCGCCGACATGGATGTCGTAGCGTCCGTCGGGCGCCAGACGCCGGGCGGCGGTATCGAGGGCGGGCGCGACGACGTCGCGGACGTAGCCCGCGACCCGGTCCCTGAGGCGTTCGCTGAACCGCTTCGTCGCGCTGCGGCTGGCGCCCTCGGCGAAGGGGTCGAAACCGTCCTCGAAGGCGCGGTAGTCGAGGGTGACGTCCACGTCCTCGGAGAACCGGTCGATGACGCCGTAGACCTTGGAGAGCGAGGTGCCGCCCTTGAAGGCCATCGGATGGGGGTCGGGCATGGAGAAGAGGGCGTGGAGAACCCAGCAGACCCAGATGTCCTTCTCCAGGACGACGGGGGACAGGTCGGCGCCGGCGGCCGCGGTCCGAAGGATGTCGGCGCGCTCGCCGGCGCCGAGGGAGAGGAACGGCTCAGCCATGGGCCGGCGCCCCGGCGGCGGCGAACGCCTTCTGCATCCAGGCCGGCATGTCGGCGGAACGCAGCTTCTCGAACTCGGCCGGGCCGAGGGCGTCCTCGATGGCGGCGACGGTCTCGGGCGTCACATTGTCCTTGCCGAGATACCACAGCGCGGAGATGGCGGCGCCGGTCGGCTCGCCCGCGAATTGCAGCCGGCGACGGTTCGCGGTGTGGACCAGGTGCACGGCGGTGCCGGCGACCCGGATGGTGCGGGTCGAGCCGCTGGTATGGAACACCGGCGCGATCGGCACCTGGGTGGTGAGCCTGAACCGCCTGGCGGCCTCGGCGCCGTGGATCTGGAGCGTTTCGCCATTGTCGCGCGCGATCGTCTCGACCACCTCGTGGAGGGCGGGCATGACGACGCCGACGAAGCGGTTGCGCCTCGGACGGACGAAGACGCCCTGGGCGAGGCGCAGGATCTCGCCCTCCGCGGCGAGGCGGGACAGGGTCCGGGCGACGGCGCCGTGGGTGCCGTGCTTCAGGAAGCGGGCGCCGGTGAAGGGCGTGCCCCGCGGCAGCTTCCGTACGGCGGCCCGAACGGCCTTGGCGGTGGACATCACGTGATCCTCCTGTGTCCAAATATATAGCGATAGTTTGGACAATTTCAAGAGCCGGAACCGGCCCCGGTGCACGGATCAGTGCGCGGTGGGGTCGCCCGGCTCGGGGGTTTCGGCGGCCATGGAGGCGGCGACCATGGCGGTCCAGGCCTCGCGGTCGTAGCCGAGCCGCCGGTTCAGCTTGTCGCAAATGTTCAGGGCATCGTCGAGGGTGAGCGTGACCAGAGCCGTGGGCACATGGCCGGCCAGGCCTTCGATGACGATTCTGATCTGCTGCACCTCGGTCTCGACGTCATAGGCGGGGCAGAAGCAGAAGTCCGGTTCGTCCGGCATCGTCTGGGCGGTCATGGCGGCGTTCTCCTTTGTCGGGAAGGCGGGCCGGCGCGTCGGGACTGTCTATCCCGCCCGCGCCGGCGGTGGAAGCGCCGGGCCCGTCGATGATGGCGGGCCGGCGGCACGGGCAAAGATCAGGCGGCGAGCGGCCAGCGGTCGAGGATGCGTTCGACGGCGCCGGCATTGGGCGCGAATATCCGGGCGCGGAACGAGACGATCTCCACCGTGCATCCCATGCGCCTGAGCGCCGGGAGGTCGGTATCGGCCGGTCCCTCGATCTCGATGCGGTCGGCGCCCATCAGCCGCCGCCGCGCGAGCCGCCAGCCGTTGGCGAGCGCAAGCGCGTTGCCGCGCCCCATCACCGCCTCGAAGGCTTCCGCGCCGGTCATGGCGGGGCCGCCGTCGAGGCCGAACCCGGCGCGCACGGACCGCACCTGCTCGGCATCAAGCACGCGGCCGATGAGGGCGATACCGTCATCGCTGGTAAGCCGCCGGACGCGCATGTTCTCGGCCGGCAGGCGGTCCCAGACTGGCAGCAGCAGGCCGGTTGCGAGCCAGAAGCGCGAGTCCCGGTGCGACGGCAGGCCGGCGATCTCCGCGTCCCACACCCGCCGCCAGGCGGCCTCGTCGGCGTGGCGCCAGTTGGAGGCGTCGAGCTCGGCTCGTGCCATGGTCTCGGCCGTCGCGGGCCGGATGAGCCGCACCCGCTCCGTGACGCCGCCATTGTCGAGCATGCGCGACGTAGCCGGCAGGATGACGGCGGCGCGCTTCGAGCGGGCGTTGACCGCGAGGCGCGGCCTGCCGTCCGGACCGGGATCGCGCTCTCCGATCTCCAGCGCCGATTCCGCCGTGAGCGGCACCAGCCTGTCGCGGCGGACGATCTCGACCAGCTCGGTGGCCGCTCCGGTGCCGGGATGCTCGTAGAGCGTCTCCCGGCCGGCGACGGTGAGCGAGTCGGCGGTGACGGTCTCGACGCCGACCTCGTAGCTGCCGGCCTCGATCGCTGCCTCAATGTTGCTGGCGATGCGCTCCTCCAGCTCGGCGAAGAGCTGGTTCTGCTCGGCGATGGGCAGCGCCAGCAGCCGGTTGAGGAACTTCGGCATCGGCGGCAGGTCGTCCTTGAGCCCGCCCTCGTGGACGATCTTGAGGCCGGTCGACTTCTGGAAGCGCTCGACATTCCACCCCTCGATGCTGCCGCGCCAGAGCGCGCCGTAGAACTGGCGCAGCGCTGCTTTCGCATAGGCGCTCTCCAGGTTGTCGCTCTCGCGGAAGAGCGCCGCGTCGCTGCCGCCCATGGCGGTCTGGCTGTCGCGCTGCCCGCGCGTGATCGCCCCCAGGCTGTCCAGACGCCGTGCGATGGTGGCGATGAAGCGGCGCTCGCCCTTCACGTCCGTGGTGACCGGCCGGAACAGCGGGGCGCTGGCCTGGTGCGTCCGATGGGTCCTGCCCAACCCCTGGATCGCCTGGTCGGCGCGCCAGCCGGGCTCCAGCAGGTAGTGGATCCGCCGTTCCGTGTTCCCGCAGGAGAGATCGGCGTGGTAGCTGCGTCCGGTGCCGCCGGCCATGGAGAACACCAGGATGCGC
Source organism: Acidobacteriota bacterium (assembly GCA_026708265.1). Taxonomy (GTDB): domain Bacteria; phylum Acidobacteriota; class Vicinamibacteria; order Vicinamibacterales; family UBA8438; genus JAGWAJ01. The sequence goes on from JAPOVI010000416.1 coordinate 14,178, forward strand.
TTCTCGCCGTCCATGAAGGCGGCGGTCTCGGCGAGATTGGCAGAGGCCGGCCGCGAGCGCAGGGCCAGGCGCTCGCCCTTGGCGTCCGTGATGCGCAGAACCCGCCGCGACCGTCCCGTGACCTCCGCCACCGCCTCGTGCCCAAAATGCTGCACGATCTGGTCGAGCGCGGTGGGCACCGGGGGCAGGGCGGCGAGCTTCTCGATCAAGGCATCGCGCCGGTCCTCGGCTTCCTTGCAGATCACCGGGTTGCCGTCGTCGTCCCTGGCCGGCCGGCTGAGAAGGTTGCCGCCGTCGTCGGTGAACGGCTCCTGCAACTGCACCGGGAAGGCGTACATCAGATAGGACAGGATCGCGTCCCGGGGCGTCAGGTCGATATTGAGGTCGTCCCACTCGGATGCGGGAACGTCGGCGATGCGGCGCTCCATCAAGGCTTCGCCGGTGGAGACCAGCTGCACGACCGCCGACCGGCCGCCGGCAAGGTCGGCGTCGATCGCACGGATGGTCGAGGGGCACTTCATGCCGGTCAGCAGGTGGCCGAAGAACCTCTGTTTCGTTCCCTCGAAGGCGGACAGGGCTGCGGCCTTGGCGTTTCTGTTCAGCGTGTCCTCGCCCTGGACGATGCCGGTGGCCTTAAGCGCCTCCTCGATGTTGGCGTGGATCACCTTGAAGGCGCCGGCATAGGCGTCGTAGATGCGCCCCTGCTCGGGCGTGAGGGGATGTTCGAGGATGTCGACCTCGATGCCGTCATAGGCCAATGCCCGCGCCTGGTAGAGGCCGAGCGCCTTCAGATCGCGGGCCACGACTTCCATTGCCGCGACGCCGCCCGCTTCCATCGCGGAGACGAACTCGACGCGGGTCTCGAACGGCGTCTCGCCGGCGGCCCACAGTCCGAGCCGTCCCGCATAGGCCAATCCGGGCACCGTGGTGGCGCCGGTGGCCGAGACGTAGGCGATGCGCGCATCCGGCAATGCGTTCTGCAAGCGCAGCCCGGCGCGGCCCTGCTGGGACGGCTTGGTCTCGCCGCGCTCGGACTTGGAGCCGGCAGCGTTGGCCATGGCATGGGCCTCGTCGAAGACGATCACCCCGTCGAAGCCGTGGCGGTCCTCCTCGTCGAGGGAGCCTGCCAGCCACTCGACGATCTGCTCCAGCCGGGAGGGCTTCCCCTGGCGCGACGGCGAGCGCAGCGTGGCGTAGGTCGCGAACAGGATGCCGGCATCGAGCGGGATCTCCATGCCCTGGCGGAAATTGCCGAGCGGGATGACGTCGCTCTCCATGCCGCCCAATGCGGTCCAGTCGCGACGGGCGTCCTCCAGCAGCTTGTCGGACTGCGAGAGCCAGAGCGCCTTCTTCCTGCCGCGCAGGCGGTTGTCGAGGATGATGGCGGCGACCTGGCGGCCCTTGCCGCATCCGGTGCCGTCGCCCAGCATCCAGCCCCGGCGGAAGCGCACCGGCTCCGACAGGGTCTCGCCTTCCTGGGTGACGAAGGACGTGTCGATGTCTTCGCCGCCCTCGCCGTCGTCCTCGCGGCAGCGGTGGACGGTCTCCCAGCCGGAGCCGATGCGGTATTCGGAGGCCAGGCGCCGGGAATGGGCCTCGCCCGCCAGCACGACGCTCTCCAGCTGCGCGTCCGACAGCAGGCCGTCGGTGACCACGCGCTCGGGCAGCAAGGGCCGATATGCCGGCGCCGGATGCGGCACGGCCGCCATGGCGGCGGACTGCACCAGCGGCGTCGGGTGCGCGACCGCGCCCGCGATGCGCACCACGCCCGGCCGCCACGGCGCGTAGGGACCGGCGTCGTTGGCCGGAGCATCGGTGGCAATCGGCTCGACTGCGCCGGTCTCGACGACCAGTTCCGAAACCGGCCCCCAGTCATGGGAACGCCGCGTCTCGGGCGTCGGCACGGGCTTCGGACCCCGGCGCTTCGGAGGCGCTACCGGCTTGCCGAACAGGTCGCGAGGCGCACCGGCGGGGGCCGGCGCGGGCGCGATCGGCTGGCGTTTCGGCACCTGCGCGATGACCGCATCGAACACCTCGGCGGCGTTGGCCGCGCGGGCGGTCCCGTCCAGCTCGACGGCCGGTCCGGCGCCGCGCTCCATCACGGTCAAACGGGTGTCGAAGCCGGTGCCGCGCCTTGCGTAGGCACGGCCGTCGATGGCCATGGTGAAGACGCAGCGTGCCGGCGGATCGAGTCGGCCGACGGCGTCGCCGAGGACGCAGTGAGCCGAGGTGATCGTCACCAACCGCCCGCCGGTTGGCAGCATCGAGGCGGCGGAGCGGACATGGCGCAGGTCGGCGTCGTGCCGGCTGCGGTCGACACCGGGCGTCGCCGAGAAGGGCGGGTTCATCAGCACGACGGTCGGGCGGACGTCGCGCAGCCGGTCGGCAATGGCCTCGGCGTTGAACGCCGTCACCACCGCCCGCGGGAACAACCGGGTCAGAAGCCGTGCTCGCGTGTGCGCGAATTCGTTGAGATGAAGATTGCCTGTGGCGGAGTTGCCCAACGCGCACTGCGCCATCACCGCCAGCATGCCGGTGCCGGCAGAGGGCTCCAGCACGATGTCGCCCGGCCGGATGGCGGCGGCCTGCAAGGCGGCATAGGCGAGCGGCAGCGGGGTCGAGAACTGCTGGAGCCGGACCTGCTCTTCCGACCGCCTGGTGTGCGAGGGCTCCAGCGCCGCGACCGCCTCCAGCATCGCCAGCATGCGGCGCGGCCCGTCGGCGCCGCAGGTCCGCCGCATGCCCCGGCCGTAGCGCTGGAGGAACAGCACGCACGCCGCCTCGGCGGCCTCGTAGGCGTCCTTCCAGACCCAGCCGCCCTCTGCGTCGGATGCGCCGAAGGCCTCCCTCATGGCGTCCCGCAGCGCCGCGGCATCGAGCGGCCGGCCGGCTTCCAGCATCGGCAGCAGGGCCTGGGCGGCAGAGAACAGGGCATCGCCCGCGGACGGTCGGGCCGGCGAAGCGGGCGGATCGATGACAGCGGCAGGAAGGGGCGGACGCGCGAGAGCGTCCGGCGCCGGGTGGGCGTCGAGCATGGCGGGCTCCGTGCTGAAGAGACGTCGGCAGGCCGGCGGTGCGAGACAGGACTCGCGCCCCGCCCCGCGGACCGCCCCCGGCCGGCTGACCGGACTCCCGCCGACGCAGCGCGCGCCGGGGAAGCCCGGCGCGAGGGCGGCCGGATCGGAAGGCTCAGGAAATCGGAGAGGTGCTCAGGCGGGGCGGGTCAGCCGAAGCGTTTGCCCTCGGCCGTGAAGCTGAACGCATTTGCGGCAAGTGCCTCGTCGACGGTTTCGTCGGAGGTCTGGTGGTCGTACTCGCGCTCAAGCTGGCGGTAGAGCCAGCGCGCAAGATCGCGCAGCGCCTCGATCACGGCGTCCTCGGCGCCGTCGGTCGGGGGCTGCCAGGTCGGGCTGTCGCGCTCGACCTCGATCGCCATGCTGTATTCGTGGCAATAGCGGCCGCGCTGGCGAACGGTCGCGTTCAGCTGGTAGAAGTTGCGCTTCGCCGTCTCCTGCAGGACATCGGCGATGCGGTGCAGTTCCTCGTCCTTGGGCGCATGTTCGCGAATGGCCTTGCGCGATCCACAGGCATGGCTCCACGCTGCGGAGAAGCTGGCCCCGTCCCCCTGGCTGGAGAATCCACTATGGAAAATCCGCGGCTTGTCGCGGGTGCCGCCGCCATAGAGGCGCACCGGGGTGGTGGCGAGCGTCACGCCGAGGATCCGGCAGATCGTCCCGAAATCCTCGTAGACGAAGTCGTACCACTCGTCGTGGAGGCCGGCCTGTCGATACCAGCACCGGGCGGCTTCCTTCGCCTCGTCGGAAAGCTCGTCGATGCCGTAGACCGTGGTCTTGATGATCCGGGGCATGGATCAGCGCTCCTCTGAAACGGGACTGCGGCGGCGCTCGTGCCGCGCAATGCGCACGAAGCGGACGGCCTCTCGGACGCGCCTGAGCGCGACGCGGCCGCAGTCGGGGTCGGCGCGGCGCCAGGGCCGCGGTTTGCGGGAAAACCAAGCAGAATCCGCGACGAAGCCGTCGGCGTAGGCCACGAAGTGATCGCTCGTCGCGATCGCCCAGGTCCCCGACGGCGCGGGATCGAGGAACGTCCCGAGCGTGATCGCGCGGACCTCGGACGGGACGTCCGCGAAGATGCGCTCCCAGACCTCCTCGCGGCGGGCGTGGCGGCGTTCGCGGTGTTTCGGATGCCAAAGCGCGAAGTCGAGAACGAAGCCGAACTCTTCGAGCGCGGCGGCGAGTTCGTCGGTGTGGACGCCGTTGACCGAGGGCCGGTCGAACAGGCGGCGGATGACGGCGGCGGCCTCATGGGTCGGCACGCCGGCGATTGCGGAAATCGCGGAGGGTCCGCACTTCGTGGCGCGGCCGGTGATCCTGTGCAGCATGGCAGTCTCCGGGCTGGAATGGCGTTGGGGACCGGCGGTCGAGGCGGCAGGTCCGGCGGCGCGAAGCCTGCCGGCGGGGCCGGATCGAGCGGGTGTTGGAGATGCGCCGCCCCGCGCGCCGGGCGCCGGGCGAGCGGCCGGCCGTCAGCAGGCGGGCGGCTCGCCTGGCTGCCGACGAGCTCTCCGGGCGTCGCGTTGCGGGACGGTCAGTCTTTCGCCCGCACCGCTTCGTGGCGGGCTGCCTCGCTTCGGGCGTAAAGCTCGGAGGCGTGGTGCTTCAGCGCGCGCTCGTAGCCGGCGAGCCAGGCTTCCACTTCGCGCCATGACGGGAATTGCTTCTGGTATTCGCCGTCCTTCAGAATCCGCGCGACATGGGGTCTGGGCGCCCAGCCGAGGTCGAGCCCGACCTTCCGGAAGCACTGGCGGAGATATTCCTTTCCGGCTTTGGTCACGGGTTCCTCCCTGTCAGCCTGGGTCTTCGATTTCGCGCCGGTCGATGCGCCCGATCTCGAGCTGGATATCCAGATGCGCGGCGCGGACATCGGCCTCGACGGCGGTAATGCGTCTCTGAAGCTCCGGCGCGCGCCAGCAATCGCGCGGCTTGCCGTCCGGCTTGACGTAGTTCGCAAGCAGGTTGGCGATCTTCTCCAGCTCGTCCGTCGCCCTCATGAGCGTTGCGAAGCCTGCCGCCACCGTCTCGCTGTCGAGCGCGGCGGTCATGCAGTCGAACGCATGCTCCATTTCGGCCCGGAGCGCCGCCGGGTCGTGGCCGCCCAGATCCCCGGCGTCCTGGTCGCCGGCCCAGATGCACTCGTTCTCGACGGCCTGCGCGATCATGGCCCGCGCCGTCTCTCGGATGGTCGTCATGTCGTCTCCTTTCGGGCCGGTCCCGCCGTTCGATGCAGGCCGGATCGGGCGAATGCGCCGCCCCGTCCGGTCCGCATCGTCAGGCTCCGAAGGGGCGAAGCGGACCGGGACCTCCCGCCCCCCCCGGCGGCCTGCCCGGGCCCGGCTGGCCGGACTCCGGGCGGCGCGTTGCGAGGGGAAGGGGGATGGCGCGCCGGCGGCGGACAGGCGGGCGCGCGCTCAGAGCAGCCCCTTTTCCTTGAAGCTGAACGCCGCCGTCGGGGTGACGATGATGTGGTCGAGCAGGGCGACGTCGATGGTCTTCAGTGCCCACTCGATCCGCTTCGTGGTCTCGATGTCGGACCGCGACGGGGCGGGATCGGCGCTCGGATGGTTGTGGCAGGCGATGAGCGCGCTCGCCTGGCGCTCCAGCGCACGGATGCAGACCTCGCGCGGGAAAGCCGGCGCGTGGCTGACCGTGCCGCTCTGCTGCCTCTCGTCGGCAATCAGGCGGCTCTTGCGGTCGAGGAAGAGCAAATGGAAGGTTTCGACCTCGCCATGCCCGGCCAGGGTGCGGCAATAGTCGATCACCTCGCGGTAGTTGCCGAGGGAGGGACGCACGGCGTCGGGAACCGCCTCGCGCGCCATGGCGATGCCGAGGGCCTCGGCGGCCTTCAGCGCGGCGACGGCGTCCTCGGTCATGCCGGGCGAGCCGCGCAGCCGGTCGGGCCGGGCGGCGAGCGCGCGCGACGCGGTGCCGAAGCGTTCGATCAGGCCGGCGGCAAGCGCGGCGCTGTCATTTCCGGCATGGCATCCGGCGAGCAGCAGTTCGAGCAGTTCGCGCTCGTCCACGGCGTCGCGCCCGGCACGCAGCAGACGGGAGCGCAGCCGGCGGCGGCGGGCGTTGCGTTTCACGGACGCGGGCGGCGCCGGCATGTCGAGGATCGGCATGTCGTGGAAGCCGCAGGCGGTGTCGGGCATGGCAATGCTCCGTGACGGGGGAAGAAGGCGTCCCGGATCGAGGTCCGGGGGCGTGTTTCGCTGAACGGGATCAGTCGTCCTCGGGGAACATCACGGTGATGACCGCCGCTCCGTCGTCGCCGGCGCCGATCGCAACGATGGGGAAATGCCTGCGGGGCGGGCGGTTGCTGTCGCGCAGGTCCTTGCGGATGTCGCGCACCAGCACGCACATCCTCACACGGTCGCTGTTCGAGGAGCGGAGCGCGTAGTGGCGGGCCATCCAGAGCACGTCCCAGAGCCGGCCGCTCTCGCTCTGGAAACCCTGGTAGCCCTCGGGCAGCGCGACGAGTCGGTCCCACACGGAGCGTGAGAGCGCGACGGGGATTTTGAAGCCGGCTTCGCGCGCGGTTTCGGAGACGTCGACGAGCACGCCGTCCTCAATCGCCTGGCTGCGGGTATAGACGGAGATGACGGGGCCGAACGGCTCGGCGGTGCGGGGATCGGGCATGGCGAAGTCCTCGATGGGGTCGAACGGAAACGCCCTGCCCCAGGAACTCCAGGTCAGGGCGTGTACGGCCGGGCTCGGGATCGGCCGGGGCCGGGCGGCCGCGGCGTCGGCACCCGCACCGGCCGGCCCGCGCCCCCCGCCCCGCGGCC
>JAPOVI010000077.1 GCA_026708265.1 Acidobacteriota bacterium
CGCCGGCGGGGCCCGTCCCGCCAGGAGTGAGATTCAGCGGGACTCGGATGGCTCGGGCGCGGCCGCCGCGGCAGCCACCGCCCCGCGCAGCCGCGCGAGGTCGGGCGCCGAGCGCGCGGCGTGCACGTCACTCGGCGAGGACTCGATCAGCCCCCGCATGCACGCGACGTCCTCGGCGTACTCGACCAGCCGCCGCCGGTAGGTCGCGCGCGTCTTGGTGCACACGAGGGTGAACGGTCGGCCGCGGCGTTCGGTGACGTGCTCGATGTCCAGCCCGCGGCGGTCGATGATCTGGTGCAGGTGGGCGCGCAGCTCCTTGCGCAGCGGATAGCGCGCCGTCCGGGCGGCGGGGTCCTTGCAGAAGTCCCGAAGCCTGCGGCAGTGCTCGCAGCGGCAGCCGACGTTGGCGACGATGACCCAGTCGCTCGGCTCCTCGGGGGGCCGCGCGCTGCGCGCCAGCAGGGAGCCTGCCGCGTGGCGCCACAGGAGGGCGAAGGCGCCGCTCCCGGCTGCGCCCCTCTCGGCGTGGAGTCTGCCCAGCGCCGCGGGAAGGGCCCGGTCCGGCGTCACGGCATCCGGCTGGGCGACGACGGCGCCGGCGGCCGTCTCCGCTTCGGCCGCCGACCCGCGGCGCAGGGCGAGCGTGAAGAGGTCGTGAACGGCGTCGTCGCCGAACCGTGCCGGCCGCTTCCCGGCGTCGAGCTCCGTCCCGTCACCGTCGATCATGTCGTCGAGGTCCTCGTCGCTCAACCGTGCCAGCCGCTGGATGCTCGGCACGATGGTGCGCCGCGCGCGAGGGGGCGGCAACGCGGCGGGCAGGGCCTGCAGCACCGCGCGAACGGCGGCCCGCAGCGCGCGGTCCCAGGCCGCGCCCGAGTCGTCGTCGCGCGTCTCGTCGAGGCACCGGACGAGGGCCAGGGTGTCCGTCGGCCGCTTCCGGAGGTGCGCGGCGGTCAGGTCGATAAGGAAGCGCCGGGCGGCGGAGGGTCCGATCAGGTCCACGACGGCGGCCAGGGACTCGTTCTCGCTGCCGTCGTAGCGCGCCAGGACCACCGTCCGCAGGAAGCGCGCGGCCTGGGCCTCGTCCCCGGTCGCGGAGAGGAGGCGGAGCATGCGCGCGCGGCCCTCCCCGTCCCGGTCGTAGGGACCGGTGGGCCAGGCGTCGATCAACTGCGCCGTGCGCTCCCGGACCCGTTCGCCGCCCGCCCCCGCGGTCCGGTCGAGATCCGCCGCCACCCACGCGACGGCCCCGGCGACGTCGCCGGCGGCGAGTATGGCCACCGCCTTGGACCGCGGCCACAGCACGAAGGCGGCGCGGCGATAGGAGCGCTCGACGCTCACCCCCGCGTTGCCGGACGCTTCGTGCACCTCCTGCTCGTCCGGCGGCACGCCGTCGAGCGCGCCGCGCGGCAGCAGCTCCTCGGACCGCAGCTCGATCTCGCCGAACGGCGGCTGGCCGCCGGCCGGATCCACCCAGCCGTCCAGCCACTGGCGGCGGTCGTCCACCTCCTCCAACCGGATGTCGTCGTCGACGTACATGCCCTCCTCGTCCCAGTCGTAGTCCTCGTACGCCGGGGTCCCGTACTCCTCGATGTGCACGATGGCGGCCCGCAGCTCGCACGCCGCGTGCTCCGCGGCCCGCCCCAGGACGCCCGCCACGGCGGCGTCGGTGTTCTTCAACGCGTCGAAGGACAGCCCGGCTTCGCTGTACTCGTGGTCGAGCAACCAGACCAGCTTGTCGGTGGCGTCCCGGGCACGCCCCCACTCCGCCAGCCGCTCGGCAAGCCGATCGACCTCCGCCGTGTAGTCCGGCGCTTCCCGGCGCGTGTCGGTGTCACCGGCACGAAGGCACAGGTTGAACACCAGCGACAGGCGATGCCCCTCCGTCAGCGGCCGGACCTCGTGGGTGCAGTCCGCGTAGAACGCCGCGAACGCCAGCTCGGACGGCTCGGCCGCCGTCATGTCGATAGTGCTCTCGCGGTCGCGGTGGCGGACGACCAGCTCGCCTCCGACTCCCGCGGCCGGCAGCGAGATCGACAGGGTGGCGATCATGCCGTCCGCCTTCTCGGTGTCGTGATGGGGTGCGAAGAAGCCGCCCCGTTCGTAGACCAGCAGCTTGTGGAGCTGCGCGTCGAGCCGGTCGGGAATGGAATGGACGCTCCCCTCAAGTGACCGTCGGTGGGGGCTGAGGTGGAC
>JAPOVI010000372.1 GCA_026708265.1 Acidobacteriota bacterium
GCCTGGCACCTGCGAACCGGAGGCTTCGAGGGCGACGTCGTCGTCGTCGAGCGCGACCCGACCTACCGGCGCGCCTCGTCGTTTCTGGCGATGGGCGGCGTGCGGCAGCAGTTCGGTTCCGCCGCGAACATTCGGCTCGCCCAGCACAGCGTCCGGTTCTACGAGCGCTTCGACTCCGCCATGCGGACGGCGGAGCACCAGCCACGGGCCTGGTTCCGGCAGCGCGGCTACCTGTTCCTGGCGAACGACGACAACGCGGAGCGGTTCGAGCGCCGCTACGCCAGGCAGCGCGCGCTCGGCGCGCGCGTCGAACGCCTCGACGTCGACGCGGTCCGCGCCCTGGTGCCCGATCTGGCCGTCGACGACATCCGCTTCGGCATCTTCGGACCGGACGACGGGTACGCGAACCCGCGCGAGGTGCTGGCCGGTTTCCGGCATGCGGCCGCGGCGGCGGGGGCGACCTATGTCACGGGGGAGGTGACGCGTCTCCGCGTGTCCGCCGGGCATGTCGACGGCGTGACGCTCGACGACGGCGCGGCCCTCGACGCCCGCCAAGTGGTCAACGCGGCCGGCCCCTTCGCCGCGCGACTCGCGGCACTGGCCGATCTCCATCTGCCGGTGACACCGGTGCGCCAGCACCTCTTCCGCTGCGCCCTGCCGCACCGCTGGCCCCACCGCTTCCCGGTGGTCGTCGATCCGGGGGGCGTCCACTGGCGGCACGACGATCCGGTCGCCCTCGGGGATCCGGATCGGATCATCGTCGCCCGCACGAAGCCGGACGAGCCGCCGGGCGAGAACTTCGACTGCGACCAGGCTCGCTGGACGACCGGCTTCCGGCCGCCGCTCGTGGCACGCCTGCCGGCCTTCGAAGCGGCCGAGCTGGTCGAGGGCTGGGCCGGCCTCTACGAGATGACGCCCGACCACAACCCGCTCCTGGGCGAGCACCCGGAGCTGGCGGGCTTCTACCTGGCCAACGGATTCAGCGGGCACGGGCTGATGATGGCCCCCGCCACCGGCACCGCGCTGGCGGAGCTGCTGATGACAGGAGCGTCGACAAGTGTCGACATCGGCTCGTTCGACCCCGGGCGCTTCGCGCGCGGCGAGGAGTTCCGGGACGACGCGATGATCTGATCGCGCCACGGCATGCAGCTCGACGACTGGTTCGAACACGCGCGGCGGGATGCGGTGCGGCGGGGGCTGACCGGCCTGGAGCCGTTGCTGGACATGCTGCAGCGGGCCACCAGAACGCTCCGCGCGGCGGACTGGGCGCGGGCCGCTGACGAGGACGCGGCGGGACGCCAGGCGGCGGCCGGTCAGGACACCGGGGCGGTCGCCGGCCACAACGATGGCCCGCCGCCCGCGTCGCCCGGAACCCCGCCATGATGGTGTCGCCCGGGACGACCATCGCCGAGCTGGGGCTCGGGCTGCGCCGCGGGGCCATCACCGCGAGCGGGGTGGTGGAACAGTGCCTGGCGACGATCGCGGACCGCGACCCGGCGCTCAACGGCTTCATCACCGTGCTGGCCGACGACGCGCGGCGGCAGGCGCACGCGGCGGACGCGGAGCTGGCAAGGGGCATCGACCGCGGACCGCTGCATGGCATCCCGATCTCGCTGAAGGACATCATCGACCTGGCGGGGGCGCCCACCACCGCGGCCTCCCGGCTCCGCGCCGGACATCGCGCGGTGACCGACGCACCGGTCGCCGCGCGACTGCGGACCGCCGGCGCCGTCCTCATCGGCAAGTGCAACCTGCACGAGTTCGCGTTCGGCACGACCGGTGCGGAGTCGGCGCACGGTCCGACCCGCAATCCTCACGCCCCGGCGCACATTCCCGGCGGGTCGAGCAGCGGGTCGGCGGTCTCCGTCGCGACGGGGATGGCCCTGGCCTCCGTCGGGACCGACACGGGAGGCTCGATTCGCATCCCCGCCTCGGCCTGCGGGGTCGTGGGACTGAAGCCGACCCACGGCGAGGTGAGCACCGCCGGGATCGTGCCGCTGGCGCCGTCGCTCGACCACGTCGGCCCGCTGGCGCGCTCGGTACTCGACGCGGCGGTCCTGTACCGGATCATCCGCGACGGGCCGCACGGCGTAGACGCCGGCGCGGATGCGGACTCACGCCCGGCCGACCCCCGGCCGCGCCTCGGCATTCCGCGACGGTACTTCCTGGACCTGGTGGAACCGGCGGTGCGGGAC
>JAPOVI010000182.1 GCA_026708265.1 Acidobacteriota bacterium
GTTCGCCGGCAACGACTACCAGATCTTCCTGTCAGTGGCCGCCCTCTCGCTCATGGCGACGCCGTTCCTCATCGGGTCGGCCCGGGGCGTGGCCGAGGCCGTCGCGACGCGCCTCGCCCGCCCGGCGCGGCCCACGCCCGGCGTCCCCGCGGAGCACCAGGACGATGCGGCAGCCGCCGGCTACCGCGACCATGCCGTCGTCATCGGCTACGGTCTGGCGGGACGCTACCTCGCACGCATGCTGCGAGCGGCGGGAATTCGTTGCGCCGTCATCGATCAGAACCTGGAGCTCGTGCACCTGGCGCGCGGCGACGGGCTGCCGGCCGTCTACGGCGATGGTACGCGGCACGCCTTGCTCGAACGTGTCGCGGGAGCGCACGCCCGCATCATCGTCTTTGCGATTCCGTCCTCGATGGAGGAGCGGCGGGGCGTGGCCGCGGCCCGCGGGCTGGCGCCGGCCGCCCGTATCGTCGTCCGCACCCGCTACGTGCGCGCCATCGACGAGCTTCAGCGGTTGGGGGCAGACGCCGTGGTGGTGGAGGAATTCGAGGCGTCGCTGGAGCTGTTCAAGCGCGCGCTGGAGGGCTACGCGATTCCCGCGGGCCGCATCGCGCACGAGCTGGACGCGGTGCGCAGCGAGCACTACGGCCTGCTGCGGGGCACTGCCGCTCCCGACCTTGCGCTGGACGCGCTTCAGCATCTCGGCATCCACGACGCCCTGGAGCTGGTAGAGGTGGAGGAGGGATCGCCGGTCATTGGGGAGAACGCGCGGACGCTGGACCTTCGGCGACGGACCGGCGCCATCCAGGTGGCCGTGGTCCGCGACGGCACGCCGATCTACCGCCGCGACGAGGCGTTTCGCTACGCGCCGGGCGACACCGCGGTCCTCGTCGGTGATCGGGATGCTCTGGACGCAGCGGCGGCGTTGTTCCGCGCCGGCGCTCACTGAATGGTGAGTACTTCTCCCGTGACGCTGGTCGCCTCAACCGAGAAACCGCAACACGGCTACCGCGAGACCGGCGATGGCGATGCCGGCACCGATGACACGCCAGGTAAGGGTGGCGAGGTCTCTGCCGATCTCGACGCCCCGGCAAGGCGGGTCGACCCGACAGGGTTTCCGTGCTCGCCAGCATCCCTGGCGACCGCCACGAAGGCCTCGGCCAGCTCGGGATTCGCACCGGCATGGGTCAGGATCTTCACCGCCGCGTGGGTGTCGAAGGTCCGTGTCTCGCTCACAGTCTCAGCGTAGCACGACGTGGATACACCGGGGACGAGAGGACTGGCCTTCTTCGGCCCGGCACGTTAGTTCCCGTCGTCCGGGGTGCTGCGCTCCTCCTTCATCGCCTGCCACTCGTCGAGAGACCGAGGCCAATCGCTCCTGAGCAGTCGCGACATCGCGCGGTCGGCGAGCAGCTTGCCGCCGGTTTGGCAGGCGGGGCAGTAGTTCGACTCGTTGCTGGCATAGACGATGCGCTGGACGGGGGAGCCGCACGCCGGGCAGGGTTTGCCGTAGCGGCCATGGACGGCCATTCCGGGGTGGAAGGCAGTGACCTGTTCGGGGAACCGGTCGCCGGTCTCCCGGCGCAGCCGCTCGGTCCAGGCCCGCAGGGTTGTCTGCGCTGCCTCATGGAGCCGGGCGATCTCGGCGTCGGTCAGGCGGCCGGTGAGCTTGAGCGGCGACAGGCCGGCGGCATGCAGGATCTCGTCGGAGTAGGCGTTGCCGATGCCGGAGAACAGGCGCGGGTCGGTGAGGCTCCGCTTGAGCGTGTGGTTCTCGCGCGAGAGGGCGTCGCGGAAAGCGGCCAGATCGGCCGAGAGCACCTCGAGTCCGCCGCGGTCGTGCTCCCGCAGCCCGTCGCGTCCGGCGACCAGGAACAGCGCGGCGCGCTTGATGGAGCCGGCTTCCGTCAGCAGCAGCGTGCCGCTCGGGAAATCGAACGCCGCCAGGCCGAGCTTCCGGGGGATGCGGGTCCCGCGATCGCGCCACCGGAGGCGCCCGGCGATCATCAGGTGCAGCACGAGGAAGAGGTCGCCGGTCAGGCCGATGACGACGCGTTTGCCGAGGCGCTCGACCGTGCGCACGGCCCGTCCCTCCGCACCGTGGAGCGGGGGATCGACGGAGCGGAGCACGAACGGACGCAGCAGGCGGATGCGGGCGAGCTGCAGTTCGACGACCCGCGCCGGGAGG
>JAPOVI010000006.1 GCA_026708265.1 Acidobacteriota bacterium
GGGGGCGGCGGCACGACGGGCGGCGCCGCATCCGGCAAGAGCCGGCGCTCGAGCTCCCCGATGGCCGCGTCGAGGTCGGCGCCGGCCGGAATGGGCTTGCCGTGCCAGCCGTCGCGCCCCTCGATCGCCGACACCCCGCGGCCCTTCACCGTGCGCGCGAGGATCATGGTCGGCCGCCCGGCCGTCGACGCCGCCTCCTCGAGCGCCGCGAGGACGGCCCCGACGTCATGGCCGTCGACGACGATCGCGTGCCACCCGAAGGCCCGCCACCGGTCGCGGTAGGCCTCCATGTCGTGGCCCCACTGCGTAGCGCGGCTCTGCCCGTACCCGTTGACATCCGTGATGCCGCACAGGTTGTCGAGCCCGTACCGATCCGCGACCTGCGCTGCCTCCCACACCGACCCCTCGGCCGACTCGCCGTCGCCGATGAGCACATAGGTGCGGTAGGCGGAGCCGATGCGGCGGGCGTTGAGAGCGATGCCGACGGCGGCGCAGATGCCCTGCCCCAGCGACCCGGTCGCCACGTCGACGAACGGCAGCCGCGGCGTCGGGTGCCCTTCGAGATCGCAGTCGATCCGCCGCAGCCGCAGCAACTCGTCCGCGGCCACGAAGCCGGCTTCCGCCCACGCCGCGTAGAGCAGCGGCGCCGCGTGGCCCTTCGACAGGACGAAGCGGTCGTTGTCGTCGTCCTGCGGCCGCTGGGGGTCGAAGCGCATGTGGCCGAAGAAGAGCGCCGCGACGAGGTCCGCCGCGGAGCAGCAACTCGACGGGTGGCCGCTGCCCGCCGCGCTCGTGGCGCGCACGGACGCGATCCGGAGCCGTGTGGCGACGTGCTGGAGGGCGGAGACCGTCGACGCGGAATGGGAGGACACGACTGCTCCTGGCCCGCCGTTCGTCGCCGCGACCGGTCGCGCTGCGGCCTCCGCTCGGCGCCCGACCCTATCCTTCAGGAGTCCGCGCCCCTACACGGCGCGGATTCCTGGCGCCGGAAGTCTAGCATGCGCCCCCCGCGCCGCCTGGGCGTCCGCGCCCGTCAGGGCGCGCTGGAGTCGGTCGGCGTCCCCCACCACGGGAGGGCGGCCAGCAGGCGCGGATCGTCCAGTTCCCCGCGGCTGATCCCGTCGAGCTCGCCGGCCACGTTCGACCACGGCTCGAGGGCCAGCCGCACGCGGTCGCCCGGTCCGAGCGCCGCGGCCGCGGTCAGCTCGTTGTCGGCCATGCTGCGCAGGTAGACGACGGCCTCGCGGCCCCGAGCCGCCGGCGGGCCGTCCAGGACCTCCACCCCGTCGACGAGGACGGCGACGATGTGGTCGCGATAGGGCACCGAGCCGGGGCGCGGCACCGGTCCGACCGCGCGCACGGTCGCCTCCACGGTGGCGCGAACGCCCTCCCCCGCGGACCAGACGGCGTCGCCCGCCGCCGGGGCGTCCGGGGCGTCCGGGGCACCCTGGGCATCCAGACGAATGGGCCGCCAGTCCCCCTGCGAGAGCTCGCGCGCCGCGAACTGGTAGACGACGACCCGCGTTGCGGCGAGCCAGTCCGGATCGCGGGCCAGCTCCGCCGCCAGCAACCGGCGCGGCGCGGAGGCGCCGTCGTCGTTCTGGCTGAGCCGCCCGACGGGCCGGCCGAGCGCGTAGCTCAGATGCTCGGCAAGCCCCGCCGAGGTGCCCCACCCGAGCGAGGCGAGGGAGAAGACGTTCGTGAAGCTGTCGCCGAGCAGCACGACCTCCGCCCTGCCCGCCGGAACCCAGGCCTCGCCCTGGGCCGTCTCCACCCGCAGCGCGCGCACCGTCTCGGCGGGAAAGCGGGGGGCGCGCGGGCCGAGGCCGAGCAGGCGCGCCGTATCGCCCCGGTTCGTCACCTCGACCGGGCGGATGCGGTAGCCGCCGCTCGGCTCCGCCAGCGCCGCCTCGCCCTCGACGAACGCCGCGAGATCCGCCGCGACGCGCCTCACCGTCTCCGGGCGCCAGTGCGTATCGGTCGCGAGGTAGAGGGGGCCCTCCCCCTCGCGGCGCAGCGCGGCGAGCGTCCCGGCGACGTCGAACACCGCGACGCCTCCCGCCTCGAGCTCCGCCACCAGTCGCCGGTACGAGGGGTTCGTGACGATCGGGACGCGGAGGCGCGCCGAACCGAGCCCGCCCGCCTCCACGGACGGCTTGACCGGGGTGGGCATCACGACGAGCCGCACGCCTCGCCGTCGGAGCGCGTCCCCCAGGGCGAGCAGCGCGGGTCGCGGATCCGGATGGACCGCGGGCGTGAGCGTATCGCCCGCCGTCGCGCGCCGCGCGAGGTGGTGCGGCGAGAGGAAGCCCCGTCCCGTCACGTGGTCCAGGTCGGGCCGGTAATAGAGCCATCCGCCGAACCCGACCTCGACCTGCGCCGTCCCGGCCCCCAGCCAGCCGGTCATCGCCCGTTGCACCACCGGACGCACGTAGCGGCCCACGACCGACTCGTCCGCCAGGCGGTCCTCCAGCTCCCGGGCGCGCGCCAGCAGGCCCCGATTCACGGCCAGGACCCGTTCCATCGCGCCCGTCGGCACGACCCCCCGCGCCGCCGCCGCACCGCGGCCCAGCTCGCGGTAGAAGCGGGCGTCGAAACCCAACTGCGCGACATGCGGCAGGGCGAGCGCGAGCGCGAAGCAGGCGACGAGCACCCTCGCCACGCGCGGCGTCACCGCCGTCCGGCCCACCTCGGCCCGCGCCCGCGCGATGCGCTCCCGCTCCGCCCGCGGCATTCCGCTCCGGCGCTCGGACGGGTCGTTCATAGTCAGAACTCGCGCATGGTCAGAACTCGCGCATGGTCAGAAGATGAAGTAGATGAACGGGTTGAACGCCTGGGTGGCCAGCACGCCCCACGCCGCGGCGAACAGCACGAGCGCGACCGCCGCCCGGAGCGGCGTCAGCCGGCGCGTCCAGTCCCACGTCTGCGGCGCCGCCCAGATGACGACGGCGGCGCAGCCGAAGCTCGCCACGGAGTACGGCTCGTACAGCACCAGCTCCAGAACCTGCGCCGCATCGTCGTACGGCTCGAGGCCGAACATGCTGCGCAGGTACACGAGGGCCGCCGGCAGGTCCGCCGCGCGGAAGAAGACCCAGCTCACCAGCACCAGGCCGAAGGTGAGGGCGCGGCGGAGAGGGACCGGCAGCGCGGCGTACGGACTCCGGCCCCGAGCCCGTTCCGCCGCCAGCAGGGCGCCGTGCATCGCGCCCCAGACGACGAACGTCCATGCGCTCCCGTGCCACAGGCCGCCGAGCAGCATCACCGCGGCCAGGTTCACGTAGGTGCGGCGGGGCCCGCGGCGGCTGCCGCCGAGGGGGACGTACAGGTAGTCGCGGAGCCACGACGACAGCGAGATGTGCCAGCGCCGCCAGAAGTCGGTGATCGACTCCGCGCGGTACGGCGAGTCGAAGTTCTTCGGGAACACGAAGCCGAGCAGCAGCCCGAGGCCGATCGCCATGTCCGAGTACCCGCTGAAGTCGAAGTAGATCTGGAACGCGTACGCGGTGGCGCCGAACCAGGCGTCGAAGGCCCCGATCGAACCCGCGTCGAAGGCGAGATCGGCGATCCGGCCGCACGGATTGGCCAGCAGCACCTTCTTGGCGAGTCCGAGGCTGATGAACGCCGCCCCGCGCGCGCACTTCGCGACCGTGTGGCTGCGGGCGGCGAGCTGGCCGGCCACCTCCGCGAAGCGAATGATCGGGCCGGCGACGAGCTGCGGGAACATCGACACGTAGCACGCGAAGTCGATGAAGCTGCGGAGCGCGGTCGCGTGGCCGCGCGCGACGTCGATCGTGTAGCTCATCGACTGGAAGGTGTAGAAGCTGATGCCGAGCGGCAGCGTCACCCGGAGCGCGACGTCGAGGTGCAGCCACGGCACCCCGAGCCAGGCGCCGACGCCGTTCACCGTGTCGACGCCGAAGTTGAAGTACTTGAAGAAGCCGAGCAGCGTGAGATTCGTCGCCACCGACACGGCGACGGCGGCGCGGCGGCGGCGGGCGCCGGACGGGTCGCCGGGGTCCACCGCCTCGATCGGCCGCGCCCAGCGGGCCGCCGTCCGCTCCCGGCGGGTCAGACGGGCCAGCCAGACAGGGCCCCGGCCGGCCAGCGCGAGCCCGCAGCAGTAGTCGATCACCGTGGACCCGAAGAGCAGCAGGACGAACAGCGGATTCGCCCAGCCGTAGAAGACGTAGCTGACGAGGGCCAGGCCCAGGTGCCGGCCGCGGCGCGGAAGCGCGTAGTAGAGGGCCAGCGTGAGAGGCAGGAAGTAGAGCAGGAAGACGTGCGAGCTGAAGACCATCGTCGCCGCGTCCCAGTCTACCGAGCCCCGGCGCGTGTCCGGCGCGCCGCCTCGCGACGGCCGCGCGCCCCGGGGCGCCGACGCCTGCAAGGGGGCACGGACTAAGCTATCCCCGCAGGGAAGGAGACCACGTGGCCGAGCCCGCCCCCCCCGGCCCCCGCGAGACGGCGGCCGACCCGCGGAAGATCACCGTCATCCAGGAGGAGCTGTTCGACCCCGGCCGCTCGAAGGCCGCGCGCTACGCACAGCTCGTCGTAGGCCGGCCCGGGCTCCGGGCGCTCGTCCGGTACGAAGCCATCGTCACGCTGACGAGCGCCGTGCCGGGCGCCCTCGGCCTCCTCCTGCGCTCCAAGCTGTACCCGCGGCTGCTCGGCCGGTGCGGACGCAACGTCACGTTCGGCGCCAACGTCGTCCTCCGACATCCGCACAAGATCCGCATCGGCAACGACGTCGTGATCGACGACGGCTGCTGCCTCGACGCCAAGGGCGACACCAACCGCGGCATCGACATCGGGGACGGCGTCTTCGTCGGGCGCGGCACCATCCTGAGCTGCAAGAACGGCGACATCGTCATCGACGATCACGCGAACATCGGCTTCCACTGCGAGATCTTCTCCGGCGGCCGGGTGCGCCTGGGCAAGCACACGCTGGTGGCGGCGTACACCTATCTTGTGGGCGGCGACCACACCTTCGACCGGACCGACGTCGCCGTGCTGTACCAGGACCGCGTGGCCCGCGGCATCGAGGTCGACGACAACGTCTGGCTGGGGGCCCACGTCGTCGTCGCCGACGGGGCAAGGGTCGGGCGGGACGCCATCATCGGAGCGGGGGCCGTCGTCCGCGGCGAGATCCCGCCGTTCGCCGTCGCGGCGGGCGTTCCCGCCCGCGTGGTCCGCGACCGGCGGGGCGAGCTCGAGACCTGAGCAGGCGTCAGGGACGAATCGGCACGACCGGCCAGCCGTCGCCCTCGGTGAGCTCGCGCGCCGCGAAGCACCAGATCACCATCCGCTTGCCGTCCCAGTAGGCCGGATCGCGCTGCGCCCGCCGCAGCAGGTTGACCCGCGCGGCGGTCGAGGCGGCGCCCCGCACGGCCACCAGGTCGACCGCCAGCCCGAGCTCGAAGGCGAGCTGGTCGGGGAGGCCGGCACCGGTTGCGTGCATGTCCCCGCCGGCGTGGAAGACCAGGTTGTGGCTGTCGCCGAGCAGGACCACGGGGCTCGCGGGATCCGGCGCCGCCGGAGGCGAGGGAAGCACGGGTGAATCGGGCGGCGTCGACGCGGGGTCGCCCGGGGGCGTCGCCCCGGCCCGGCGGACCTCGCGGAGGCGCAGCCGCTCGCCGGGCGGCGGAGGGTCGAGGCCCAGGGTCAGGTCGCCCGTGATCGTGGCGTCGCGCCACTCGCCCTCGTGACCCGTCCGCGGGAGGTCGCCGTACCACGGCCGGGTGCGGACGGCGGCGGCTATCTCCCGCCCGGCGATCACGCAACCGACGCCCGACCAGTGGGTGTCGTGCCGGCAGTAGACCGGGCCCTCGGGATGGTCGCGCGCCGCCAGCAGGGGCCGGGTCAGGTCGAGGACGTCGACGCCCGCCTCGCGCAGGCGCGCATAGAACGCCTGGTGGTCCGGATCGAGCCGCGGCGGAGGGGACGCTACCGCGAGCGACGGCGACAACTCGTCGGCGTAGACGAAGCTCTTCGGCGGCACCGGCACGACGAGGAGGTCGACGCCGGCCGCGTCGAGCCGCGCCGCGAAGTCGAGGATCCCCGGCAGGGGATCGGCCGCCTCCGCGCGGCGCGCGCGGCTCACCTCGGCGGCACGCTCGCCCCAGAACGCCCCGAGCGACACGTGGCGCAGCTCGGGGGCGAAGAAGAGCCAGTCGCCGCGGCCGGGCACCGTCGCGACGCCGGACTCCTCCGCGCGCCCGGCCAGCGCCCCCGCCGCTTCCCGGAAGGCCGTGACCGGGTCGGCGGGGACCGGCGCTTCACAGGCCGCGCCCCCAAGGGCAACGGAGGTGAGGGCCGCCGAGGCGAGGGCCACGGCAGGGATGCGCGTCACGGCGCGAGGTCGGCAGACGCGATGTCGTAGAAGAGCGGCAGGGTCAGGTCGGCGGTCTCGAAGACCAGGCGCTTCCCCTCGAGCTCCGGGCGTGCGTCGTAGGGATGGAGCGTCAGGCGCAGCCGCTCGCCGGCCCGTCGCACCGCGCCGGTCACCGGGCGCGCATCGCGGATGACCCAGTGCGCGACCGCGATGACCGGGAGGTCGAGCTCTCCCTCCACCTCCTGCACGACGTCGTACTCGAGCGCGAGCAGCCCTTCGCGGTAGGGCGCGATCGACTCCGGCGTGGGCGGAGCGACCTCCTGCCGGACGCGGACTTCCACGACCACCGGCGACGCATCCGCGGCCCCGGCGACGGCACCCGCCTCCGGACCCGCCGGGCGCGGCGCGCTCCGCGGGTGCGGCGCCGGCCCCGTGCCGGGCTCGATCCAGGCGTCGGGATAGAAGTCGGGCGCGTCATTGTGCGTGACCTGCCGCCACCTGGCGACCGAGGTGACGGCCTCGTCGAAGAAGCCGACGTGGATCTCGACCTGCCGCCCGCCGCCCCGGATCTTGTTGGCGCGGCTTCCGACGGTGTACGGGCCGGTCAGGACGATGGCCCGCTGGTCGTTGGTCCACCGCGGGTGGTAGACCTCGTAGCCTCCGAAGATCGGGTCGTCGTTGATCGGAACGCCCCAGCGCTCGTCCGTGTCGACGTCGACCATCGTCAGGTTCCGGTGGGCGCCGTCGAAGTACCAGAACAGCGGGTCCGCGCCGGGCGAGAAGGCCGTCCAGCAGCCCTCCCCCAGCTTCCGCCAGGTGCCGGACTCCAGGTCGATCACCCCGGCGGTCGGCCACGGGAGCAGGGCCGCCGCGGTCCGTCCGTCCGCCGACACCTGGAAGCTGTCGCCCGAGACCGGCTGCGCGTCCCAGACCACCTCCGCCACCGTCGGGTCGTCCAGGCGGTGGCGGCGGACGAGCGGGTACTGGGGCGGGTCGGTGGGCCTCTCGTCGCCGCCGACGTAGACCCACGTCGCTCCGTCCGCGGGGTCGGCCCAGACGTCGAGCGCGAAGCCGTCGGCCACGCGCCGCAGCCCCTTGCCGTCCCAGTCGATGGCGTAGACGCCCCGGCGGCGGATGGTGAAGACGATCGACTCCCCGTCCGGTGTGATGAGCGGCTTGGCGTAGCTGGCCGGCTCGCCCAGCACCACCCGCTCGCCCCGGCCGTCGCGCGAGTCGTAGGCCATGAGCACGAGCTGGTCGCCGAGGCTGATGAAGTCCGTGCCGTCCCCGAGGTCGCGGGTCCACGTCACCCGCATGCGCCGTTCGTGGCCACCTTGCCGCGTCGTCGCGGATGCCGGCTCGACGGCCAGGGCCTGCGGGGCGGCCCTCCCGGACGCAGCGCTCGCTTCCGCGCCACGGTCCTCCACTCCGTGCCGGGCCGGCGTCCCCGCCGAATCCGCCCCGGCTCCCGGGCCCACGCAACCGCACAGCAGCGCAAGCGGAAGGCACGTGGCGAGCAGCGCGCGAAACCCTTCTCGCACCGTTGCCATGCGAGGCTCCGCACACGGTTCACGGGTGCCCATTGGCGGAACCCATTCTACCGCGCCTCTCGGTCACGCTCGGACGCTCGGTACGGCGCCGCGACGCCGGCGACCGTACCGACCGCCGTGCGGACGACGCCGGCAAGCGCCGCGAATCGACTTCGCCACCCACGCGTCGCCGCGGCGTCTCGACCCCACGCCGCGGACTCCGGGGCTGCTATGATCGACTCCCGTCGCAAGCGGGGTGCCGTCGCCGGGGCTCGGCGCCTCCGGCCGCTCCAGCGCTCCCTGAAGCAGCACGCCGTCCGGAGTGCCGTCACTTGAACCGCGCGCTCACCTCGTTCAACCGGACCACCTTCGACGTGCTGGTGGTCGGCGCCGGCATCAGCGGAGCGTGCATCGCACACGACGCGGCTCTGCGCGGCCTGTCGGTCGCCCTGATCGACCGTGACGACTTCGGCGGAGCGACATCTTCGGCATCCTCGAAGCTCCTGCACGGGGGTATCCGGCACCTGCAACAGCTTCGACTCGACAAGGTTCGCGAGTCCATTCGCGAGCGGGACTCCCTGCGCCGCGTCGGTCCCCACCTGGTGCGCTGGGTGCCGTTTCTGATTCCCGCCGGCGGGACGGTCCGGAGCGGTCGCGCCCTGCTGTCGTGCGGACTCGGAGCATACTCCTGGCTGGGTGGCGCGGTCGAGCCCGGTCGCGGCGGCCCGCTGCCGACCGGCACGTACCTCGATCGGCCGACGCTCGGGCAACTGGCTCCAGCGTTGACGGAGTCGACCCGCTTCACCGGCGCGTTCGTGCTCAACGAATGCCACCTGCACAGTTCCGAACGCATGACGATCGCGTTCGTGAAGACCGCCGCGGCGAACGGCGCCGTCGTGGCCAACTACGTGGCGGTCGACGGCCTGCTGCGTGACGGCCGCCGCGTCGTCGGCGTGCGCGCCCGCGACGTCGAGACGGACGGTGCGTTTCCGATTCGGGCCCGCGTGACGGTCAACGCGGCGGGACCCTGGCTGGCCGACATGAACGACCGCTTCTCCGTCGGTGCGCTAGGCCGACCCGTGAGCGGCTTTGCGCTGGGGGCGCACATCGTCACCCGTGAGCTGCTCGCGGAGTTTGCCGTGGCCCTGCCCACCCGCCGCCCCTCCCGCGCCCTCGTGGGGCGGGGAGGGCGTCACGTCTTCGTCATCCCCTGGCGTGGCCTTTCGCTGATTGGCACCTCCAATCGACCCTTCCGGGGCCACCCCGATCGGGTCCGACCGACGGCGCACGACGTTGCGGGCCTCGTGAGCGACGTGAACCGGGCGCTGCCCTCCGCCGGCTTGACTCGCGCCGATGCAAGGCACGCCTTCGCCGGTCTCTATCCACTGACGGCGCACCACATCGCACCGGACGTCTACCAGGGCATGACCGACTACCAGGTCGTCGACCACGCTCGCCACGGCGGCGCCGACGGGTACGTCTCCGCCCTGGGGGCCAAGTACACCACGGCCCGGCGCCTGGCCGAGCGTGCGACCACCGTGGTCTGCGCCAAGCTCGGTTACCACCGCGTACCGTGCCGCACTCACGATACGCCGCTGGTTGGCGGCGACCTGACGGACCCCGCGGACCTGCGATTCCGCCTCCGGGCTCGCGGCGGCGCCTCGGTCGACGACGCAACCGCCGACGCGCTGGTGCGTCACTTCGGGACGGAGGCCCACGACGTACTCGACGACGCCGCCCGCAGCCCCCTTCGAACGCGCCGGCTGGCGCCGGACCGGGAAACGATCGAGGCCGAGGTCCGCTTCGCCGTTCGGCGGGAAATGGCACGGCAGCTCGCCGATGTCGTGTTTCGACGCACCGGCCTGGGGACCGTGGGCCATCCCGGCGACCTCTGTCTCGAGCGCTGCGCCACGATCATGGCGGACGAGCTCGGCTGGTCCGCGAGCTACCGGTCGGAGCAGTTGCAGCGGACGCGCGCACGCTTTCCCACACTGCTCCAGGTACATTGAGCGCCCCTCCCCTGCGTGTGCTCGCCATCGCGCCAACGCCGTTCTTCGGCGATCGGGGCTGCCACGTCCGCATCTACGAGGAAGTCCGCTGGCTCGCGGCGCGCGGCATCGAAACCGAGCTCGTCACGTTCCCCACCGGACGCGACCTGCCGGACGTCACCATCCGCCGGGCGCGCCCGTGGCTGGGCGTCAGTGCCCGCAGCCTGGGTCCGAGCTGGGGGCGACCGGTGCTGGACCTGGCACTATTGGCCACCTGCCGGCGCGTGCTGCGGACCTTCCGGCCGCACCTGCTCCATGGCCATCTGCACGAAGGGATCGCCATCGGCTGCGTTCTGCGACGCTGGTCCGGTGCGCCCCTCATCGGAGACCTGCAGGGGTGCCTGGCGTCGGAGCTCGCCGACCACGGTGTTCTTGCGGCGGACGGGCGGATGGCGGCCCTGGTGACCGCTGCCGAACGCCGGCTGTTGAGGCGTCCCGACCATATCCTGACCAGCTCCGAGCATGGCGCCGGCCTTCTGTCGCGCCGCGGCGTCGCCCGCGATCGCCTGACGACGCTTCCCGACGGGGTCGACGTCGACGTGTTCCGGCCCCGCGCCCCGGACCCCGCGCAGATTCGCGCGCTCGGGCTCGGTAGCAAGCGGGTAATCGTATTCCTCGGGGTGCTGACCGAGTATCAGGGAGTCGACGCGCTGATCGAGGCCATGCACGCGGTCGTCGGCCGCCGGCCGGACGCTCATCTTCTCCTCATGGGCTATCCCAACGAGGAACGCTACCGCCGACTCGTTCGGACCCGCGGGCTCTCCCGGTCGATCACCGTAACCGGCCGAGTCGACTACCGGCAGGCGGCGAGCCGATTGAACCTCGGCGAGCTTGCCGTAGGCCCCAAGCGCTCGCTGACCGAGGCCAACGGCAAGCTTCTGAACTACATGGCATGCGGACTACCTACCGTCGCCACCGACACGCCGGTCAATCGCGACATTCTCGGGGACGCCGGAGTCTACGCCCCGGTCGGGGATACCACCGCCCTGGCCGCCCGCCTGCTGCAGCTCCTGTCCGACCCATCGGGCGCGGCGGCCCGCGGGCAGGCTCTGCGTCGCCGCGCCGAAGAGGTCTACGCCTGGCCGGTGTTGATCGAACGCCTGGTGGCCTTGTATCGTCGCACGCTCTCGTCGAGCGACGCGCGGGTCGCTTGAGCCTGGCGACGATTGCGACCGCCGACGAGCCCAGCCACACGCATGACCGGACTGTTCGACGGGCTGCTGCGCAACGCGATGCAGGCGGCCGCCTCCCCCTTCAGCAATCTGCTGCTTGCCGCCTTGCTGGTCGTCGCGGCGCGCCTGCTGGGCGACGAGGACTACGGGAAGTTCTCGTTCGCGCTCTCACTGACCATGATCTTCGAGACGGCGGTCAACTTCGGCCTCAATCAAGTCACGACGCGGGAGGTGGCGCGTGACCGGTCGGGGGCGAGGCTCCTCGTCGCGAACACGCTGGGCCTGAAGCTCGTGCTCGCGGCGGTCGCCACCGTCGGGCTCGTGCTGTGCGCCCGCCTGCTGCGGTCGGAGCCCGATGTACGCCTTGCCTGCTACCTCCTGGGGGCCGCGGCCGTCCTTCGATCGTACCTGTTGACGCTGCGCCATACGCTTCACGGACTCGAGCGGTTCGGCTCGGACGCCGTGGTGACCATCGTGGACCGCTGCCTGCTTCTCGTCCTGGGGATCGTCTGCCTGCTGGGCGGACTCGGCGTGCTCGGGCTCTCGGCCAGCTTCGTTGCCGGACGCCTGCTCTCGCTCGCTCTCGCCTGGTGCCTGGCGATTCGACACCTGGGCCCGGTCGGGCCGGCGTTCGACTTTGCTTTCTGGCGAAGCCTGCAGGCGCGAGCCGCCCCTTACGGTGTCTTCGTCATCGCCCTGTATCTCAACAACCATCTCGACACGGTCATGCTCGGAGTGCTCCGAGGCGACGCCGAAACCGGGTTGTACGGCGCGGCGTACCGCATCTACGAGGGTCTGGCGAGTTTGCCCGGGCTCATGCAGATGGTGTTGCTGCCGCGACTGGCCGCGCACCACGCGGCGGGAGGGACATCCCACCGGCGCCTGTCGCGGGCGGCGCTGGGCCTCGGCATCCTCATGGCGATTCCAATGGCCACGGGAATGGCGCTGGTCGCGCCATGGGCGGTGGCGGCACTGTACGGCGCCGCCTATACCGAGGCGGGAGCCGTGCTTCAGATGCTGACCGCCGGCTTCGTGTTCGTCTATCCGCTGTACTTGCTTCACACGGTCGCTCTATCCTCGGCTTCCGCCCCCAGCCTCCTGCGCGCGGCGCTCATCGGCTGCGTGACGAATGCCGGCCTGAACCTCGTGCTGATCCCGCTCTTCGGAATGCACGGCGCGGCCGCGGCCACGGTCGCCTGCGAGGGGCTGAGTGCGGGAATCATGGCGTGGGAGCTGCGGTCCCAGATTGGCCGCGCGCGAGACTGAGAGCTCATGTCACGAGAGGGTAAGGATTCTCTCGCCGGACCGCCTCCCGGATCCGCCGTGCTCGTGACCGGCGCCACCGGGTTCACGGGTTCGCTGCTGACCCGCCGGCTGGTGGCGCGGGGCGCGCACGTGACCGCACTGGCCCGACCCGGGTCCACGATTGCTCACCTCGCCGATGTGGACGTCACGTGGGTACGAGGCGACATCGGCGACGGCAGCCTGGCGACGGAAGCGATGCGCGGAAAGCAGTACGTGTTCCACCTTGCCGCCGCCTACCGCCGCGCCGGATTGTCCGAGGCGGAGTATCGGCGGGTGCACATCGCGAGCACGAAGCGGCTGGCGGAACAGGCCGCCCGCGTCGTGGGCTTCAGGCGCTTCGTGCACGTCTCCACGATTGGCGTTCACGGGAGCATCAGCCACCCCCCGGCCAACGAGCTCTCTCCCCTGCGACCCGACGACGTCTACCAGCGAACCAAGGCGGCGGCGGAGCAGTGGCTGCGAGGGTTCTCGGAGGCGAAGGGTCTGCCGTGCACGATCATCCGTCCGTGCGGCATCTTCGGACCGGGCGACCGGCGGCTGTGGAAGCTCTTCCGGATGGCGAAGCTGGGCGTGTTTCCCATCGTCGGCCGGGGACGGCACCTCTATCACCTGATTCACGTTGAGGATCTGGTGACGGCGCTGCTGCTGGCGGCGGTGCATCCAGGTGCGGTGGGGGAATCGTTCATCGTCGGCAACCGGGAATGGACGACCCTCGACCACATGGCGCGGGTCGTCGCCGGCGCCCTGGGTCGTCGCGTTCGGCTCGTATACCTTCCCGCCGCACCCCTCGTCTTCTGTGCCACAGTGTGCGAGGCGGTCTGCCGGCCGCTCGGTCTCGAACCACCACTGCATCGACGGCGCGTCGCCTTCTTCACGAAGGACCGCGCATTCGATACTTCGAAGGCGAATCGGAAGCTCGGATTCGCGCCGGCGAGGGGCAACGACGAGGGTCTGGTGGACACCACGCGCTGGTATGTGGACCACGGATGGCTGTAGCGTGCGCGGTCCGCGACGTCGCGCTGCACCGCGGACTCCCCGGTGCCTCGGAGGCCCGGCGGCGTTGGCCGGCGGCTTCACATGAGATAATGGCGCGGCTCGGGCGGCGGGCCAGTGGCTATGAAGGGACTGATCCTGAGCGGCGGCCGGGGCACGCGCCTCCGGCCGCTGACCTACACGAGCGCCAAGCAACTCGTTCCGGTGGCGAACAAGCCGGTGCTGTTCTACGGCATCGAGACGCTCGCCGCGGCCGGGATCCGCGACATCGGTATCGTCGTCGGCGACACGCGGGACGAGATCGAGGCGGCGGTGGGGGACGGATCGCGGTGGGACGTGCGCGTCACCTACGTCCCGCAGGACGCGCCGCGCGGCCTGGCCCACGCGGTGCTGATCGCCGAGCCGTTCCTGGGCCGCGAGCCGTTCGTCATGTACCTGGGGGACAACCTGCTGGCGCACGGCATCGTGCCGCTGGTGGAGGAGTTCGCGGCTCGGCGCCCGGCGGCGCAGATCCTGCTGACCCCGGTGGCGCACCCCGAGCTCTACGGGGTGGCCGAGACCGAGGGCGACCGCGTCGTGCGCCTGGTCGAAAAGCCCGCCGCGCCGAGGAGCAACCTGGCCCTGGTGGGCGTCTACATGTTCGGTCCGGAGGTCTTCGACTCCGTGAAGCGGATCCGGCCGAGCGCGCGCGGCGAGCTGGAGATCACCGACGCCATCCAGGACATCATCGACCGCGGCCTCGAGGTGCGGCGGCACGTGGTCGACGGCTGGTGGAAGGATACCGGGCACCTGGAGGACATGCTGGAGGCCAACCGCCTCATCCTCGACAGCCTGCCCCGGCGCATCGAGGGTGACGTCGACGGCGCCTCGCGCCTGGAGGGCAAGGTGGCGGTGGAGCCGGGGGCGGTCATCACGCGGTCCGTGGTGCGCGGCCCGGTGATCATCGGGCATGGGGCCCGCATCTCCGACGCCTACGTCGGCCCGTTCACGGCGATCATGCGCGACGTCGAGATCAGCGGCTCGGAGGTGGAGCACAGCATCGTGATGGAGGGGAGCCGCATCACGGGGCTCGCCGGGCGGGTGACGGACAGCCTCATCGGCCGCAACGTCACCATCGCGCGGCACCCGGGGAAACCGCGGGCGCTCCGCTTCATGCTGGGCGACCGTTCCGAGGTGAGCATCCCCTGAGGATTGGTGGCGCCCAATCCCGGAGGGAGCGCCGCCCACCGCGCCTGCTACGAGCGGCAGTACGGCGACCGCAAGCGTACGACTTCCGCCTGAGCGCCGGTCCCCCCGGGGCCTACGGCCACGTGACGACCACGATGTTGGACCGCTCCTGGCGGTTCCCCTCGGGGCCGAAGCGGGCCAGAGTGCTCACCATGAAGCCGACCTGTTCACCGGATCTGGGAACCCATCCCTGGACCGGCGGCTGCTTGGTGTGGGGCCCAAGCTCCACCGATGGCCGGTCGTGCTTGCCGGCCACGGTCAGCTTGCAGATCTGACCGGGCCTCAGCCAGTCGTATGTGGCGCCGTACCAGGTGCCGCCGATGTTCGCAAACACCCAGGCGTTGCCGGCGACGAAGGACCCCAGTTTGCCGTTCACGCCGGGCCACGATCCCGACTGGGTGTGCTCGATGCAGATTCCGCCCGCAGGTACATCCCGGATCCGGATATCGGTGATGGTCGACGTCTGTGGCCAGCGAGTCACGTTCGTGTGCAACCATCGCACGGTGGACGGGTCTATGGCGTCGCCGCCGCCCGGAGCTGGACGTTCCGCCGTAGTGAACGACCGAGGGCGCGAATACTCGCTTCTGATCCCTCGGGCTCCGAGGGCCCTGGCGCGCCAATGGTACGTCGTCGCGGGCGCCGTCAGGTTCCCGGGGACCGACACGCTGGTGTAGCGGTTTCCGGCGGGGACGGGAGGGATCCTGAGTATCTCGTCGGCCCGGAACGCCGGGGTCGGAGCAACCTCGAAACGAATGGTAACGGCGCCGACGTTGCCGGTCGCGGCTCCGTTCTCGACACGGAGCCGTACCGGCAACGGAACGCCCTTGGCACCGTTGGGCGGAGAGATCGGAGTCGGCGCCCCGAGCGTCCCGGGTCTCGTTCGAAACCGGGCCGCCTCCGAGACACAGGCGTGCCCGCCATGCTCCGCCCGGACCTGCCAGCGGTATGCCGTGTCGTCGCTGAGGAACCTCTCCGCCACGGTGTGCGTTGTCGTCCCGTCGGCACCCTGCTGCTCCGCGCGAACGAACGACGGGGTTTGCGCGGCACCCTCGTACAGCTCGAACCGATACGTGAAGGGCAGACTCGCGATCCCGGGCACCTCGTCGGCATGTCTCCACGCGGCGTTGCGGGCCGTCAGCACTACGTTGCCGCGGCCTATCACGATGCCACCCGCAGGGGAAACGACGCCGGGAGGGATTGCCTTCAAGCCGTGGCACCCGGGCTGCCTCTCGTCATGCGTCACCGATTGCGTCACCGAGGCCGCGAGCGGGACGCGCATTCCAAGGGAGTCGGAACTGGTGATGCTCGTAACCCCGGCGGGCTCCCCTACCCAGGACGCGGAATCGGCCACGGTCGGTGCGGCCTGTGAGGCGACGGTGAGGGCAGTCGGCGAAGTAGGAGTCGAGTCGGAGCATGCCCACAATGCAAACAGGGCGGTCCCGAGGAGCGAGCGACCCAGGAAGCGGCGCGGGTTCATGAAGCGACGCACATGGTATCATGAATACGTTCCTCTCACCCTGCGAATCCCGCGCGCGTTTCGCCATCGCGCCGTCGGTCGCTCCGGTCGCGGGGACTTCGTCGCGGCGCCTCGCGCCGTTGGAGGCAGGGATGGCCTTGGCAGGAACGCGGCGCCTCAACGTCGTTCACGTCTGCGACCACCTGGGCTGGCCCGGCTCGCGGATGCACGGCGTCAAGCGTCTGTTCACCTGGATGCTGCCGCGCTTCGACCCCGCGCGCTTCAACGCGAGCCTCATCAGCCTGCGTTCACCGGACACGTCCGGGGAGCGCCTCGAAGACCACGGCATCGACGTCACCTACCTGTCGCGGTCCCGCTTCGACCCCCTGACGCTGCCGGCGCTCCTTGCGGAGCTCGACCGGCGCGAGACCGACATGCTCCACCTGCACGGCTACGGCGCCACCACGTTCGGGCGCCTTGCCGCCGCACGCCGCGGATGGCCGGTCCTGCTGCATGAGCACGCGAACCTGACGGACACGCCGTGGTTCCAGAAGTTGCCCGACCGGTTGCTCGCGCCGTACACGGATCTCGCCATCGGCGTGTCGCGGTCGACGGTGGAGTTCGTCACGCGGGCGCGCCTGGTCCCGGCAGCGCGGACGAGACTCGTCTACTACGGGGTGCCGGTCGACGACTTCGCCGGCGGGCGGGCGCCTGACGAGGTACGAGCCATCCGGTCGGAGCTCGGCCTGCCCGACCGGGGACCGGTCGTCGGAACGACCACCCGTCTGATGCCTGCGAAGGGCAACGAGTACCTGGTCGAGGCGGCCCGCATCGTGCTCGCCGAAGCGCCCGACACGCACTTCTGCATCGTCGGCGAGGGCGAGCTGCGTAGCGACCTCGAGGCGCTGGCCGAGCGCCTCGGCGTCGCGGGGCGGGTGCGTTTCGCGGGCTTCACGCGCGACGTGGCCGGCGCGCTCGCGGCGTTCGACGTCGTGGCGTTCCCGTCGCTGTGGGAAGGGACGCCGCTCACGGCGTTCGAAGCCCTCGCCGCCGGCCGGCCGATCGTCGCCACCGACGCCGACGGCCTGTCCGACATCCTGCACCCTGACCGGGACGCGATCGTCGTGCCGAAGCGGGACGCCGGAGCGCTGGCGCGCGCCCTCGTCGGGCTCCTCCGGGACCCGGCCCGGCGTGCAGAGCTGGCCGCCGCGGCCGCGGTCACCGGTGCGGGCTACGACATCGGCGTGTTCGTCCGGAAGCTGGAGCGGCTCTACGATCTGATGGACACGATCCGCCGCGACACCGGGCGCCGCGGGGTCGCCGAGGCGGACCTGGGCTTCCTGTCCGCGCAGGGACACCCGTCGTGAGTCCGGCGGCGAGGAACCGCAGCTACGCCGACACGGGCGAGGTGAGGCCCAGGCGGCGTGGGCCCACCGCCGCGCGACCGCGCTGTGCTACCATGTCCCCACTCTTGCCATCTGTTCCGCCCACCTACGCAGCCGGACGCCGAACGTTGCGTCCCGCGAGTTCCGCCCGGCCGCCGACCGTCTGCGGTGCACTCGTGCTGCTCGCAGTCACGCTGCTCTGCGCCGGCCGCGCGGATGCTCAGTGGAACGGGTTCCTGAACATCAACGGCGCCGTGCAGGCCGACGATCGGAGCGTGACGCACGCCCTCGCGGAGTCTCTGTACGGCGAGCGGGCCACCTACGAGGGCACCATGACCTCGTCTGGCGGCGGCCTGCTCGACGCCTGGCTCGGCGTGCGCGTCTGGCGCGACCTGGGAATCGGCCTCGGCGCGACGGTCCTGAACGCGCGCGGCACCACCTCTGTCTCGGGCTCCGTTCCGTCGCCGCTGTTCACGAACCGGCATCGCACGGCTTCCCTCGAGCTGCCGGGTCTGAGACAACAGCAGGTGGGCGTGCATGTTCCGCTGGTCTACGTGCTGCCGGTATCGGAACGCGTCCATCTCGCCGTATCCGCAGGACCATCCTGGTTCCGGCTTCGTCACGACACCGTGACCGCGGTCCGCCTCACGGAGGCCGCTCCCTACACCGCGGTGGAGATCGCCGGCATCACTACCACGGTGGAGGAAGGAAACGGCATCGGCTACAACGCGGCGGTCGACGTGACCTACCTGCTGACCCGCTACTTCGGGGTCGGGGTGTTCGTGCGCTACACCGGCGGCTCGGTCGAGATCGCTTTCCCCGACGGCGCCCAATCGGTGGACGTCGGGGGCGTTCAAGCCGGCGCCGGCCTCCGCTTCCGCTTCTAGGCGGCGCCAGGAGCTTGCGCCGCAGAACGCCAACCGGGTGCGTGCCGCGGCGCAAGCTCCTGGGGCGGTGGGGGCTGGGGCCGACCCGGAGCCTGCGACGGGTTGGCGGCGCTAGCCTGTTCTCGCGAGCTCGCGAAGGGCCAGGGCGTAGGGTCCCGCGTCGACCCCGTACGCCCGGGCAACCGGCGTCTGCGAAGCGAGCGCGGAGACTGCCTGCTCCCGGAACGCCGGCTGACCGGTGACGCGGGCCAGGCGCACGAGCACGCACGCCGCCTCGCAGTTGGCCGTGAACGGGCGCACCGGCTCCCGCAGCAGACCCACGTCATCCGGAGCGTGGACCCGATCGAGGAAGCCTCCGCCCCCTGCCGTGTCCCACAGGCGTCGCGTGGCGAAGTGCATCAGCTCCTGGGCCACGTCGACGTACGCCTCGCGGCCGGTCAGGACGTGCAGGTCGAGGAGCGCCGCACTCGCCCGGATCTGATCGGCGAGCAACCCGCGCACGCCTGCTCGGTCGCCGGCGCGGTGCGCGATCCCGCCGCCGCGCTCGTAGGTGCCGGCCACCACGTGCTCGATGGCCGCGACGGCGCAATCGAGGAGCGACGGGTCGTCGAGCACCGCGGCCGCCCGCGCGAACGCCCGCGCCATCGACGCGGTGGCATCCGCATACACCGAGCGGTCCACGGGAGGCGGCGCGCCGCGCCCCGGTCGGCCGGTCGCTGCCGCGTAGTACGCCGCATCGCCCCGCTGGCTGGCAAAGAAGCCGCCGGCCACACCGTCCGCGAGTGTCCGCCGCACGTAGCCGATCACGCCGTCCGCCCGCTCCCGGTAACCCTCATCCTCGCGGGCCAGGAACAGGCCGAGCACCGCCGCGTTGACGTCGAGTAGCTTCTCCGTCGCCGGCTCCGTCCAGTCGCGCCGCGCGCAGTAGCGGAAGACGCCACCCTCCTCGTGGTCGTACAGGCCACCCCAGGCCACCGCGTCGAGGGTGCGGTCGGTGATGTGCGCGAGCGCCGGCTCGCCGACGCCGGCGCTCGCGGACGCGAACTCGAGAGCGGCGGCGTGCACCCGTTTCGGACCGGCGCCGAAGCCCCCGTGCACGGGATCGAAGTCGGCCCGGAGGCGCTCCGCCAGCCACCCTTCGATATCCGCGTCCGGCTGCGCGGCGGGGGGCACGACGGCGCGCGGAGGGGCGGGGACGCCGCGCCCGGCGAACCCCTCGCGCTGCGCCGCGAACGCGTCGGCGACACGTGGCAGAAGCTCCCGCATCCGACGCGGGGTGGCGTAGGTCTCACCGCCGAGGACCTCGCCGTCGGGGGTCAGGAAGGCGGTGGTCGGCCAGCCCCCCAAGCTGTAGCGGTCGCCGATGTCCGGCCGCGCGTCCGGGTCGACGCGGACCGGGACGAACCGGTTGCGAACGAGGTCGGCTACCGCCGGGTCGGCGTAGGCCGCCCGCATCATCTCTGCGGTGGCGGCGCACCAGCAGGGACCGACCGCCAGGAGCACGGGGATCCGCCCGGCCCCCGCCTCCTGGAAGGCGGCGCCGCCCCAGGGACGCCACTCCACCAGGCATTCGGCCGGCACGCGCTGCCTCCCCGGCGGCTACTCCTCGGTGATGTTCGCCGCGATGTCCAGGTCGATGCAGCCCTCCACGCTGTTGGCGGCAGGGCAGCCGCGCGGGTGGCGCTCGACGGCGCGCTCCGCGGCCTCGCGCTTTCCGCGCGGGACCGTCAGGTCGTAGCGCACGCGGATGCGCGTGATGCGCAGCACCTTGTCGATGGCCTCGATGTCACCTTCCACGGAGGCCCGGATCTTGTCGGGAGTGGCCGGAATCTCGCGCACCTCCAGTGCGCGTGCAAGGGTGCCGAGCAGTCAACCGCCGACGGCACCGACCATGTAGTCGAGCGTCGCCGGGACCTCCTCGTCCGGCTCCACGCCGTAGAACTTCTTGATGCCCCCGTGCACCCCGAAGCGGATCGGCGCATCGAACCCCTCGAGGAACATCTCGCGGATCGGTCCCTTGACCCGCTCGATCCGCATGCGGCTGGTGTGAACGACGTCTGGCACGACAGGCTCCTTCCGCGCCGCCCGCCCCGCACGACGAGCCGGGCGCGCTCCGCGTGATCGAGTAATCCGTCCCGCCCGATGCTACAATCTCCGGTCATGCAACAGTCAAGATCGGGTCGGGTTCCGGCGTTTTTCGCGATCCTCCTCGCCGGCGCGGCCGCCGGCGCGCTCGCCCTCTCACCCGCCGCGTTCGCCGCGCCCGCGGCCGGCGTCCAGGCCGCAGGCCTCCAGGCCGAGGAAGGTCCGGAGGGCGTCCGCAACTACACCCGCGTAGACGCCACCGTGGCCTGCGCCGGCGCGACGCCGCCCGAGCCGATGGCGGTGCCCCCGGGCCGGGCCTCCACCGCCGTCCTCAACTCCCGGACCGCCG
>JAPOVI010000153.1 GCA_026708265.1 Acidobacteriota bacterium
CGGCGCGGTCGCCGCGGCGGGCGCCCGCCGGGCGCCGAGCCGCTTCCCGACCTGGAACCGGGGGTGGGCGCCAGCCTTGTTCCGGCGGGCGGCGCTCGGCTTCTTCCTCCTCCCCCTCACGCGCGTCTTCGCCTGGATCCGGGTCGAGGGGCTGGACCGGCTCGCCGGCATCGACGGGCCCGTGGTCCTCGCCGCCAACCACCAGAGTCATCTCGACGGCCCGGTCGTCCTGGCCGCCCTCCCCCCGGCGCGGCGCGCCCGGGTCGCCATCGCCGCGGCGCGGGAGTGGTTCGGGGCCCACTTCCACCCCGAGCGGCACTCGCGGCGGCAGCGCTTCACGAAGGGCCTGAGCTACCGCCTGGCCGTGCTCTGCTTCAACGTGGTGCCGCTGCCGCAGCGCGAGGCCGGCGCCCGCGAAACCCTGCGCTACCTCGGCGAGCTGGTCGAGGGCGGCGCGTCGGTGCTCATCTTCCCCGAGGGCCGCCGCACCCGGAAGGGCGAGATCGCTCCGTTCCAGCCGGGGGTCGGGATGATCGCCTCCCGCCTCCGGCTGCCGGTGGTGCCGGTGCGCATCGAGGGGCTCGATCGTGTCCTGCACCAGTCGTGGCGCATGGCCCGGCCCGGGCGCGTGCGGGTGGCGTTCGGCGCCCCGATCGCATGCCCCGACGACTACCGCGCCGCCGCCCGCCGCATCGAGGAGGCCGTGCGCCTGCTCTAGGAGCTTGCGCCGCAGAACGCCAACGGAGTGCGTGCCGCGGCGCAAGCTCCTGGGACGGTGGGGGCTGGGGCCGACCCGGAGCGCGCGACGGGTTGGCGGCGCTAGGAGCTTGCGCCGCAGAACGGCGATGCGGCGCCGGACGGCTTCCGGGCGAGGATTCCCGTGACGACAAGGTGCAGCGTGCCCTCGAGTGCGTCGACCCGGCCGGTCAGCCGGTCGACCTTGCTGTTGACTACCAGAACACCGCTGACGAGGGAGAGCACGGCGGTGAGGACGTCGAGCACCGTGGCGTTCATCTCTGCCATGGTAGATCGAGACTGCTATAATCCTCCGCCTTGGCGAAAGACGACCTCATCGACGTGCAGGGAACCGTCGTCGCGGTGCACAGCGGCGGCCTGTACCGGGTGCAGTGCGATTCCGGACACGAGGTGCTCGCCCAGTTGAGCGGGCGGATGCGCCGCTTCCGCATCAAGGTCGTGCCCGGCGACCGGGTCACCGTCGGCGTCTCGCCCTACGATCCGGCCCGCGGCATCATCACCTTCCGCGCCCGGTAGGGGTCGCGGAGGCTTTGCATCGATGGTCGACGACGCCGTCGCACCCGCCCAGACCGCCTCCAGCACCCCGGACGAAGCAGCGGAATCGCCGGAAGACGCGTCCGCCCGGCAGAACGTGCCGGCGTCCCTCGCCCGCTTCCGGTCGTGCCGCTGGCACGCCCCGCAGGACGACGGGACCGCCGAGTACTGCTCCCACCCGGAAGTGCAGCCCTATGCCGGGCGGAACGGCTTCAACGCCGAGTCCTGGTGCCCCGAGTGCGAGTTCTACAAGGCGCGCCGGAGCGCCCGCCGGCGGGACGCCGACTTCGACTACTGACGGCTATTCGCTGTACTCCCGCGCCAGGTCGATCCACTCGCCCTCGGGGGCGAGCTGTCCGTAGGCGCGCCAGTGCGTCTTGGCGTCGGCGGCGTGCCCCATCTTCTCGAGCGTCACGGCCAGGTAGAAGTGGGCGTCGGCGTACGATGGCTGCAGCCGGAGCGCCTCGCGATAGCAGGCCAGCGCCGCGGGGTAGCGCTCGAGGTCGTGGTGGATGTTGCCGAGGTTGAAGCAGGCCTCGAAGCAGCCCGGCTCGAGCCCCAGCGCCCGCTCGTAGAGCGCCTGCGCCTCGACGAAGCGGTCCCGCGCGTAGTGCACGTTGGCGAGGTTGACGAGCGCCGGCACCAGGTTGGGGTCGAGCGTCAGGGCCTTGCGGTAGGCCTCCGCCGCCCGCTCCGGGTCGGCGGCGGGGCCCTCGTCGAGCGCCGAGCCCTCCAGGAAACAGCGGGCGGCGCGGGCCGCCTGCGCGCGGCTGGGCTCCCAGCGCTGCCGGTGCGGCGGCAACCCCGGCCCGCCCGCGGCGGGGCGCCGCGTCAGGGCGAGCACCTTCGCCGGCCGGGCCTCCCCGCGCACGGCGCTGAAGTCGAGCGTCAACTG
>JAPOVI010000272.1 GCA_026708265.1 Acidobacteriota bacterium
AGATCGACCGGGCGGCGGTGCTCTCGGTGCTCGGACCGGTCTACCGCGACAAGCCGGCGACGGGCAAGCTCTTGCGCGGTTGGGTCCGGGGCGTGCTCGCCGCAGCGCAGGCGCTCGGCCATGTCGACGTGAACGCGGCGGGCGAAGTGATCGACGCGGCCTTGCCGAAGAGCCCGAAGGCGAGGACGCATCGGCGGGCGTTGCCGTACGCGGACGTTCCCGCGGCGCTCGTGGCGGTCGCGGCGTCGGGGGCGGGTCCGGCCGCCAAGGCGGCGCTTCGTTTCACGGCGCTGACGGCCGTGCGGTCGGGCGAGGCTCGCGGGGCGACGTGGGGCGAGGTCGACCTCGAGGCGCGGGAGTGGCGC
The DNA here is from genome assembly GCA_026708265.1 of Acidobacteriota bacterium. Classification (GTDB taxonomy): domain Bacteria; phylum Acidobacteriota; class Vicinamibacteria; order Vicinamibacterales; family UBA8438; genus JAGWAJ01. The sequence continues at coordinate 366 of JAPOVI010000272.1, forward strand.
GTGCCGGCCTCGCGGATGAAGGCGGGGTCGGAACATCGGGTGCCGTTGTCGGATGCGGCCGTGGCGGTGCTGGAGGGCATGCGGGCGCATTCCGACGGCGCGGCCGACTCGCTGATCTTCCCCGGTGTGGGCGGTCGGCGGCTCAACGGCGGCACCTTGGTGATTGCGCTGCGGCGGGCGACGGGAACGGATGCGGACGTTCACGGCTTCCGGTCGAGCTTCCGCACGTGGGCGGCGGAGCGGTCCGGGGCGACGAGGGACGTGGCGGAGTTGGCCCTTGCCCACGTGGTGGGCGGGGCTGTCGAGCGGAGACTCGCGCGCAGCGTCCTGTTCGACCAGCGTCGCGTGCTGATGGACCGCTGGGCGGCGTTCGTGACCGGCCCGGTGGCTACCCGGTAACCCCCGGTCGCGGTCAGCGGTCGTACCCGTGGTCGTTGTTGCGGGTGCGGGCTTGCGCCTGTCCGGGCACGGTCGGCTGTGGGCGTCGGGGATCGACTTGCTCGAGCCGGTTGATCATGTCGATGCTCGATCGGCTCGCGGAGTCGAGGATCGCGCGTTCGCCGCCGGCGTTGACGGCAGTCCGGATGGCGGCGAGGACCTGGGGAGCGGTGACGGGGCCGTTGTTGTTGAGGTGAGTGGCCACGCCGGACTCGACGAGGGCTCTGCTGGCGTCTTGGGCAGCGTACGTCTCGGGTTCGAGCGAGCCCGCGCCGATGGTCTTGCGGATGAAGAGCATGTGGCTGTGGAGGGCGATCTCGAGGCGGGTGTAACGGTGGGCCCGGAACGCGGCAGCGGCCTCGGGCCCGAGCCGGGCTTGCCGCACAGGATCTGGTGGCTGGAGAGGACGCTCTCAAGCTTGCCGTCGACGAGGGCGACGGCGTGGCCGTAGGGCGGGTCGGGTCGGAAGGTGGAGATGTCGAGAAAGCCGTGCTCGAAGGCGATCTTCACGCGGCCGGCGGCGACAGCCTCGAGGGTGCCGCCGAGCTGTTTGACGATGTTGCGGTCGTTGTCCTGCAGCAGGTCGATGAGGGTGTTCCGGCCGGGAAGCAACACGTCGATGTCGGTGCTGATCCGGTGCTTCCAGCGGGCTGCGAGGATCGTACCGCCGCCGCGGTGCGGGGGAATGCTCCGGCCGAACGTCTCGGCGGTATCGCGTGAACGATGCTGCGCTTCTCGGCCCACAGCCCGGCTGCGGGTTCGGGAAGCGTCAGGTTGTCCATCGGTTCTCCGGGCGCGGAGGAGGCGTCGCGAAGGCGTTGATCAAGCGGATCCTTAGCGGCGGCACGGTGCCTTGGCGCTGCGCGGCCCGTGCGAGCTGCCGCCAGGTGAACGCGCTTTCCGTATGGGCGTTGACGAGCTCCTCGAAGGAGGCCTCGTTGATGAGCACGGTGGCTATGGACCGTTGGCGTCGGGTGGGGTTGTCGGCGCGCAGGGCGTGGTAGAGCTCGACGCTGGTGGGGCGGACGCGCCAGCCGGCGCAGGCGCCGCCGAGCAGTCCGCGAACGACCTGGGAGCGCGGACCGGTGGCGTCAGGGTCGGCGTCGGACGTATCGCGGCGAGCTGGTCGGCCGTGGAGTAGTCGTCGGGGAAGGCGTCGATCGGGGCGAGGGTGGGCGGTGTGGCGGCGTCGCGTCGCCGGCGCTCGGTTTCTGCCTTGCTCCAGGCCAAGGTCGCGGTCTTCCGGGAGTCGGTGTTTTCAGGGGGAAGCAGCGTCGCGGGTGCCGCTGTGTTCTCGGCCGATTGTTCGCGGCTCCCGCCGGTCGTGTCGTCAACCGGGGCGGGAGGGTGGGTCGCAAGCGCCTCCCGCCCGCGGGGG
>JAPOVI010000318.1 GCA_026708265.1 Acidobacteriota bacterium
GCCCGGAACGGGACCGCCGGCGCTCGGCCGCCAGCCGCCGCCGGAGCAGCCGCCGGATGCCGCGCCGCACGGCCCAGTCGGGCAGCCAGCCCCGCTCCGCCGCGTCGATTCCGAGGCTCACCCCTGCCGCTCCGGCGCGGCGGCGCCCGGCTTCGTCAGCAGCACCTGCACGTCCCCGATCGTCCGTTCCAGAAAGCCCGCCTCCGAGTAGCAGAAATAGTACTCCCAGAGCCGCAGCAGCCGCTCCGGGTAGCCGAGCGCGACCAGCTCCCGCCACCGGCCGGCGAGGCGCGACCGCCACGCGCGCAGGGTCGGCGGATAGTGCGCGGTGATGTCCTCGACGTCCGCGACGGTGAACGGCGTGCGCGCCTGCCACCGCCGGCGCAGGTCGGCCAGCGACGGGAGGAACCCGCCCGGGAAGACGAGGCTCTGGATGGCGTCGACCGACCGGCGGTACGACGCGTAGCGGCCGTCGTCGATCACGATCGCCTGCAGCAGCATCCGGCCGCCCGGCCTCGTCAGCCGGTCGCAGACGTCGATGTACGTGTCGAGAAACGCCTCGCCCACCGCCTCGACCATCTCGATCGAGACCACCTTGTCGAAGCGCCGGCCGACGACGCGCGGAAGGTCCCGGTAGTCGACGCGGATCGCGCGCACGCGCTCGCCGAGCCCCGCCGCCGCGATCCGCCCGGCGACGTGCGCGTACTGCTCCTCGGAGATCGTCGTCGTGGTCACCCGGCAGCCGTGGACGGCCGCCGCATGCAGGGCGAAGCTGCCCCAACCGCCGCCGATCTCGACGACCTCGTCGCCGGGCGCCAACCGCAGCTTGCGGCAGACGACGTCGAGCTTGTGGCGCGACGCCTCCTCCAGCGTGCTCCGCTCGCCGGGGAACACGGCGCAGGAATAGGTCATCGTCGGATCGAGGAAGGCCGAGAAGAACGAGTTCCCGAGGTCGTAGTGCGCCGCGATGTTGCGCCGGCTCCGGTCCCGCCGGTTGAGGCGCAGCCGGTGCCGGACGCGGTGGGCGGCCATGACGGCGCGCGTCGTCCAGCCGTCGATGCCGTTCGCGACCTCCGGGTTGCGGGCAACGATCCGAATGAGCGCGGTCAGGTCCGAGGCCGTCCACCAGCCGCGGGCGTAGGCCTCCGCCGCGCCGATGGCGCCTCCGAGCGCGATGGAACGGTAGGCGCGCCGATCGCGGAACGCGACCTGCGCCGCGAGGGCGGGATCGGCCGGCGTCCCGAAGCGGCGACGCCGGTCGCCGTCGGCCACCTCCACCTCCCCCTCCCGCAACGCGGTCAGGCGCTGCTCCAGGAGGAACCGGCAGGTGCGGGAGAGGAGCGACGGTTGCGTCGCGTGCGGGCTGGTGGTCAGCGGCTCGGAACGGATCATGCGGATTCGGTCGGAGCCGCCCTCGGGTCGCGACCCGTGCTGTATGTTACGAAGGCGGGTCGGGCGCTGGATCCTCCGGGGCTGGGGGTCCTGGATTCTCAGGCCAGGTCGGGCACCTGAATTGCACCCTCACGCCCGGCCGGCCGCTCCGCCTCCGGAAGATCGGTCATGCTGGGAATCTGCATGGCGGACGTGACTCCCACGCGCCCGTCAGGCGCGCCCGGAGGGAGAAGAACGGGCCGTCCCGGAGGAAGATGAGAGTCGCGGTCGTCGGTAGCGGCGTTGCCGGTCTCGTGGCCGCGAGCGAGCTGCACCGGGAGCACGAGATCACCGTCTTCGAGCGCAACGACTACCTCGGCGGCCACGCCCGCACCCTCCTGGTCGAAGACCGGGGAACGGGGCGCACGCTCGCCCTCGACACCGCGTTTCTCGTGTTCAACGAACCGAACTACCCCCTGTTCAGCCGGCTGCTCGAGCGCCTCGGCGTGGCGAGCCAGGCGGCGGACATGTCGTTCGGCGTCCGCTGCGCGCGCTGCGGCGTCGAGTACAGCAGCCGGGGGCTCCGGGGACTCTTCGCCCGGCCGCGGCAGGCGCTCTCGCCGGCGTTCCACCGCATGGCGGTCGACATCGTCCGCTTCAACCGCTGGGCGCGGGAGCGGCGGCTGCGGCTCGGCGCGATGTCGGTCGCCGACCTCCGGCGCGCGCGGCTGTTCGGCGACGGTCTGTTCCGCCACTATCTGCTTCCGATGGGGGCGGCCATCTGGTCCGCGGCGGCGGCGGACATCGGCCGGCTGCCGCTCCGCTTCCTGGTCGACTTCTTCGACAACCACGGGCTGCTGCAGATCGCCGGCCATCCGCCGTGGCGGACGGTCGTCGGCGGCAGCCGGCGCTACGTGGAGGCGCTCGTCCGGCCGTTCGCCGATCGGGTCCGCCTCCGCAGCCCGGTCCGCGCGGTGCGGAGGCGGCCCGATGGCGTCACCGTGCGAACGGACGCGGCGGGCGCCGAGCGCTTCGACCGCGTCGTGCTGGCCACCCACACGGACCAGGCGCTGGCCCTGCTGGACGATGCCGACGCGACGGAGCGGCGCGCGCTCGCCGCCCTGCCCTACCGCCGCAACGAGGTGGTGCTGCACACCGATGCGCGGCAGCTTCCTCGCGCCGCGTCCGCCTGCGCGGCCTGGAACTACCGCACCGCGGACTGTCGGAGCGGGTCGTCGCCGGTCGGGATCACCTACTCCCTCAACCGCCTGCAGCGCCTCGATAGCGACACGGACTACTGCGTGACGCTGAACCCGCCCGACGGCCCCGCCGCGATCGAGCCGGCGGCGGTCATCGCGCGACTCTGCTACTCGCACCCGATCTACGCGCCGGAGGGCCTGGCCGGCCGCCGCGCGCTGGCCGCCCTCAACGGCCGGCGCCGCACCGCCTACTGCGGCGCCTGGCTCGGCAACGGCTTCCACGAGGACGGCGTCCGGGCGGGCCTCGCGGCGGCGCGGACGGTCCGCGAGGCGCGGGAGGCGGCGTGACGTCCTGCCTCTACGCGGGGTACGTCCGGCACCGGCGCCGCGCTCCGCGCGTGCACGCCTTCCGCTACGGCCTGTGCCTGTTCTATCTCGACCTGGACGAGCTGCCGCGGCTCGACCGCACGGTCCGCCTCTTTTCCGTCAACCGCCGCAACGCCGTCGCCTTTCACGACCGCGACCACCTGGACGGACGGGGCGGCGACACCGCGCCGCGCGTGGCGGCCGTGCTTCGGAACGCCGGCGTGCGCCTGCGCGAGCCCAGGATCCACCTGCTGACCGCGTGCCGCATCCTGGGCTACGTCTTCAATCCCGTCAGCCTCTACTACTGCCACGAGGGCCCCGGCGGGCCCCTGCGGGCCGTCGTCGCCGAGGTGAACAACACCTTCGGCGAGCGGCACCTGTACGTGCTGCGCCACCGGCTCAACCCGGCGTCCGATACGTCGCGGCACGCGGCCCGCTACCGGGCGCCGAAGGCGCTGTACGTCTCGCCGTTCCTCGAGGCGGACGGACACTACGACTTCCACTTCGCGCCGGTCGGCCCGAGGCTCAGCGTCGGCATCCTGCAGTACGAAAGCGGCCGCCCCACCCTCGACGCGCAGTTCTGGGGCCGGCGGATCGAGTTGACGTCGCGGTCGGTCGCCCGCCTGGTGGCTGCCCGCCCCCTGGCCACGGTGAAGACGATCGCGGCGATTCACGCCGAGGCGCTGCGCCTGTGGTGGAAGGGGATCCCCGTCCGCCCGCGGCCGCCGCGCCGCAGCGGCGCGCTCGGCTTGCGGGTGACGACGGACGACGCCGCGCCGCTTCCCGCGGCGGCCGTTCCGGCAGCGGCGGCGACTCCGGCGGCGTCCGTCGCGGCCACGGCTTCGGATGCGGCCGTCCCGGCGGAGGCTCCGGCGGCGTCCGCTCCGGCGGCGCCGCTCGTGGCGGGGGCGGTCCCCGCGCCAGCGATTGCGGAGGACGAGCATCATGCGAGTTGACGGCATTCGGAGAGCGGCCGCCGCGGTCGGCGTTGCGGGCACCCTGGCGGCCGGGAGCCTGGCCGCGCCGGCGGCGGGCCAGGACTGGACGGCAGAGGAGATCGTCGAACGGGCCGTGGCGCGCGCGGACGAGCAACGCAACACGCAGGCGGACCTCCTCTACCGCGCGACCTTCGAGTCCATCACCGAGAAGCTGAGCGGCGACGGGGACGTCGAGGACACCGAGCGTGCGACCTACGAGCAGTATCCGCTCGAGGGAGTGATCTACGAGGAGCTCGTCGCGCAGGAGGGCGAGCCGCTGACGGCCGACGATGCGCGCAAGGAGCGGGAGCGACGGCGGGACTTCGTCGAGGAGGTGCGCGAGCGAAGGGCCCGAGGGGAGGACGATCCCCGCCCCGAGGACGAGAACCGCGTCGAGCTGAACGACGACTTCATCTCGCGCTACCAGTACTCCATCGTCGGCGAGGAGCAGCGCGAGGGCCACGACTGCTGGATCATCCAGCTCGTGCCGCGTCCCGGCGACCTGCCCGTCAACCGGCGGATCGACACCGCGCTCAACAAGTCGACGGGCCGCCTCTGGATCGCGAAGGAGGACTTCGGGCTCAGCCGGGTCGAGTTCGAGATGGACGAGCCCGTCCGCTTCTGGGGCGGCATCGCCGGCACGCTGCGCAACACGGTCGGCCGGCTGCAGTTCCTGCGCACCGACGAGGGCGCCTGGGTGCCGAAGCGCATCGACATCCGACTGGACCTGCGCATCGTCTTCTGGAACATCAGACGCCGCATCGTGCGCGACTGGGACGAGTACTCGCTCATCCCCGAGACCGATCAGCAGACCCGCGCGCTCGTGTTTCCGTCGGGAAGGCCGGCGTCCTGAGCGGGGCCACCCCGGGCCTTGGCCGCAGACCGCGAACGCGATCGCGGCTCCTGACGGCCGTCGCGCGGTTCATTCCTGGCGGGCGTGATGCGCGGCGTCGAGGGCGAGGGCCAGGCCTGCTCGCGCGCTGAACCCGAGCGGCGGGTAGCCGAGCTCGCGGGCGGCCTCGTCGCCGTACAGGCAGGCGACGGCGGTTGGGCGGTCACCGCGCACGAGGTACGGCGCCATCGTCTCTCGTGTGTAGGCGAGATCGTCGGCGTCGAGGACCGGCTCGCGGCAGCCGGCCGCCGCCATTGCCTCGCCCTCCTGCTTCAGCATCGCCTTCAGGGTCGTCGCCGGACCGTGGCGGCGGACGTGCGCGAAGCGCTGGATCGCGGTCGCCACCTCGCGCCCCGCCGCCTCCGCCGACGGCTCCTCGCTGGTCCACAGGATGCCGGTTATCCAGCCGCGCTTGTAGAGCGCCGCCCCCTCGAAGCGATGGTCGAACTCGCTCTGGTAGCGGTTCGTCCAGCCCCCGTGCGCGTCGTCGGCGACGACGAGCGCCACCCGGTAGCGGCCGCTCACACTGCGCGCGGCCGGCCGTTCCGCCGCGGCCCGCATCGCCACCGCGCCGACCCCGTCCGCGTCGACGGCCAGCAACCGGTCGAGCAGGGCCGGGACGTGGTCCTTGCCCATCGGGTTCATGGCCACGAGAGGCAGCTCCAGGTCGCCGCTGCGGGCATCGACCATCGTCCGCAGGTAGCTCCGGAACCGCTCCATGCCGCGCGGCTGGTCGTACAACTCCCGCTGGATGCGCAGCAGGGGAACGTACTCCAGCTCCATCAGCGGCACGAGGCCTCAACGGCGTGACAGCGTCAACAGCGTGACGGCATGACGGCGTGACGGCGTCTCGGCGTCCACGGCGTGTCGGCGAGTCGGCAGCGCACCACCTCGTCAGCGTTCACTGCCCGCCGGCGGTCGGCGCCTCCGGCAGCGCAAAGGCGAAGATCGCGTTCGTTCGGTCGCCGCCCACCGGCACGGCCAGGTACTGCCTCCCACCCGCCTCGTACGTGATGGGGAAGCCCGACGCCGAGCCGGGCAGCCGCGTGTGGAACAGGGTCTCGCCGGTCGCAACGTCGTGGACGTTGACGTTGCGGGCCGTGTCGCCGCTCACCACGAGGCCGCCGGCCGTGGTCAGGGCCGCCGCCCCGGGGCGGGTCAGCATCGAGTGCCGCCACAGGATGCGTCCCGTGCCGATCTCCATCGCGATGAGGAAGCCGCGGTAGGGATCGGCGTCGGGATGGACGACGCTGCCGCGCGACAGCCAGCCGGTGTTCGTGTAGTAGGGAGCGCCGGGCGCGTTGTCCACCTCGGTGAACGCGCCGCTGACGCAGGTCGGATGGATCGGGATGTAGAGCGCCTGCGTCTCGGGATGGTAGGCCGAGGCGCGCCAGTTCCGGATGCCGAGGAAGTCGGGGCAGAACTCGATCAGCTCGTCCTTGATCGGGAACGTCTCGGGCCGGAAGGTGACCTCGCCGGTTCGCGCGTCGACGTCGAGGACGTCCTGGTAGCCGAGGTCGTGCGCGGCGACGAAGCCGCCGGTGTCACGGTCGAGCTCCCACAGGATGCCGAGCTTGCCCATCTTGAAGAGCGAGCGGCGGCCGTCGTGGTCGATGAGGACGCTCTCGAACACGTCGTCGAGGTCGTGCGTCTCCGCCGGCGTGAACTGGTAGTACCACGAGAGCTCTCCCGTGTCGGCGTCGATGGCCAGCACGCTGTTGCTGTATAGCGCGTCGCCGTCCGTGCCGCGCTGGAGGCTGGCCCACGGCTTGGCCTGCGAGGTCGACCAGAAGGTGAGGTTGCTGCCCGGGTCGAAGCTGCCCGGAATCCAGGCGTCGGCGCCGGCGCGGTACAGCAGCGGCAGGTCGCCCCACGTGTCGCCGCCCGGGTCGCCGGGGCGCGCGATGGTCGACGTCCGCCACAGCTCCTCCCCGGTCTCGGCGTCGTGGGCCGAGATGAAGCAGACGTCCTCCTTGAAGCGCTCGCACCCGGTCATGCCGGCCACCACCTTCCCGTTGGCGATGATGGGGCCGCTCGTGTAGCGGTAGCCGAGGGCGTTGTCGGCCACCTCGTGGTCCCACGCCACCTCGCCGGTCCCGGCGTCGAGGGCGACGATGTGGGCGTCGGCCGCGTTCAGGTAGACCTTGTCGCCGTAGATGGCGATCGACCGGCTGCGCGGGCGCAGCACCGTGTCGACCATGTCGCTCAGGTCGCGCTCGTACTGCCAGAGGCGGTCGCCGGTGACCGCGTCGACTGCCTGCACGACGTTGGCCGCCCCGGCGAGGTACATCACGCCGTCGTACACGAGCGGCGTCGGCTGGTTGACGCCCGCCGTCATCGACCACGCCCACGCGAGCTGCAGCCGGTGGGCGTTCTCGCGGTCGATCTGGTCCAGCGGGCTGTAGCCCCACCCGTCGAGGGTGCGCCGCCAGTTGAGCCAGTCCGCCGGGTCGGGGTCCTGGAGCATCGCGTCGGTGACGGGCGTGAAGTCGCGGTCCTGGGCCCCGGCCGGCGCGGTGGCGAGGAGGGCGACGATCGAGACGAACGCGGCGACGATGCGGCCTCCGCGAGAGAAACTCACACGCATGGTGCCTCCTTCGGGCTCCGGTCCCGCAAGCGCCGGGGTCGCGACGCGGCCGCCGACCCGACCACTATAGGGGCCGCGCCCGGCACGGTCCAGAGATCAGCCGCGCCGGTTGAGGCCCGTGGAGGGTGATACCGATGCCTGCACCTTGCATCCCGGGAGAGGAGCGGCCGACCTGCGGCAGTCGCCAACGTGAATGAGCGCCTCAGCCATGAACCCGGCCGGTCTGCACGACTGGACGTACACGACTCGCGGGGCCGCTCTCCGGTATTCTGAGTGGGACACGTAGCGGCGCCCCCGTCCGGTCCCCCCGGCCCGAGCAGCCGAGCGTCCGACACCTCATGCCGACCCCTGCGACCCCTGCGTACCGATGGCCCGGCGAGCCGCCCGGGCGTCCGACACCTCATGCCGACACCACGACCGCTACGACCCATGGCCCTCATCGCGTGCCTTCTCCTCGCGCCGGCAACGGTTCGCGCCCAGGCGGCGGAGCGCGCGGCTGAAGCGGCCGAGGAGGACGGGACCGCCCGCTGGTCCAACTCGACGGAGCTCAGCGCCGTCCGCACCGGCGGCAACTCCGAGACCCAGACGTTCGGGTTCCGCAACACCCTTCGCCGCAACTGGGCGTCGGTGCGCGTGCTCGCCCGGGTCGAGGGCGTGCGCGCGCGGACCTCCAGCGAGCGCATTCTCCAGGTGGCGCCGGGGCTCCGCTTCCGCCCCGGAGAGCGGCCGGACGTGTTGGAGACGGCCGTCGCCCGCGGACCCGGCACGTCGGGCGTGGAGCAGTACTTCGCCGGGGGCCGCATCCGGTGGCGGGTCAGCGACCGCTTCTTCTGGAACGCGGGGACGAGCTGGGACCGCAACGACGAGGCCGGCATCCGCAACCGCTACGTCACGTTCGGCGGCTTGGGCAACACCTGGGCGGACGGCGAGACGGTGTCGCTGTCCAGCAGCTACGGCATCAGCTTCACGGCCCGCGAGGATGCGGAGCCCGACCCGGCGCGCGACGACCGGTTCGGCGGGATCCGCGCCGGCAGCGACTATCACCACCGGATCGGCGACGCGGTCGAGCTCGACAACGAGGCGGCGCTGAACGTCAACCTGCTGTCGATGTCGGACTACTCGCTCGCTCTGACCAGCGCGGTCGGCGTTGCGATGAGCGAGCATCTCTCGCTGCGGGTCAGCGTGCAGCACCTCTACGAGCACACGCCAGCACTCGAGGACACCGGCGTCGTCGCGCGGGTCGTGCTCGTCGATCCGGACGGCGTCGCCGGCAGCGGAGACGAGCTGTTCGAGACGGTGGCGACAGGAGGCGCGGGCGTCGACTTCGGGATGGGCCGGATTCGCAAGCGAGGGCTCGATGTCGTCTTCCGAACCGCCCTCGTGATCAACTTCTGACCGGGGAGCGACCGCCGGCCTCCGCGGCCACGGCCAGCCTCAGCAGGCCCCCGCCGAGCCTCCGGGGACCGCGGACCGGCCTCCGGGAGCCACGGCCCAGCCTCCGGGGCCGCAGCCCCGCCTCCGGCGGAGCCGCCTACCAGCCCGAGCGCGGATAGCGGAGCCGGTCGACCGTAGTCCCGCCCCCGCCGTCGCCCGCCGGCGAGAACTCGACCCAGCCGGAACCGTACCGCCACTCGCCGCCCTCGCCCACGCTCTCCGGCTCGCCGAGCAGCTCGCGGACCTCGGACGGGGTCGTGATTCCCCACTCGATGAAGTCCCAGCGGGCGAGCGACCGCCACGTGTAGCGCGGAGGCGAGGTATCCGTCAGTTGCGCAATGGCGCGCTCCACCGCGCCGCGGGCCGCGTACTCCGGGGGCTCGGACGCGAGGCGGTCGCGGAGCGGCGAGACCGCCGCGGTGACGCCGGACTCCGCCGCCGCATCGGCGACCTCGCGATGCACGTAGGGGTCGGCGTCGTCGAGCCGCGCGAGCAGCGCGGCCCGGGCGGCCGGGTCGGCGGCGGCGCGAGCCGCGAGCCGGTCGATGGCGCGCGAGCGGAGCGCCGGCAGCGCGTCGTGCGAGGCGCGGATCAGGCCGGCGGTTCCGCAGGCGTTCTCCGCAACGTCGACCACCGCGTCGAGGTAGACCTTGCCTTCCAGGATGGGGCGCCACACCTGCGCGCGCCCCGGAGCCGGCTGCCCCTCGCCCTGCAGCACGGCGGCGAACGTAGCGGGCACGGGCTCCTCCACCGTCAGCCCGTTGCGGCCGGGCGTCGGATAGAGCAGGCTCGGATAGAGGACGGCCGAGAACGGTGCGGCGTGGATGTAGGAGCCGCCGTCCAGCACCACGTCGCCCGCGAGGTCCGCGCCGGTGAAGCCGACGCGCATCTCGCCGTACCGCCCCCCGATGCTGTTGCCGCGGGCCCGGACGGTGAGCGTCGCGTCCGGCGCCGCCGCCTGCGGCGCCCCGTCCACCAGGCGGAAGCCGCAATGGCCGAGCACCCGCCCGGCCAGCTCGGCGAGCGGCAGGCGCTCGTTCGGCATCGGGACGTAGTCCGCCCCGGCGAGCGAGCGGTCGCGGTCCGTCCCCGGCAGCACCACCACCCGGAGCGTGGCCGGCGCGTCCGGGGGCGGCATCGACTGCGCGGCCACCCCGGCGACCGGGGCGGACGCCGCCATCGCCAGGGCGAGCAACGCCGGCACGGTCCGACGAGCCGTCGGGACTGGAGTTCGTCGTACGGGGCTGCGCACGCCGCTTGACATACGTCTCCTCCTGCGCCACGCGCGAAGCGTAGATCCTACCCGAAGCCCGGCAGTTCTTGGAGCGCCGCCCGCGCGGCCCGCAGCCGAACCCGGCGCACGCGGCCGAACCCGGCGCACGCGGCCGGGCCCGGCGCACACGACGTGCCTCGGCCGACCGACCCCGGCAGCGAGGGCTCCGCGGCGCGGCTACCCTCCGAGCGGCAGGAAGAACTGCCACCCTTCGTCCAGCCGCTCCTGCATGCGGCTGCGCGAGTCGCCGCAGCCGCAGACCACGCGGTCCTGCGCGCGGCACGCCTCCAGCACGGTCTGGAAGGCCTCGTCGACCTCCGGGTGGTTCTGCGCCCCGCGCGGGCCGAGGCCGAGATCGATGCTCATGTCGCCCGGCACGACGAAGATGGCGCTCACGGGCGCGGCCAGGATGTCCTGGATGTTGGCGACCGCCTCGCCCGACTCGATCATCGCCACTGCGAAGAGCTCGCCCTCGGGATTGAGCGGCCACACGTCCGCCTTCGCGTGGTACTCCGCCGCGCTGGCCGCCCCCCAGATGCGGGTCGCCCGGCCCGGGCCCCAGCCGCGCTCGCCGCGGGGCTCGGGTGCGGCGGAGTCGCGCGTGGGCGGATAGCGCATCGCGCGCACCAGGCGGACCGCCTCCTCGCCCGTGTCGACGTGGGGCAGGATGACGCCGAACGCCCCCATGTCGAGCACCTGCTTGACGGCCCACTTGAAGTCCTCGTCGCCGTCCTGCGGGATGCGCACGAGCGGCGTCAGGCTCAGCCGGCCGTCGGCGTCGCGGTTCTCGTCCATCTCCGTGAGGATCTCGTAGAGCCGCTCGGCGGAGAACGGGGCGTGCTCCATGTCGATGAAGCGCCAGTGCTCGTTGGCCACCGCGGCCCCGCCGGCCTCGATCACCTCGATCGTCTTGCTCCACCGGGTCTGCGCGGCGCCGTCCGCGGCGACACCCAGCACGAGGGCCGCGACGGCCGTCGCGGCGACCGTGGTCGAGACGAAAGCCGAACCGGACGCCGGGCGAATCGCGCGTGTCATGCAACCTCCTTCGGGGTACGCGGGCCCCGAGCCGGCGGCCCGCGGGCGGACCACAGTGTTGCACGTTGCCGCGCGCGGATCCATCATGGGAGCGCGCATTCCGGAGGGGATCGATGAGTCAGCGACACGGTCGGTTTGCGGTGGCGGCGGTGGTGGCGGTACTCGCCCTGGCGCCCGCGTCGAGTGCGGCGCAGGAAACGGGCGACGGGGCACTGCCGAGGACGCCGTGGGGGCACCCGGTGCTCCAGGGTATCTGGACCAGCTCGACCTACACGCCGCTGGAGCGGCCCGACAACCTCGCCGAGCAGGCGGAGCTGTCCGAGGAAGAGCTTGCCGAGCTGAACTCGCTGCTCACCGCGGAGGGGGTCGATCCGCTGCGCGCGCGGAGCGTCCTCGCCGCGGAGACGGAGGAAGAGCGACTCGAGCGGATGCGCCAGACGCAGGAGAACATCCACTACGACAACTCGATCTGGCTGCGCGAGCCGCAGCCGCGGCGCCTGACGACGCGCCGCACGTCGCTCATCGTGGACCCGCCCGACGGACGGGTTCCCCCGCTGGTGCCGTCCGCGCAGGAACGCGAGGCGTTGCGGCGCGCCGAGAGCCGCTGGCTTACCCAGAACATCGAGACACCGTCGTTCGACAGCCACGAGACCCGCACCCTCCAGGAGCGCTGCCTCGTGTGGCGCCACGAGGGGCCGCCGATGCTGCCGCCCTCCTACAACGACCTCACGCAGATCCTCCAGACCGAGGATTACGTGGTCATCCTGCAGGAGATGCGCGAGAACGACGCCCGCATCATCCCGCTCGACGGCCGCCCGCACCTGCCTTCGACCATGCGCGAATGGTCGGGCGACTCGCGGGGGCGGTGGGAGGGCGACACGCTCGTCGTCGAGTCCACCAACTTCAACGAGAAGGTGCACTTCCACGGATCGAGCACCGGGCTGCGTGTCGTGGAGCGCTTTACGCGCGTCGACGAGGAGACGATCCGCTACGAGTTCACGGTGGAGGACCCCACCACCTGGACCCGCCCCTGGAGCGTCGAGTACCCGATGATGCAGCGGGAGGGCCCCCTCTACGAGTACGCCTGCCACGAGGGCAACCACGACGCCCGGCACATCCTGGAGGTAGCGCGGAACCTCGACCGGGCGGCGGCGGAGCGGGCCCGGGCTGCGGCCCCGGCCGGCGCGGAGGGGGCGCGCTAGGCGTGTCCCAGCCCGCATCGCTCCCGGCCGTGACGGCACCCCCTGCCGGCCGGGCCATGACCGCGGAAGAGCTGTTCCGCCTGCCGGACGACGGCTGGCGCCACGCGCTGATCCGAGGGGAGTTGCAGAAGATGACGCCGGCCGGCTTCAGGCACGGCGCGGTCATCATGAACGTCGCCGTCCCGCTGGGGCAGCACGTAAAGGCCCGCCGATTGGGCGTCGTCTGCGGCGCCGAGACCGGCTTCGTCCTGGCGCGGCGTCCGGACACCGTTCTCGCGCCGGACGTCGCCTTCGTACGACAGCAGCGGATCCCAGCCGGCGGCCTGCCGGTGACCTTCTGGGAGGGAGCGCCCGACCTCGCCGTGGAGGTCACATCGCCCGGCGACACCCGCTCCGAGGTGATGGAGAAGGTGACGGCGTGGCTCTCGGCCGGAACGCAGGCCGTCTGGGTGGTGGACCCCGGGCACGCGACCGTCACGGTCCATGAACCGGGAGCTCCCGCCCGGCTCCTCTCCACTGCCGACATGCTCGACGGCGCCCCGCTGCTGCCCGGCTTCCGACTTCCGATCGCCGACATCTTCGCGTAGCCGCGTGCTCTTCCCCTGCTACAGCAGCAGCGCGACCAGCACCCCGAGCGCCGCGAGCTGCCACCAGAGCGCCGTCCGCTCCCGGAGCGCCAGGGTTCCGAGGGCGACGAGCGCCGCCGCCGCGGCCAGGCAGTACCAGTAGAGCTCGGTGAACGTCTCCTCGCGCTGCAGGACGCCGCGCGCCGACTGCTGGGCGTCGCGCACGATCCGCAGCGCGATCGCCTCGTCCGGCTCGGAGCCGAGCTCGAAGTACGACCCCCCGCCCGCGTCGGCGATGGCGCGCAGCGAGCGGCGGTCGAGCACGGCGTGGATCGGCGGTTCCGGCTCGTCGTAGCGGCCGCGCGGCGGCTCGGGGATGAAGCCCCCGGCCGCAGTGCCGACGCCGACGACGTAGACGCGGATGCCCCGCTCGCGGGCCAGCGCCAGCGCCCGCTCCACCTCGCCGCTCCACGCCTGCCCGTCCGAGAGCACGACGAATGCCACCGCGTTCAGGCGCGGGCCGTGGAGCTCGACGTCCTTGTCGACCATGCGGACGGCCCAGGTCAGGCCGTGCTCGATGTTCGTGTCCCAGCTCGTGTCGTCGCGCAGGCGGAACGGCGGCTCGCGCCGCAGGTGGTCCAGGAAGAAGAACAGCGCGTTCGGGTCGCTCGTCAGCCGGACCTGCGGAGCGGCGCGGCTCGCGAAGAGAGCCAGGGCCACCCGCTCGCGCCGCCAGCCGAGGACGTCGGCGAAGGTGCGCAGCCAGCGGATGGACCGTTGCCACCGGTCGGGCGCCACGTCGGTCACGCGCATCGAGGTCGACCCGTCCTGCAGCACGACGAAGTCGACGCCCGCGCTCTCGACCACGGAGACGAGCGCCTGCGGCCGGGCGAGCGCGACCACGACGAGAGCCGAGGCCAGTACGACGCACAGCCAGAACGCGAGCCCGCCCGCGAACGCCCAGCGCTCCGGAACCGGCACCAGCCGGCCGGCGCGCAGGCGCTGGACGTCGCGCCGCCGCCGCACCAGGCGCACGATCCACACCACGAGGAGCGCGGCGGGGATCGCCAGCAGCCAGAGGTAGTCGGGATGGAGCAGGCGAATGGGCGGCATCAGCCCCGCTTGCGGATCTGCCCGCCCGCGCCCAGCGTCGGCTGCTCGTCGAACTCGGGGTCGACGTCGCGCTGGATGGGAACGTAGATGCGGATCTCCTCGAGCGAGGCGTCCTCGGGCGCCTCGCCCTCCCGGCCGTGCTGCCCCTGATCGGCGGCCGGCAGGTCGGCCCCGGACGCGACGTCCGCCCGCAGCCGCACGAGGTACTCGTAGTTGTAGGCGGCGTCGCGCTGCCCCGTGCTCTCCTGCAGGACGCCGAGGTAGGCATCGATGGCCCCGTCGAGCGAGCGCAGCAGCCGGTCGCGGTCGTCCCCCGCCGCGAGTCCGGCCCGGTAGGCCGCGTTGGCGACGAGGAACTGGAGCGCCGGGCTGGCGCCCCCTGCGCCGGCGGCGACGTCGGCGTAGTCGGCGAGGAGGCCCGCGTAGTCGCCCTGCCAGTAGCGTACCGCGGCCTGGCGTGTGGCGACGCCTTCGGCCCGGCCGCCGAAGCGCCACCAGGCGGCGGGACCGCCGAACGAGGCGGCGACGTCGGCCAGTGCGGCGGCCGACCCGTCGAGGTCGAGCGTGGCGCTCCGCTGCTGCGCGCGGGCCAGGCGGCGGTCCACCTGACTGCCGGACCAGAGCACCGCCGCCGCCAGGGCGAGCACGATCGCGACGCCGGCGAGAACGCCGGCCGACTTCCCGTTTCCGGTCATGACGAGCTCCGTGGCGGCGTCTGTCGCCACCCAGCAGGTCGCTTCACCAAAGGCCCTCCATCAGCGGTCTCTCCAGCAACGGTCGCGCATCGACGGTCCCCCACCAACGACCTCACCAGACTCGCCCCTTTCGGGATCACGGGAAGCGCCGCATCCAGGCCACGCCGAGCGCCAGCGCCGCCGCGGTCAGCCACAGCCCGGCGCCGGCGAGCGCGAGGGGCGCGAAGCGCGGCTGGTTCGTCACGTAGCGCCGGACGCGGATGCTCCCCTCGGCGACCTCGTCGATCTCGCGCACCGCGTCCAGGATGGCCGCCTCGTTCGCGGCCGGGAAGAAGCGGCCCCCGGTCCGCTCGACGGCCAGCTTCCACTGCTGGTCCGAGATGAGGTCGCCGAGCGCCCGATCGTAGGCAGTCCGGATGAAGTAGACCGGAATCGCGTTGTCGGCCGCCTCCTGCATGATCGCGTCCAGCGTCACGTCCTCGAAGCGGGCGTGGGTGTCCTGCCCGTCGCTGAAGATCACGATCAGGTTGCCGGCCGCGCCCAGGAAGTCGAACGTGCGGAACAACTGCACGCCCCGGTTGATGGCCCGCATGATGAGCGTCCCGTGGTCGGGGAAGCGGCGGTACTCCTCGGGCGTCCCGATGAGGCTGACGCTCAGCAGGATGTTCTCGTAGTCGTTCGTGAACGGCGTCACGATGTACGCCTCGTTCCCGAACTGCACCAGCGACACGAGGTCGTGATAGGGCCCTTCCATGCGGCGCCGGACGAAGTGCTCCGCCGCCGCCACGTTGGCGAGGAAGGTGTTGCCGGCCGCGAGCTGCTCGGTGGCGAACGCGGTGTTCATGCTGAGCGAGGCGTCGATCAGGATCGCGATGCGATGCCCGGGGTAGGTGACCTCCTCGTCGACCCGGGGCGTCTGCGGATCGGCCAGCGCCACGGCGAAGGGCACGACGCCGGCCAGGAAGACGGCGAACGCGAGATGCCGAACCGCCGCGGGACCGAGGCGCCGGCGGCGCAGCGACCGCGGCAGCGCGGGCAGGACGACGGCGCCGCGCCCGGGCGAACGGCGGCGGAGGCTCCGCACGGCGAGCGCCGCGAGCGTCGCAAGCGCCATCCCGCCGAGGACGAGGACGGCCGCCTCGCGCTCGAGCAGGGGCGCGGAATCGCCGGCCGGAACCGCGAGCTGCCGCAGCTCGGCCACCGCCGAGCCGAGGCGCGCCAGCAGGTCGCTCAGCGTTCCCATGCCCGCTCCCAGGCTTCCGCGGCGCGCCGCAGCGGGCCGATCCGCCGCACGGCGGGCGCCCCCTCCCGGGAGCGGACGGCGAGCGCCTCCGCGGCGCGGTCGAGCTGCGCGGTCAGGGGCTCGGCCGGGATGTCGCCCGGCCGGCCGTAGCGCACCGCACCGAACTGGCGGAGGGCGTCGCGGACGGTCTCCGCGAGGTGCGCATCCCGCGGGCGCCCGGACCGCAGCTCGGGCAGGGCGCCGTCGAGCCGCTCGGGGGTCACTGCCGACGAGATGCGGACGGCCCCCGCCGCGCGCCTCCCGCCGCGCCGGACGAGGAGCTGACCCTCCCGGTCGACGCCCGCTCGGTCGTCGCCCGCTCCGCCAGATTGGCTTCCCCGGCTCGCTGGTCTCACTTCGGCGCCTCCTGCGGCGGTCGACAGCGCGGGCGGCTGCCCCGGCGCCACGGCGCGCCCATGCGTGCGTGCGCGCGCGCCCGTTGCGTCGGTCGACAGCGCGGGCGGCTGCCCCAGCGCCACGGCACCGGCGACGCGGAACGCGGCAATCGCCCGACCGACCGCCACCGCGCTCCAGCCGTCCCGGCCGACGGCCTCCCGCACCGTCGCGAGCTCGTCGAGTGCGCCGTCCGCCACCCGCCACTCGGGGAGGACCGCCGCGCCGGCCGTCGTCCCCCCGCGTCGCCGGTACAGTCCGAGCCCCGCCGCCAGCGCCGTCGCGAGGCCGGCCAGGGCAAGGACGGCCGCCCCCAGCGCGGTGAGGTTGGCGCGGAACAGGCGCGCCTCCGCGTCTCCGAACGTCTCCCCCGGCAACTCGCGAATGTCGGCCCCGTCGGCCGGCACGAGGGCCAGCACCCGCACCGGTTCCGGCGGCAGCACGTAGGTCAGCTCGCGGCCGGCGGTGGCCGATTCGCCGTCGAGCGAGCGCTCGATGCGGTAGCGCACGTCGAGGGGCGGAAGCTCGACGTCCGCCCCGAAGTACTCCTCGCCGATGATGCGCAGGCGGTAGCGGTACTGGAAGAAGCGCCGGGGCCCGCGGACGAGGTCGTCGTAGCGCTCCCCCTCGAGCACCTCGAACGGCGAAACGGAGAGCGACTCGGGCTCCAGCCCCGCCAGGTCCGGCACGGCGCGCGCCCCCGGCGTCTCCGCCACGCTGCAGGTGACGAGCAGGTCGAATCGCTCGCCGACGTACACGGCGTTGCGGCCCACCCGGCGCCAGCAGCGGATCGCCTCGATGGATCCACTGCTGCTGACCGCGGTGGCGCCATCATCGGCGGAGGGTGCGCCCGGGGCGGACTGTGCGACGGCGGGTGCGCCTGCGGCGGCCTGCGCGACGGCGGGTGCGCTTGCGGCGGCCTGTGCGGCAGGTCCCGCGGGCGCGGCGGCGGCAGGTACACCCGGGACGGCCTGTGCGCCGGCGGCAGGTGTGCCCGGAGTGGCTTGTGCACTGGCGGCAGGTGCGCCCGGGATGGCTCGCGCGCCGGCGGAACCGGCGGCAGGTGCGACAGGTCCTGCGGGCGCGACGACGGCAAGGACACCGGCCACGAGCGCCGCCGCGAGGAACGTCGCCCGTGGGCCGCCGGATCGCGTGTCCTTCATCGCCGCTGCCTCAGCACGGTCTCGTCACCGCCGCCCCGCCGCCTCGACACCGCCACCTCATCGCGGCGTCACCGCCGCCCATCGTCGCCCGTTCTCACCGCGCATTCGCCTCAGCACCCTGCCGCCTCGGCACAGCCACATCATGGCGGTGTCGGCGGCTCAATGGTCGCCGCCTCATCGCCGGCGTATCCGGCGGTCGGCCAGGAAGTCGACCACTGTCTCGTGGAACCGGCCCGCGTCCGCGCCCAGCCGGAGCACCTCCAGCCCGAGCTCCTCCGCGCGGTCGGCGACCGTGTCCTGCCACACCCGGACCTCCGCCGCGAGCGACCGCAGCTCGCCGGCCGAGAGCAGGGCCGCCTGGCCGGTCTCGACGTCGCACACCTCGGTCCATCCGGCGGGCGCCACCGCCAGCTCGAAGGCGTAGGCGGCGTCGATGAGGACCACGAAGACGTCGTGCCGGGCGTTGAGATTGGCGAGCTCCCCCAGCAGCACCTCGGCGCCGTCGAAAAGGAAGTCGGAGATCACCGGCACGAGCGACGTCCGGCGCAGCAGGGCCGAGAGATCCGTCTCGCTCCCGGACCCGGCCTCCCCCGCGGTGTTTCCGGCCCCGCCGCCCCCCGTGGTGACCACCGCCTGGTACGTCTCCAGGCAGTGCACGGCGTGGCTCTTTCCCACCCGCGGCCGCACCGCGAGGCGTCGGTGCGGCCCGTCGAGGGTGACCAGGCCCACCTGGTCCTGGAAGAGCGCGCCGGCGAGGGCGAGCGTGCCGACGGTGCGCGCGATGATCGTCGCCACCGGGACCCCGCCGACGCCGCAGCGGGTGGAGAGCGACGTGTCGGCCACGATCACGAGCCGGGCCGTGCTCTCGTGCTCCTGCTCGCGGGTGACCAGCGGCGCGAAGTTCGTCAGCGTCGACTGCGCCCAGTCGATGGCCGACGGCCGGTCGCCCGGCTGCCAGTCGCGGAGTCCGGCCGGCTCGTGGCCCGCGCCCCGGAACGCGCTCGGATGGGCGCCCGCGGCATGCTCGCGCATGCGGCGCACGATGACGAGCTCGATGTCCTGGATCTCGTCCCAGGCGACGAGGGCGTCGCTCGGGGTCGCGGGCGCGGTCACGGGATGGGCACCTGCTCGATGATGTCGTCGATGACCGCCTCCACGGTGACGCCCTGGCCCGCGGCGTGCGGTGCGAGCCAGATGCGGTGGCCGAGGATGTAGCGCGCCAGGTCCTGCACGTCCTCCGGGTAGACCTCGTCGCGCCCGCGGTCGATGAGCGCCCAGACCTTCACGAGGCGGCCCCAGCAGATCGTCGCCCGCGGCGAGCCCCCGAGGTCCACGAAGCGCTCGACGAGCTCGGACGGCGACCGGTGGTGCCAACTGGTCTCGGCGTCGTAGGGGCGCGACGCGGTCACCAGCCGCCGGATGTAGCGGGCCAGCGCGTCGTGCAGGAACACCCCTTCCCCCACGGCGGAGCGCAGCTCGACCACCCGCTCCTTCGACATCAGCCCCTCGATGGCGACGCGCTTGAAGTCGAAGTGGATCAGCTTCTCCTCCTCCTCCGGCGGGAGATAGCCGATGCTGATCATGATCGCGAAGCGGTCCGTCGCCGCCTCCGACAGCGGGAAGGTCCCCTGCCCGAGCTCGATGGGGTTCATCGTGGCGATGGCGAAGCTGAACGACGGCAGCCGGTAGCTGGTCCGGCCCACGGTGACCGACCGGTCCTGCAGCCCCTCGAGGAACGCGCTCTGCGACTTGAGCGGAATGCGGTTGATCTCGTCGAGGAGGACGACCTCGGCCGACGCCAGGGGGCCGAACTCGGTCAGGAACTCCCCCGTCGCCGGGTTGATCATCTGGAAGCCGACCACCTCGGTCGGCTGCAGGTCGGCGCGCCCCTGCAGCCGCGCGAACTTCGCCCCGCTGATGGCGGCCAGGATGACCCCGAAGAAGGTCTTCCCGACCCCCGGCACCCCGCGCAGCAGCAGGTTCCCCGCGTTGACCTGCCGGTCCTCCTCCCGGTCGTAGGTGGTCGGGATCTCGGCCAACAGCACCATGTTGGCCAGCGCCTTCTCCCGCTCGTACCCGACCAGCGCCTTGGCGCCCTCGGCGACGATCGCCCGGTGGAAGTCGATCGCCTCCTGCAGATCCGCGTGCACGGAGCTCCACCGTCGGCCCCGGGGTCCGGATCGCGTCCCGGCGGGTGCGCGAGCCTCCCGCCGGGGCAAGCGCGGGCAGGCGCTCAGATCCTACAACGGCGCCCGTGTATACTGGTCAGTCGCGCCGGCCCCATGGGTCCCCATCGTCCAGAGGCCTAGGATCTAGCCCTTTCAAGGCTAAGACACGGGTTCGAATCCCGTTGGGGACGCCATCCCGCATTCCACTGTCGCCCGAGATCGTGCCGGCGACCGTCGATGGTGATCCGCCGCACCCAGCGGCCGGCCTCGTCTTCCCCAGTGCGCGCCGGAAGCCGCTGTCCGACAGGACGCTGTCCAAGCTCTCAAGGAGCAAGGTGTCGCTGCCGTGCCACACGGCTTCCGACTCGGCTTCCTGCGCCGCCAGGCGCGAGACGCCGGCGTCCGGGACGGGCGCCGCGGCGCGGTCACCATTCTCCAAGCCAAGTTCTTGGCCGAAGGCACGGTCGGCCTCTTGGCCAAGTGGCCGGGGCCGAAAGGGCCGCGGAAGGTCACGAAGGAGGTCTCGCGCCGCGTGACCGCCCGCCTGGGCAGCAGGGAGGCCGTGTCGACACCGGCGTACTGGCGAAGATTCGCGCCACGTTGGCATCGTCCTCCACCGACGACGCTCGAGAAGCTCGTGCGCGATCTGCGCTCAAGAGGAAGTATTCGAAAACCGCGTGGATGTCGGGAGGGAGCGATGGGTCACTTGGCCGCGACCATTGAATCGACCTGGATCGTGTTGGTCTCGGAGTCCAGCGTGCCGACGACTGCCACTTTCTTTCCGGCAAACTCTCTTGATTTTTCCTGGTCGCTCAACCGATAGACTTCCTTGCCGTCAAACAAAACGAACGGGACGCTGTGGTCGTCGACGCAAGCGATGGCGCAGGCAGCGTCGGTCGACCCCATCCGCATTCCGGAAT
>JAPOVI010000114.1 GCA_026708265.1 Acidobacteriota bacterium
GCGCCGGGCGAGGGCGCGCCGCCCCCCTCCGAACCGCCGCCGGGGCGCATCGCGAGCGCGGATCCCGGCGTCCGCCCGGGCGCCGGACTCGCCGCGGGGCCGGCCTTCATCATCGACGGCCCGCCGGCGCCCGTGCCTCCGGCCACGGTCAACCGCGATGCCGCCGGCCGCGCCACCGTCCGCGCGATCCCGCTGACCGAGCCGCTGCGCCTCGACGGCGTGCTCGACGAAGGCGTCTACGAGGTGGTGCCGCCCGTCAGCGACTTCGTCCAGCAGGTCCCGATCGAGGGTGCGCCGGCCACCGAGAAGACCGACGCCTGGGTCTTCTTCGACGACGAGAACGTCTACGTCGCCGCGCGCCTCTGGGACTCGACGCCCGAGTCGAACTGGGTGGCCAACGAGATGCAGCGCGACTCGTTCCAGCTCATCCAGAACGACTACTTCAGCATGGGCTTCGACACGTTCTACGACCGCCGGAACGGCTTCGCCTTCATGATCAACCCGCTCGGCGGGTTCTTCGACTACCAGATCACCGACGAGGGGAACCCGAACAACGACTGGAACCCGATCTGGGACTCCCGCACCGGGCGCTTCGACGGCGGGTGGACGATCGAGGCGCAGGTCCCGTTCAAGTCGCTCCGCTTCCAGCCGGGGCAGTCGCAGCTCTGGGGGCTGCAGCTCGGCCGGCGCATCCGGTGGAAGAACGAGCAGGTCTACCTGACGCGCGTTCCCATCTCCGGCGGCCCGGGGATGTTCCGCATCTCCGCGGCGGGCACTCTCACCGGCATGGAGGTGCCCGGAGGCAACCGGACGTTCGAGGTCAAGCCCTACGCCATCGGCGGCCTCGCCACCGACGTGAATGCCGTGCCCGATCCGATCGTGAACGACGGCACGGGCGACTACGGCATCGACGTCAAGTTCGGGGTGACCGAGAACCTGACCGCCGACTTCACCTACAACACGGACTTCGCGCAGGTCGAGGTAGACGAGCAGCAGGTCAACCTGACCCGCTTCAGCCTCTTCTTCCCCGAGAAGCGCGACTTCTTCCTCGAGAGCCGCGGCATCTTCGACTTCGGCCGCGGCGCCTCGTTCGGCGGGGGCGGCGGCGGGGGCGGCGGAACGCGGCGCACCGGCTTCTTCTTCGGCGGAGGCGATGCGCCGATCATCTTCTTCAGCCGGCGCATCGGCCTCGAGCAGAGAGAGGGCATCAGCCGCACGGTGCCGATCCTCGGCGGCGGGCGCCTCACCGGCAAGGTCGGCCCTTTCAGCATCGGCGCGCTCGGCATCCGCACCGGGAGCCAGGAGACCGTCGGCGCGCAGCCGACCACGTTCTCCGTCCTGCGGGTCAGCCGCGACGTCCTCCGCCGCAGCCGCATCGGCGGCATCTACACCCACCGCTCGCTGTCGCGTTACGGCCCGCGGGGGAACGCGGTCTACGGGGTCGACGGGCAGTTCGCGTTCTTCGACAACCTCTACGCCAACGGCTACTACGCCCGCTCTGAGACGCCGGACCTCGACTACACCGGGGACGACGACAGCTACCAGGGCGTCCTGACGTACAACGGCGACCTGTACGCCTTCCAGGTCGACTACCTGCGCGTCGGGGCCAACTTCATCCCGGAGATGGGCTTCCGGCGCCGGTGGGACTTCCGCCGCACGTTCGCGACGGCGCAGTACAGCCCCCGGCCCCGCACCATCGAGGCAGTCCGGCAGTTCACCTTCGGAGCCAGCGTCGACTACATCGAGACCGGCGGCGGGGCCGTCGAGACGCGCATCGCCCAGGCCCGCTTCCAGACCGAGTTCGAGAACAGCGACCGGCTGAGCTTCGACGTCCAGGACAACTACGAGTTCCTGGTCCGGCCCTTCGGCCTGGCGCCCAGCGCCGTGATCGAGCCGGGAGCCTACGCCTTCCAGGACTGGTTCGTCTCGTACTCGATGGGCGCGCAGCGCCGCGTCTCGGGCACCTTCACGCTCCAGCAGGGAGGGTTCTACGACGGCAACATCACGGCCGTCGGATACCGCCGCCCGCGCGTGGAAGTGACGCCTCAGCTCTCGATCGAGCCGGGCATCTCGGTCAACCGGATCGTGCTGCCCATCGGCGAGGCGACCATTCCGCTCGTCACCCGCCGCGTCCCCTACACGCCGACGCCGCGGATGTTCTTCGGCGGCCTCATCC
>JAPOVI010000426.1 GCA_026708265.1 Acidobacteriota bacterium
ATCCTCAAGCCACTTGACCTGGCAGCTCAGCGAAACACACTTCCGCCACGGGCTGCTAGGCACACCACCAAGGCACCGCGGGGGCAGATCGGCGCTGGAGTTCACAGATCGAAGCGCGCCCTGAACTCCGCGTAGCCTTCCTCGAAGGTGCACGGATAGCCTTGGAGTGCGTCGGCCATCGTCTCCAGTGACCCGCGGCGGAAGTACAGATGCGCTCGTCGCAGCAACCCCTCGTCCTTCCGCCCGCGATAGCGCTCCAGCACGCGTCCGGCGAAGTCACGCCCGTATCCCATCAGTCCATCGAAGTCGAGGGCGGGGTCCCCGATGGAGCCGTCGCTGAAGTCGATGACGTTGACCTGCCGGTTCTCCGCGTCCCAGAGAATGTGGGCTCCGCTCAGGTCTCCATGGACGAAGCACGTCGGAGGCGTCGACGGCAGGTCGGCGGCCAGTTCGGCGAGGAACGCCACGACGACTCGGACTTCGTGCGGCGCGAGGCGCGGGAGCACGAGCGTTTCTACGTCACGAACGAGGTCGTCGTGGTCCTTCTGCGGGTCCTGTTCGGACACGCCGCACTCGCGGGCGACCGACTTCGGGGTCTCGTGGACCGCGGCGAGGAACGTGGCGAGCTGTTCCGCTAGCCGCTCCCTCTCGGTGTCGGAGAGGCGGCCGAACGTGGCGACGTCCAGCTCCCGGCCCGCGAGAAGCGGGTAGCCGGCAAAGGAGCCGTCGGCGGACTCGTAGACGTAGTCGGGAATGCCGACGTCGACCGTCGGCTGGAGGTAGCGAAGCAGCCTGGCTTCGTTCGCCAGCGCATGCCGGTACGCTTCCGTCTTGGGAGCCCGGAAGACGAGTGCCTCGTCGAGGATCAGGACGGCGTGGTCCCAGCCGTGCGTCAGGTACCGGTGCGACGTCCACGTGACGTCGGGAAACTCCTCCCGTATCCGCCGCAGGAACAGTTCTTCTTGCATCCGGGTCTCTCGCCTACAGCCAGTGCTGGACGGGCGTCGTCAGGAACGTATCGACGTCGATGCCGTCGCCGCCGACGAGCAGCGTGCGGGACGGTTGGAACGCCTGGGAGAATGCCGCCATCCCGGGTAGCGTATTGGGTGCGCGTCCGCTCTTGACCTCGATGGCGACCACGGTGCGGCCCGCGCGGACGACGAGGTCGACCTCGCGATTGCGGTCGCGCCAGTAGTGCACGGCGCAGTCGCCGGCGCTCGCGGCGTTGGCGAGGTGCGCGCCGATGGCGGACTCGACGAGTCGGCCCCAGAACGCGCGGTCGCGGCGAGCCTGGTCGAGCGACAGGTTCGCCTGCGCGGTGATCAGCGCCGTGTTGAAGACCTGCAGCTTGGGGCTCGATGCTCGGCGACGGGCGATGCCCCCGGCGTACTTCGGAAGCCCGGTGACCAGCCCGGCGGCGGCGAGCAGATCGAGGTAGTGGGCCAGGGTGGTGGTGTTGCCGGCGTCCTGGAGCTGGCCGAGCATCTTCGTGTAGGAGAGGATCTGTCCGGAGTACGCACAGGCCAGCTCGAGGAGCCGGCGCAGCAGCGCGGGCTTGTCGACGCGCGAGAGGAGCAGGACGTCCCGCGAAAGGATCGGCTCGATCAGCGAGTCGCGCACGTAGCGCGCCCAGCGGTCCGGTTGGCGGACCAGCGGCGCCGCGCCCGGATAGCCGCCGTAGAAGAGATACTGCTCCAGCGTCCAGCCAAACGCGGCGCGCATCTCGGCGAGGCTCCAGTGGGGCAGCCGCAACATCTCAAGGCGACCGGCGAGGCTCTCGCCCAGGCCGCGCTCGACGAGGAGCGGGGCCGAGCCCAGCAGGACGACCTTCAGCGGTCGGCCCGCCCGGGTGTCGGCGTCCCACAGGCGCTTGACCGCCTCAGACCAGCCCGGCACCTTCTGCACCTCGTCGAGGACGAGGAGCGCGCCTTCGCCGGCCGCCTGGTCGGCGAGGCTCCGCGCCGCTTCCCACTGCTGCTCGACCCATGGAGCGCCCCGGAGGGTCGGCTCGTCCGCGCTGGCGTAGCGTGTCGGCAGGCCGCACCGCTTCGCCGCCTGGTCGACCAGGGTGGTCTTGCCGACCTGGCGCGAGCCGGCCACGACCTGCAGGAAGCGGCGCGGCTCCCGAAGGTGTTCGACGAGCTCGTGGATCTGCGGCCGGGAGTACCGCGACGAACTACTCAATATGGAGAGTAAGTTTACTCACAACATGGAGTAAAGCAAGGCCGCGGGTCCTTGCCGGTCATCCCGATACGGAACTCATCCCCTCGGCCGCCCGGCCTCGCAAGCGATCCAGGAGCCGAGCCCCGCCACGACCCGCGCTGCGAGAAACGGCCATCGACGCCAGGCCATCCGGCGTCGATGTGCTCAGTCCGCCTGCAGCAGGTCGTGGTACTCGAGCGCCGCGCCGAGCACCATGGCGCCGCCGCGGTCGTCGGCGCCGTTGACGGCCGGCCGGTCGAGGTAGTGGCGGCGGGTCGGGCCGGCGCCGGTGCTGAAGCAGACGTCCACCAGCCCGCCGTCTTCGAGGACGTGGGCGAGCAGCGCGCGCCAGGCGCGGTCGACAACGGGCCGATAGCTCTCGTCGAGCCATCCGAGGCGGAGGCCGCGGGCCATCGCGGTCAGGGTCATGGCGGTGACGCTGGTCTCGCGGTAGCTGCCTGGCACGTCGACGATCTGGTGCCACATGCCGTCCGCGGCCCGGTGGGCGCGCAGGCCGGCCAGGTGCCGGCGGTGGATGTTGAGCACGGCGCCCTGCTCCGGGTGCTCCGGCGGCAGGACAGTCAGCAGCTCGGAGAGGCCGAGCGCCCCGAATCCGTTGCCGCGGCCCCACGCGGTCGGGGCGTCGGCGTCGTGGTGGAACAGGCCGCTCGGCTGCTGCAGGCGGGCCGCCGTCGTCGTGACCAGCCCCACGGCCGCGGCAAGCGCCTCCGGATCGCCCGCGCGGACGGCGGCGATCGTCCCGAGGTAGAAGTCGTCACTCCAGCCGGACGCGTAGCGCGGCACCCCGGGCGCGGTCTCCGACGCCGCGAGCGCCACGCCTTCCGCCGCCAGCCGGGTCGCGGCATCGCGGTCCGGGCCGGGAGCGCGCGCGAGGTCACTGAAGATCATCGTTCCCGCGATCGCCGCGAACGAGACCCGCTCGCCGAACGGCAGCCGCTCACCGGACAGCCAGGGTCGAACGTCCTCCAGCACCTGGGCGCGGAGCGCCGCGTCGCCGTCCATCTCCGCGAGGCGCAGCGTGTGCACCCAGGCGAGGGCGGGGATGTAGCTGATGCTCGCCGCGCCGGGGTAGCGCCGGGCCAGCAGCCGCGCGACATCGAGCGGCTCGCGCGCCATCCGCCGTTCCAGGGCCTCGCGCAACGGCGACCGGGGGGATGGGCTCTCCCCGGCCCGCCGTAGCACCTCGCGCATCACGGCCGCGCCATCGCTGGCCCGCGCTGTGACGAGCATGGCGTCGACCGGGCCGAGGCCGGTGTGATTCGTCGCGTCGGCCAGCGCGGCTGTGAGCGAGCCAGCCGGCAGCTCACGAGACGATGCAGGGCTATCCGTGGTGGCCGCGCGGGACACTCCGGCTACACCGCTCGCTTCGGCTGGATCCCTCGCACCGGCTGCACCGCTCGCACCGGCCGGGCGACTCGCTCCGTCTGGGTCGCTCGCCCCGTCCGCGCCGCCCTCGCCAGCCGCGCTGGCAGTCTCCGCCCCTCGGGAAGGGCCGGCAGACCGGTATCGCACCTGCAGTTCCTCGCCGGCGCGCACCTCGACGACGAGATCGGGCGCCTGGTAGGTGACCCAGCGCCAGACGTAGCGGCTCTCGGGCCGGTCGGGATCATCGAAGAAGCCGTCGATCGGCGGGAACGTGGCACGCGTTCCGCCGGCATCCGCGCCGGTCCCGACGTCGGCGCCAGTGCCGGCGTTCGGCAGAGCCTGCGGCAGGGCGCTGACCAGCCACCGGGCGCGCTCCGATTCGGGTGCCTCCGTCTTGAACCAGCGGACCGCGTCGAGAACGATGCGAGCGGCCCCGGCGTCGCCGTTCAGACCGCCAACGAGGACGAGCCGGCGCTCGGGGCGCGACGGGTCGAACGGCGAGCCGTTCTCGAGGGTGAGGAGCGGGACGTCGTCGCGCGTCGTGCCGGCGGCGCTCGCTGTCCGCGGCTCGCCCGGGAGCGCGGCCAGCGCCTCGAGCGCCGCTCGCACGTCGCCCTCGTCTCCCGCCGGCGCCTGGGCGCGCGTCACGGCGGGGCTGGCGAACATCAGCGCCAGACCCGCGCCCAAGCCCGCGACCCCCGTGCCGATCCGGTGTCGGTATGGCTGGCGGTCGGTCTGCGAGGTCGGATCGGTCTCCGATTCCCGGCGGACGAAGCTCGTCACGGTCTACCCTCCTTCGGTCGACAGCGCCGCGACGCCGCCCTCGAGGGCGTACAAGGCGCGGACTTCGTCGTCGGTGAGCGGCCGGTCGAACAGCGACAGCTCGTCGAACAGTCCCGCGTAATTCACGCCGAGCCGGATCGCGCCGCGCTCGACGTCCCAGGTGAACGGCTCGTCGATGTCGTCCGCACCGCCGGGGACGCGCTCGCCGTCCAGATAGAGCGTGGTGCCGCCGCCCGCTTGGCCGAGCCCGGCGTACGTGACGGCCACGTGCGTCCAGCGGTCGCCCGCGAAGGGCCAGTCGTCCACCACCGTCAACCGGTCGGCGAAGGCCGGGTTCTGGTTCGGCCCGATGCCGTCGGGGTTCCAGGCGTCGAGATCGCCGAAGACGCCCAGGCGGAACTGCCGGGGATTCTCGCCGGTGAAGTCGACCCAGATGGCTGCGTCGTTGTAGGCGGCGTCCGTGATCTGGACCGGGTCGGTGAAGCCCGGCGCGAGGTCGGTGGCGGGACCGACCCGGAGCCAGAACGACACCGTGCCGCTCCAGCTCTCCGGGGAGTAGCCGATGTTCCCGTCGGCGCGGTAGAAGATGGCGTGCTCGTTGCGCTCCGCGAAGCGCAGCGCGTGACCGAAGCGTCCCTCATCCTCGGCCACGGTGACGGTCGGGTTGCCGAGCCCCGGTTCCGCCTGGTCCTGCTCCTCGTACGACGGCGCGGTGTAGAGTCGCGGATCGCCCGGCGCCCGGTCGGCGTCGATGCCGCTGTCGAACGAGGCGTGGAAGGTGAGGGCACTCGCCAACGTGCTCTCCAAGCTGGCCGCGGACGCTGCCGCCTCCTGCTCGCCGGCCTCCTGCTCGCCGGCTGCCGGCCCGCCCGCTCCGCCGAATCCGGCGAGGCACAGCGCGAGCACCGACGCCGACCCCCAGCTGAGCACCATGCGCTGCATCGTCACTCTCCCGCCAGCCAGAACATGCAACCGGGGCCGGAATCGGCGCCGGTCGGGATCTCGCCGGTCACTTCCAGCGTCTCCAGGTCGATGATCGCCACCCGGTCGTCGCCCCGCAGCGCCGCGAAAGCGACCGCGCCATCGGGCCGGACAAGAACGGCGTTGGGCGCGAGGTCGAAGCGCGTGATCTCCGTGCGCGCGGCGGCGTCCATGACGACTACGCTCGTCGCCGAGTCCGAGATGAGCACGCGCGCCCCGTCGGGCGTGAAGGCGAGCCGGTTCGGGTCTGCGAGGCCGAGCTCGAGGCGTTGGCTCACCGTCTTCGCCCCGACGTCGATGATCGACACCCCGCCGTCGCGGCGCGTGGCCGTCCAGAGCTCGCCGCCGTCCGGCGACAGGTCCAGCCCCTCGGGGTAGGCGCCGCCGGCTGCGACCGTGGTGACCTGCCAGTCGGGCGGCCCGGCCGCCGCGCCCTCGACGATCGACACCGTGTCCGACCCACGGTTCGCGGTGATGATCGTGTCGCGGTCCCGGCTCAGCACCATCATGTGCGCGCCGTCCTGCCCCAGGCCGAGCAGCCAGTCGATCGCGTCGACCTCCGGGTCGTAGCGGCCGATCGCCTTGTAGCCCTCGACGGTGAAGTAGAGCCGGCCGCCGGCGAAGCGGACGTCGTGCGGCACGCTGCCTGCACCGATGTCGAGGCGCCGCAGCTCGGTCATCGTCTCGAGATCGATCACCGAGATGCCGTCGCTGGGGCTGGCCACGAACGCCAGCCGGCCGTCCGGCGTTGCCGTCACCTCGTGCGGTCCGTTCACCGTCGGGACCTGTCCCAGGACCGTGCCCGCCGCTGGGTCGACGACGGCCAGCGCGCTGGTGTCCCGCAGCAGGACCAGCAGGCGCGGTGCCGCGTTGCTCTGCGCCGTCGCCTCGGCCGCGCGAGCCTCCTCAGCGGCGGGGCTGCCGGCCCCACCGGCGACCCCGCCCGCTGTCGCAACCGCAAAGGCAACCGCAGCCGCGCCTGCGCTCAGGCTCAGCGCCAGGGCCGCTGCCCTTCGGATCGTCGCTCCCGGTCTGCGCATGAGTGTGTTCCTTGCGCCCTCTGTCGATCCGCCACGTCCGGCGTCCTCGGCAGTCCTAGAACGTCGCGATCGGGTTGAGCGGCGACCCCATGCCCTTCTCGATGCGGAGCGGGGCGGCCACGAAGAGGAACTCGTAGCGGCCGAGCTCGCGGGCGGTCGCAGCCAGGTCGTCGAAGTCGAGGTTGTCGAAGATGCCGACGCCGAGCGCGACGAGGGCCAGGCGGTGGATCGGCAGCCGCACCTTGTCGGAGTACTCGTGCGGGAAGGCGTCGTTCCACATGTCGTGGCCGATGAACGAGACGCCCCGCTCCTTCAGGAAGTACGCCACGTCGGAGTGGTAGCCGGCCACTCCCCCCTCGGAGGGGTTCCACGGCCCGAGCGCCGCGCGCCGCTTCCAGCGCCCGGTGTGCAGCAGGATGACGTCGCCCGGCTCGACGCGCACGCCCTGGATGCGCTCCAGCTCCTCGAGGTCGGCGGCCCGGATCGCGGTGCCCGGCTCCACCCAGCCCTGGCCGGAGTCGTTGCCGGGCAGCAGCGTGGCGTCGAACAGGATGCCGCGCGTGAAGATGCCCTCCCGCAACTCGTGAATGCTCCCCTGCGGGCAGCCCTCCGCCTCCCTCACCTGCTCGGCCGTCACCCCGTTGTAGCCCTTGCCGTCGTACATCACGTGGCAGGCCACGGAGTCGAGGTGGCTGTGGATGACGCCGTGGTAGGTACCGGTGTACTGGTAGCGGTCGGAGGCGCCCGTCTCGCTGACGTTGACCACCTGGCGGTCGAGGTACCACTGGCCCTCGGGCTCGGGCGCCTGGATGATGTCGTGGGCCAGGGACACGCTGCGGCCCTCGGTCACGAGAGCGGCCGCGGCCTTCCGCTTGGCTGGCGTGATCAGGTTGGCGGCGCCCAGCCCGTCGTCGGCGCCCCAGCGGCCCCAGTTGGAGAGCTCCTCCATCGCGTGGAGGAACTCCGCCTCCGTCGTCATCGCGGGACGCGACTGGGAATCCACGGTGGCGGCAGCGCCGATCAGCAGGAGCATGAGCGCCAGAACGCCGCGGCGTCGCAGAGTGTGTGCGAGCATGTTGTGTCTCCTTCGCCAGGTCGCGCCGGCTCGGGCAGTTTACTCCGTCCGGCCGCTGCTTCTGGAGGCAGCCGCGAGAGGCACGGCGCGCGTGGAACCGAGCTGGTCGGCCGAGCTGGCGCGCCCTGACCGGGCGCATCCGGGAGTCTGCACCGGGCGACGTGGCGCGCCCTGACGGGCGCGTTGGGAGTCTGCGCGGGGCGAACGCCTCCAGGGTCTGCGGCGCAGACGCCTGGCGCGCCGACAGTCCTGCGGCGCAGACTCCTGGCCGAAGCGGAAGAATGAGACCGGCAACAGCGGGAAGGGAGAGGAACGGAACGATGACGAGACCTGCAACCGCATTGTGCTTCGGGGTGTTGGCATGCCTCATCGCGGCCTGCGGCTCGCCGGGGCCCGAGCCTGCGGCGGAGATGCCCGCCCCGGACACCGGCGCCGGCACCATCCTGCGCGTCGACCCGCGCTTCGACGCGCTCTTGCCGGCGGATGCGCGCATCGAGAAGCTGGCCGACGGCTTTGCCGGCGGATGCCCGCATCGAGAAGCTGGCCGACGGCTTCGTGTTCACCGAGGGGCCTGTCTGGGACCGGGCCGGAGGGCGCCTGCTCTTCTCCGATGTCCGCGGGAACGGCGTCTACCAGTGGACGGAAGCCGACGGGACGAGCCCCGTCATCGAGCCGGTGTTCGAGGGCGACCGGACTGGCCTGCGTTCAGTCAGCTCCAACGGCCTGACGCTCGACGCCGAGGGTCGCCTCGTGATGTGCGAGCACGGCAATCGGCTGATCTCGAGGGTAGAGGCGGACGGCACGAGGACCACGCTGGTCGACCGCTACGACGGCAATCGACTGAACAGCCCCAACGACGCGGCGTACGCGTCGGACGGCTGGCTCTACTTCACGGACCCGGGTTCGGCCCTCGAGGGGCGCGACGCGTCGCCGCTACGCGAGCTCGACTTCAACGGCATCTACCGGCTGAGCCCGGACGGCGAGCTTGAGCTGCTGCACCGCGACCAGTCGCGCCCGAACGGCATCGCGCTCTCCCCGGACGAGACGACGCTCTACGTGGCGAACTCCGACCCCGAGCAGAAGGTCTGGATGGCCTACGACCTCGGCGCCGACGGCGCGTCCAATCCGCGCGTCTTCTTCGACGTCAACGACCAGACGGCGGAAGGGGCGGCGGACGGCCTGAAGGTGGATGATGCCGGCAACCTCTTCGCGACCGGGCCCGGCGGAGTCTGGGTGATCGCGCCCGACGGGACGCACCTGGGGACGATCATGCCGGACGAGGTCCCGGCCAACGTCGCCTGGGGCGACGACGGCAGCACCCTCTACATGACCGCGCGCACGGCCTTGTATCGGATCCGGCTGACCACCGGCGGCAGCATCCCCGGGCCGTAGGGGCCGGTCGTTTCACGACGGACGCGCGACCTGCTGGCGACCGCTACCCCGCACGACCCCGGCTGGGGGGCCGAGGAGTGCGGATGACGGGAAATGCCCGGCGGGCGGGGGGACTGCCGGCGGCGGGACCACGACCTCGCGTGCCGTGCCCGCCGTTGCGGGTCGCGGTTCGAGCACGCGCGGAGAAAGAGGGGGAGGAGCTGATGCCCCTCCCCGGAACGGTGCTCTACTGCTGGTTCTCGGTCTGCCGCTCCTGGGCGCGCTCGCCGCCGAGGATGTTGGTCATGCTGTAGTTCCCCTCGTGGCAGGCGTACTCGAAGAGGAACGGCAGCTCCTCGGCCGGGAACGCCGTGAACGGGAACTCGCCGGAGAACGCCTGGCTGAAGTGCGTCGGGTCGTCGATCGTGAACTCGTAGTCGAGCGTCGTGTCGTCGACCCGCGTGAACCGCTCGGTCACGGTGAGGGTGTCGTCGATGCGGCCGTTGTCCATCCGGAGCAGGATCGGGTCGCCGCCGACGGCGCCGGCGTTGGCCGTGGTCTTGCGCAGGTTCGTCGTCTCGACGACGAGGGTGTCGCCTTCGAACCGGCCGCGCGCGTCGCCGTGCCACTGCCGGATGCTGGTCGGCAGGTGGTCGCGCCCGTCGAGCGGGATGACGCGCGTGTCGTGGATCATCTCGGCGAAGATCACGACGTAGCCGGGCGTCTGCAGCACGATGAAGTTGTTGTTGTAGGCGCTCGGCAGCATGGGCGGTCCCGCCGACCAGACCAGGCAGCGGTCGTTCAGCTCCAGGTCCTCCCAGGAGTCGAACGGGCCCTCGACCGGATACGACTCGTCGTGCGCCGCCTTGCGCTCGGCGGCGTCGGCCGTCCGCGCCGGAAGGCGCCCGCTGGGCGGATCGACGATGAGCGACGTGCGGTTCGTCGGCCGGGTGCCCCCGTCGAGCCAGAAGTTGTTGTAGCCGCCGACGTTGCCGCCCGCGACGGTGCGCCGCGGCGGCGCCGCCAGCAGCGCCTGGTTGCGGTCGAGCCGGGCCTGCTCCTGGGCCGCGACCTCCTCGTCGCTGAGGAACTCCTGGTTGCCGACCGAGTCGGGCCGCTGGAGCGGCGTGATGGTCTTGTTGGTGTACGTCCCCTGCAGATCCGGGTCGCCCCAGGGCGTGCGCGGCGCGGCTTGGTCCTGGGCGAGCGCCGCGGCCGGCGCCAGCAGGGCCAGGGCGGCCAGGCAGACAACGGCGCGCCGATGGAAGTGGGTCATCTCGGTACCTCCCCGTAGTGCGCGTTTCGGTGGTGAACGGTGCCGGCGGCGCGGGACTGGCTGCGATGCGGAGCCCGCCGCGCCGCTCCGGTTTCGTCGTCGAGACGGTCTGACGAACCGAGCAATAGGGCCGATTATACTCCCGCGCTGCGGGCTCCACCCGCCGTTTCGGGCGCCCCGTCCGGCCGCTGCGGGCGGCGACGTTCGTCTATACTCGCTGCGTCCTCGCAACCGACCACCACGAGACAGGAAGATGGCGTCGACGGTCGCGGCGGCGGCAGTTCGTCCCGGCTGGGAGGTGCTCGCCAGCGGGCGCCTGTGGATCGCCGGCCTCATGGGGTTCGCGGGCGGCCTGCCGCTGCTCCTCACCATCACGCTGCTCCAGGCGTGGCTGTCATCCGCACAGGTGAGCCTGACCACCATCGGGCTGCTCGGCCTGGTGGGGCTCCCCTACAACGTGAAGTTCCTCTGGGCGCCGCTGCTCGACCGCTTCGTGCCCCTCGGCCTCGGGCGCCGCCGCGGCTGGCTGGTCGTCGCGCAATTGAGCCTGGCCGCGAGCATCTTCGCGCTCGGCCTCCAGGACCCGGCCCAGCGCCTGTGGGCCGTGGCGCTCGCCGCTCTCGCGGTGGCCTTCTTCTCGGCGACGCAGGACGTCGTGATCGATGCCTACCGGCGCGAGAGCCTCGCCGACGCCGAGCAGGGCCTCGGCGCGTCGATGTACACCTACGGCTACCGCCTGGGGATGCTGGTGGTGTCGGCCGGCGGCCTCGTCATGGCCGATCGGATCGGTTTCCGCGCCGTCTACTTCGGCATGGCCGCCATCATGCTCGCGATGGTCGCGGTGACGCTGCTCGCGCCGGAGCCCGGCGGGAGCGGCGAGCGGCCGCGGACGCTGAAGACGGCGTTCCTGGGTCCGTTCGGGGAGTTCTTCCGCCGCCGGGACGAGATGCCGAGCGGCGCCATCGCGGTGTTGGCCTTCATCCTCCTCTACAAGCTGGGGGACAACCTCGCCAGCCACATGTCGATCCCGTTCTATCTGGATCTCGGCTTCTCCAACAGCGAGATCGGCACCGTCGTCAAGTTCTTCGGCCTCTGGCCGCTCCTGTTCGGCGTCTTCGTCGGCGGCGTGCTCAATCTGCGGGCCGGGCTCTACCGGGCCCTGATCGTCTCGGGGGTGCTGCAGGGCGTCTCGACCGCGGGGTTCGCCGTGCTGTCGCTGGTCGGCGACGACCGCTGGTGGCTCGCCGCCGTGATCGGCTTCGAGAACCTGTCGCAGGGCATGGGCACGGCGGCGTTGATCGCCTTCATGGCCTTCCTCACCGACCGCCGCTTCACGGCCACGCAGTTCGCGATGTTCTCGGCCCTCGCCGGCGTACCCCGCGTGGTCCTGACGGCGCCCACGGGCTGGATGGCCACGCAGATGGGCTGGGCCCCCTTCTTCATCTTCTCCGCGCTGGTCGCCATTCCCGGCCTGCTCCTGCTGCTCGCGTTCCGCGCCTGGCTGCAGGACGGCGCGTCGAAGCCGGCTCCGGCCTGAGAGGGGCGGGCACGCCTCGTCCCCCGACGTCGACGGTTCACCCCGGGGCTCCGACGACGTCCATCCGAAACGGATGGCCGTCACGCGTCGCGCAAGGGATTCTCCCACCGCAGGTGCTCGAACCGGCCGAAGTCGGTGTCGCACGAGGCCAGCGTCGCTCCATGGGTTACCGCCAGCGCCGCCAGGTGTGCGTCCGTCGCCAGGTTGCCGGCAACGCCCGTGGCGGAGAGCATGTCCCGGAGTACTCGCCAGTGGTCGCGCGTCTCGGTGAGGAGCGAAACTACGTCCCGGGCCAGCCACGCGTCGATCTGCGCCATGGACGCTTCCGGTGTGAGCGGAGCCGGGAAGACGGTCGGGTTCGTGGAGACCCGCAGGAACCCGACCACGACGGTCCACGCCAGCCCGATGGTCTCGTCCCCGTTTAGCGCGCGCTCCCACCACGCCACGATCCGCTCGTGATGCGGCGCGTCCGCATTCACCGCGTACAGCAGGACGTTCAGGTCGACGACCTTCATTTGCGAAGCGACAGCTCGCGCGCCACTTCCTCGTCCTCGAGGCGAGCGGCGAGTGCCAGGGCCTTGTCGATGTCGAGCCGCGGCGCTCCCATGGCCACGCTCTGCTGCCGGAACGGGGCCCCGCCCCCGCCGCGTTGCTGCGCCTGAAACAGGCCGGCTCGAAGGGTGCGGTTGAGCATGCGGGTCAGCGAGACGGACTCGTCGCGGGCACGCTGCTTGAGCTCGAGCATCAGGTCGTCGTCGATTCGCACGGTGCTGCGCATGATGGCATTATGACACCGCAAGTAATGATGCTGAATCACCATCGTGTGCCGCAGCGACCCGCCAGGCGCGGAGTCGTTCCCAACCCCGTGCCGACGTGCTATAAGCGTGTGCGGGCGCCGCGATCGCGCGCCGCAGCCGGACCTCCGATGAGCAGCACCTACGAACGGCCGTCCCGAGAGGCCGCCCTCGATCTCGTGCGCGAGACCGACCTCCCGGCCCTCATGGAGCGGGCGGCGGCGCTGCGGGACGCCGGCTTCGGCCGGCCCGTCAGCTACTCGCGCAAGGTCTTCATTCCCCTCACGAAGCTCTGCCGCGACGTCTGCCACTACTGCACGTTCGCGCAGCCGCCGCGACCCGGCGAGCGGGCCTACATGACGCTCGACGAGGCGGTGGAGGTCGCGCGGCGCGGGGCCGAGGCGGGATGCCGGGAGGCGCTGTTCACCCTCGGCGACAAGCCGGAGCTGCGCTATCCGCAGGCCCGCGCCGAGCTCGACGCGCTCGGCCATCCGACGACGATCGCGTACCTCGTGGCCGCGGCCCGCGCCGTATTCGACGCCACGGGCCTCCTGCCGCACGCCAACCCCGGCGTCTGCACGCGCGACGAGCTGCTCGCGCTGCGGGAGGTCTGCCCGTCGCAGGGGATGATGCTGGAGAGCGTGTCCCGGCGGCTCCTGGAGCCGGGGCAGGCGCACCACGGCTCGCCCGACAAGGACCCGGACGCGCGGCTGGAAACGTTGCGCCTCGCGGGAGAGCTTGCGATCCCGTACACGTCAGGGATTCTCATCGGCATCGGCGAGACGCGGGAGGAGCGAATCGACGCGCTCCTCGCCCTGCGCGACCTCCACGACCGCTACGGGCACATCCAGGAGGTCATCGTTCAGAACTTCCGGGCGAAGCCGGACACGCGGATGGCCGGGGCGCCCGACCCGACGCTGGAGGACCTGCAGTGGACGATCGCCTGCGCGCGGCTGATCTTCGGCCCCGACATGGCGATCCAGGCGCCCCCCAACCTGACGCCGGACACCTTCGGCCGCCTGATCCGGGCGGGCATCAACGACTGGGGTGGTGTGTCCCCGGTGACGCCCGACCACGTGAACCCCGAGGCGCCGTGGCCGCACCTCGAGCGCCTGGCCCGCGAGACCGAGCGCGAGGGCCAGGTGCTGACGGAGCGGCTCACGGTGTACCCCGCCTACGTGCGGACCCTCGACGCGTGGGTGGCGGAGCCGCTGCGTCCGGCGGTCCTGCAGGGGTCGGACGCCGACGGGTTCGCGCGCGCGAGCGCGTGGTCGCCTGGGGACCGCGACGCCGCGCTGCCGGCGGCGCTCCTCGACCGGCTCGAACGCCCCGAGGCCCCCGCTCCCACGGCGGCCGTGCGGGCCCTGTGCGAGCGCGCGTCCCGCGGCGACGGGCTCGACGAGCGGGAGATCGAGACGCTCTTCACCGCCCGCGGCGACGATCTCGTCGCGGTGGTGCGGGCGGCCGACGCCCTGCGGCGCGAGGTCAACGGCGACGAGGTGACCTACGTCGTCAACCGCAACATCAACTACACGAACGTCTGCTACTTCAAGTGCCAGTTCTGCGCCTTCTCGAAGGGTAAGCTGAGCGAGAACCTGCGCGGGGCGCCCTACGACCTGGACCTCGAGGAGATCGCGCGCCGCACCGCCGAGGCCTGGGAGCGGGGCGCCACCGAAGTCTGCATGCAGGGGGGCATCCATCCGGACTACACCGGCGCCACCTACCTGGACATCTGCCGCACGGTGAAGGCGGCGGCGCCCGGGATGCACGTCCACGCCTTCTCGCCGCTGGAGGTCTGGCAGGGCGCGGCCACGCTGGGCACCTCGCTCGAGGCGTTCCTGCGGGAGCTCCGGGCGGCCGGGCTCGGGACGCTGCCGGGGACGGCGGCCGAGGTGCTCGACGACGAGGTGCGGCGCGACCTCTGTCCCGACAAGCTGACCGCGGGACAGTGGCTGGAGGTGATGGAGTCGGCCCACCGGGTCGGCTTCCGGACGACGGCCACCATCATGTACGGCCACATCGACCGGCCCCGGAACTGGGCGCGGCACCTGGCGCGGATCCGGGAGCTGCAGGCGCGCACCGGCGGGTTCACGGAGTTCGTGCCGCTGCCGTTCGTCCACATGGAGGCCCCGATCTATCTCAAGGGGAAGGCGCGTCGCGGCCCGACGTTCCGCGAGTCGCTGCTCATGCACGCGGTGGCGCGGCTGGCGCTCCACCCGCTGGTGACCAACATCCAGGCCTCGTGGGTGAAGCTGGGGCCGCGGGGCGTGCGCGCCTGCCTCGCGGCCGGCGTGAACGACCTCGGCGGGACCCTGATGAACGAGAGCATCACGCGCGCGGCCGGCGCCAGCTTCGGCCAGGAGCTGCCTCCCGAACGGATGGAAGCGGTCATCTGCAGCGCGGGCCGCACCCCCAGGCAGCGGTCGACGACCTACGGCGAGCCGCCGCCCAGCCAGGTGGCGCGGTCGTTCCATGCCGCAGACCTGAGCCCGGTCGTGCAGACGCCGGCCCCGGGGTGGGCCCGGAGCGAGCCGCGGGAGGCACTGGTGCGGCCCGGGCTCGAGGCCGGCGATCCCGGTGAAGCCCGCACGGATCGCGCGCCGCGCAACGCGACCAGACGGAAGGAGGCGCATCGATGAGTGGATCCATCGGCAACCCGCGCACGTGGACGGCCCGGCAGGCGGCGGGCATCGGGGCGGCGGCGGTCGTGGTCGTGCTGGCTCTCGCCTGGGCAGGGTGGTCGGCCACCTGCCCCTGCGACTACACGCCCGGGTCGCACCTGTTCGGCACCGCGAACGACGAGCCGGTGAGCGACTGGACGTTCGCCAACCAGGTCACGCTGTGCCAGATCCAGATCCGGACCGGCCTACTGCCCCATTCCATCAACCTGAACTGCTTCGCCAACCGCGAGGGGAACCTCTACCTGAGCTGCTCGAACTGCGACGGGAAGCGCTGGTCGGGTATCGCGGCCGAGGACGGTTGGGCGCGGCTGCGCCTCGACGGCACCGTCTACCCGGTCAACCTGACGCGCATCCTCGACCCGGCCGAGCTCGACATGGCGTGGGGCGCGCGGCTCGACAAGCTGCACTCGCTGGCCGAGCCGGCGAACCCGCCCGCGCCCCTCGGCTCGCCCCGGCCGGACGGCTGGTGGACGTTCCGCGTCGTGTCGCGCACCGGCTAGTGGAACGGATGGCCACCTCGATCCGGAAGTCGGACGGCGCGACCTCGGTGAGCGGCTCGGGGCTGCGCATCCGGTTCCCAGCGGAACTGCGCCTCACGGACGATCGCTTCTACCGGTTCTGCCGGCTCAACCGAGAGCTGCGCATCGAACGCACGGCCGAGGGGGAATTGTCGATCATGGCGCCGGTGGGAGGCGATTCCAGCGACAGGAACGCGGAGATAACCTTCCAGTTGCGGCTGTGGGCGAAGCGCGACGGGTCGGGGAGGACGTTCGATTCCTCCGGCGGTTTCCTTCTGCCGAACGGCGCGGTCCGCTCGCCGGATGCAGCCTGGGTCGGGAACGTCCGCCTCGCTGCGCTGACGGACGAGCAGCGTCGCCGGTTCCTCCCCATCTGTCCGGACTTCGTGGTCGAGTTGCGGTCGCCGAGCGACAGCCTGCCGGCGCTTCGGGACAAGATGCGCGAGTACGCCGACAACGGCGCCCGGCTCGGCTGGCTGATCGATCCGGAGGGCGGCCAGGTTTTCGTGTACCGCGCCGACGCGGCGCCCGAGCGCCTGGAGGCGCCGGTGAGCGTATCCGGTGATCCCGTCCTGCCCGGCTTCCGCCTGACCATGGACGAGATCCTGTAGCGGCGAGCAGCTCCGATCCGATTCTGGTGGTCGAGCGTTCCGCCGCCACGCGCCGGACAAGCCGCCAGCTACGCTCCCGATTGGACGGCAGTTGCGCTCCCGATTGGACGGCTCCCGCCGGAGGGGGCGCCGCCTCCACCTCCCCCAACCGGCGACGCGGCACTTGACATTGACGCCCAGAGGACCACAATGGTGGGATCCCGCGGGACGACTGCGCCCGAGTGCCGGCGAAGCCGGCCGGACGCGAGGGGGGAACCAGCCGATGAGGACGCGATACCACCTTGGCGTGGCGGCGCTCGTTGCCGCGCTCGCGCTCGGCGCGGCCGCCGGCGCCGCGGCGCAGAGCCCGGCGGACTGGACGCCGGGGCCGACGGCCTGGACGGGGGACCTCACCCCGATCGCCGCCGCCGACTGGAACTACGACCGAGCCGAGCACCTGCTGGGCCGGGCCGGCTTCAGCGGCACGCCGCAGGAGATCCGGAAGCTGGCGGAGATGACGCCCGAGGAGGCGGTCAGCGCGCTCGTCGACTACGACGACATCGCGAACGACCACCTGGAGCCGTTCGAGCACTCCGGATTCTGGGACGAGACGCTGGCGAGCTTCCCGCCCAGCCGGCCCGCCGCAACCGACCTGGCGATGCGGAACGGCGCGAGCATGGGCGTCCGGGTGAAGCCGGAGGGCGTGAACCGGCACATGCAGCCGGTCTCGGACCGCTTCTTCTACTGGCTGCGCGCCACGGCGCTCGAGACGCGCCGCGTCGGCTACTGGTGGGCCGAGCGGATGCTCGACAGCCACCGGCCGCTCGAGGAGAAGATGGCCCTGTTCTGGCACGGGCACTTCGCCACCGCCCAGAACAAGGTCCGCGACTACCGCAAGATGCTCCTGCAGATCGACACGTTCGAGCGGCATGCCACGGGCAACTTCGGGGAGCTGCTGGTGGCGGTCGCGCAGGATCCGGGGATGCTCTACTACCTCGATGCCGGGGTGAACGTGAAGGGGGCCGCCAACGAGAACTTCGCCCGCGAGGTGATGGAGCTGTTCACGATGGGCGTGGGCAACTACTCCGAGCGGGACGTCCGCGAGGCGGCGCGGGCGTTCACGGGCTGGAACTTCGACAATCTCGACTTCGTCGTCCACGAGGCGCTGCACGATGACGGCCCCAAGACCTTCCTCGGCCGCACCGGGAACTTCGACGGCGTCGAGGTGCTCGAGATCATCCTGGAGCAGCCGGCCACGGCCGACTACATCGCATCCAAGATCTACCGCTTCTTCGTCCGCGAGGATCCGTCGCCCGCGCTGCAGGCCGAGCTGGGCGCCGTCTTCCGGGACAACGACTACGAGTTGAAGCCGCTGCTCCGGACCATCTTCCTCTCGCGCGACTTCTACGGCCCGGCCGCGTACGGCGCCCACATCAAGGGACCGGTCGTGCACGTGATCACGATGCTGAAGCAGCTCGGCGCCCCCGACGTGCCGGGCGTGCCGGACTTCAACAGCACGACGATCGCCCTCGGCCAGCACCTGCTGAACCCGCCGTCGGTCGCCGGATGGGCCCAGGGCCGCTCGTGGATCACGCCGGCGCTGCTGCAGAAGCGGGGCAACATCGCCTTCGAGTACCTGTTCCCGGACGTCATCGACTTCCGCGACCCGAGCTTCCTCGCCCGGCGTGGAGACGGCGAGGTGGGTGCCCGCCTGCGGGCCGGCTACGACTTCGGTGCCGCGATCGCCTTCGACGGCGATCCGGCGCGGATGACCGCGTTCGACCTGTCGGCCCTGGAGCGGGACGAGCTGTTCAACACCCGCGTCTCCGGCTACCGCGCGTGGGCAGAGGCGGTGCGCAAGCTGATTCCGACGCCCCGCGGCGCGGCCCGCGTCGACATGGCGAAGATGGTCTTCGAATCCGGGGCGAAGACGACCGCCGAGGCCGTCGACCACCTGCTGGGGCGCCTCCTGCGCATGCCGGTGGCGGACGACTTCCGCGACGGGCTGGTGACGTTCCTGACGGACGAGCTCGGGACGGCGGACCTCGAGCGCGCCCGGACCTACCTGGAAGACCCGCTGCGCATGGTGACTCACCTCATCATGAGCACGCCCGAGTACCAGATTGGCTAGACCGTCCGGTTGAACGAGGCTCTGGAAGAGGTGCAGTGACCATGGACATTACGAACCGCAGCAAGAGACTGTTCGACTCGGCCGGCGTGTCGCGTCGCGAGGCGCTCAAGATCGGCGCCCGCGGCATCGGGCTCGGCCTGCTCGGGAGCGGCATCGGCCCCCTGCCGCCGCTGTTCGGGCTGACCTCGGAGGCGGTGGCGGCAACCCAGGGCAAGATCCTGGTCGTCTTCGAGTGGTTCGGCGGCTACGACGGCCTGAGCACCTTCGTCCCCTACAGCAACGACGAGCTCTACCGCCGCCGTCCGACCATCGGCGTGCGCGAGCGCGATGTCATCAAGGTGGACGAGCACTTCGGCTTCCAGAAGTCGATGGTGGGCATGCACCGGCTGTGGGACGAGGGCAAGCTCGCCGTCATCCACGGGGCGGGCTACGAGCAGCCGTCGTTCTCGCACTTCGCCTCGAGCTCGTACTGGCACACCGGCGCCCCGAACAGCGGCGAGGCCTACGGCTGGTACGGCCGGACGGCCGACGCGCTCGACCCGAACGGCACGCCGAACTTCCTGGTCAACATCTCCTCGACGCAGTCTCTCGCCGTGCGGGCGCGCGACCACGTCCCGGTGGTGTTCGACGATCCGGGCGGCTTCCGTCGCGACCTGTTCAGCCCGCAGCAGCCCTACGTGGGGAAGCTCGGGACGGGGCAGGCGCCGCGCGGCGACGTCCACAAGTTCCTGCTCGACGTCAACCAGAGCGCCCGCGAGGCGTCGGCCCTCGTCAGCCAGGCGTGGGAGGACTACAGCCGGACGCGCCCCTCGGACCTGCGCCTGCTCGACCTCGACAAGGTCGTGGCGCTGATCGAGAACGACTTCCCGGCGCGGCTCTACTACGTGCGGTTGCGGGGAAGCCTCTTCGACACCCACGTCA
Organism: Acidobacteriota bacterium; assembly: GCA_026708265.1. Taxonomy (GTDB): domain Bacteria; phylum Acidobacteriota; class Vicinamibacteria; order Vicinamibacterales; family UBA8438; genus JAGWAJ01. The sequence goes on from JAPOVI010000426.1 coordinate 19,287, forward strand.
ACCAGGAGAGCCCGCACAACCGCCAGGTGCAGTACTGCTCCGACGCGGTGTGGGGCTTCTTCGAGGAGATGAAGCGCCTCGGCAAGCAGGACGAGGTGGCCATGTTCATCCACAGCGAGTTCGGCCGGCGCGTGCCGGAGAACACGGGCCTCGGGACCGACCACGGGACGGCCAACGTCTCGTTCGTGATCGGCGGCGGTACCCAGGGCGGCCAGTACGGCTCGCCGCCCAGCCTGACGGAGCTCGTGTACGGCGACAATCTGCAGTACACCACCGACTTCCGCCGGGTCTACGCCTCGCTCATCGAGGAGTACCTGGGCTACCGGAAGTCGGAGCGCGTGCTCGGCGACAAGTTCGAGACGCTGGGCATGGTCGCGTAGTCGGCGATCGGTCGCGGAGGGTGCGTGCCGGTCAGAACCTGGGCGAGGGGCTGCGACAGCGTGACGGCAGTCGCGTGCGTGCCCTCGTGCATCGTAGGAGTTTGGGAGGACCGATGATGAGGAGTGGACGCTCGATGGTGTTGTTCGCGTTGGCCGGCGCCCTGGCGCTGCCGGGTCTGGCGATGGCGCAGGATGCGCCGACGACCGCGTGGGGCGCACCGGATCTCCAAGGGGTCTGGGACTTCCGGACCATCACGCCGCTGCAGCGCCCGGAGGACCTGGGCGACAAGGCGTTCCTGACCGAGGAGGAAGCGGCGGAGCGCGAGAACGCCGCCGTGGCGCGCGACGTCGAGCTCTGGGAGGCCGATGCGCGGCGGACCGAAGCCGGCGGCAGCGTCGGCGGCTACAACAACTTCTGGATGGACCGGGGCACGCGGGTCATCGGCACGCGGGCCACGTCGCTGATCGTCGATCCGCCCAACGGCCGGCTCCCGGAGATGACGGAAGAGGGGCGGGCGCGCCAGGCGGCCGGCCGCGGCTCGTTCGGCACGGAGATCCAGGCTTCCTACACCGACTTCAGCAACGCCGACCGTTGCCTGATGGGCTTCAATGCCGGACCGCCGATCACGCCGGGCGGCTACAACCAGAACGTCCAGGTCTTCCAGACCCCCGACGAGGTGGTGCTGCTGACCGAGATGGTGCACACGGTCCGCGTCGTGCCGCTCGACGACCGCCCGGACATCGACGAGAGCCTCGCGCAGTGGTCGGGCGTCTCGCGCGGCTACTGGGACGGCGACACCCTGGTGGTCGAGACCGCCAACTTCGACGTCGACCGCAACTGGCGGGGCGCCAGCTCCAGCATGCGCCTCGAGGAGCGCTTCACCCGCGTCGACGCCGACACCCTCGTGTACGAGTACACCGTCAACGACCCCGAGACCTGGGTCGCGCCGTGGTCGGTGA
>JAPOVI010000397.1 GCA_026708265.1 Acidobacteriota bacterium
CCGGCAGCTTGCTGTTGCGCCGGATGAGGGGTACGTACTGGTGGGCGTACGGCCGGCCGTAGAGCTCCCCCTCCGCCCTGGTCCCGAACGTGTAGGGCGTGATGTCGACCAGCACGGCCTGCGTGTCCTGGCCCATCTCGATCCCGGCCTGCACGCCGGCCCCGAGCGCGACGCACAGGTCCGGATCGACCTCGCCGTGCGGTTCCTGCCCCAGCCGCTCCGTGAGGACGGCGGCGATGCGCGGAATGCGGGTGGAGCCGCCTACCAGCAGCACGCGATCGAGCTGGCTCGGCCGCACGCCGGCATCCTGCAGCGCCGTGGTCACGGCCTGGAGGGAACGGTCGATGAACGGCTCCAGATCGCGTTCGAAATCCGCGCGGGTCAGCTCGCACGCGAGATGCCGGGGCTCGCCGGCCACCGTGGCGACGTGGTCCTCCTCGACGCGCACGTAGGGCTGATCCGACAGTTCGATCTTGGCCCGTTCGGCGGCCCGCCGCAGCCGCGCCTGCAGCAGGCGGTCGTCACGCGCGTTCTCGACCCCGAGCGCCGTCTCGACGTGCGCGTTCAGGCGTTCGAGGACGAGCGCGTCGAAGTCGTCGCCGCCGAGCTGGTTGTCGCCGGCGGTGGCCAGGACCTCCACGACGCCCTGCTCGATGCGCACCACCGAGACGTCGAAGGTCCCGCCGCCCAGGTCGTAGACGAGCAGGATGCGGCTCCCCTCGGCGCCGCTTTCGTAGCTGAGCGCGGCGGCCGTCGGCTCGTTGATGATCCGCACCACCGTCAGGCCCGCGATCTCCCCGGCCTCGCGCGTCGCCTGCCGCTGGGCATCGGTGAAGTACGCCGGGACGGTGATGACCGCCTTGCGCACGCTGCGGCCGAGCGCGCGGTCCGCCCGCTCCTTGAGCGCCTTGAGAATGAAGGCCGAAATCTCCTGCGGGGTGTAGGCGTCCCTGCCCATCCGCACCTGCGTCCCGGAGCCCATGAGGCGCTTGACCGAGAGCACGGTCCGCTCGGGGACAGCTGCGGCCTGGTTGCGGGCCCTGCGGCCGACGATGACGGCGCCGGCGTCGTCGAGCCCCACGCACGAGGGCAGGATGGCTTCGCCCTCCTCCTCCACGATCGAGGGCTTCCCGCCGGAGACGATCGCCACCTCCGAGTTCGTCGTGCCCAGATCGATGCCGATGACGGTATCGTCGTCCGCCGCCCTGGTTTCCGCCGGCATCAACCCTCCTCGTGACGTCGGTTGACCGCGACGTCGGCAAGGCGCAGCACGTCGTCGCGCCGCACGAACCCGCTCCGCAACTCCTCGACCACCACGCCGTCGCCGATGCGGTCGACGCGGCGCGCTTCGACCGCGTGCATGACCCGGCTGTCGAAGGGCCGCCCCACGGTCTGCACCGGCCGCACGTCGAACCGGGACAGCATCCTGTCGAAACGGCTGATCGCCAGCTCGTAACCCTCGACGACGCCCGCCGCGCCCCGCGGCGGACGCCCGAACAGTCGCGGCCGATCCCGCAGCCGGACTGCGGCATCCCGGCCCCGCACCAGGGCGTCGCGCACCTCCAGGGTCTCCAGCAGGCAACGGTCCTCGGCGGTTCGGGAAACGCGCTGCTCGAACGCGGCCAGCGTCTCGTCGCAGCGCTCCTCCCGGCGCGCGGCAGCATCGTACCGCTCCGCCGCGGCCGCCAGCTCCCGGCCCGCCCGGGCCTGTTCCCGGTTCTGGAGGCGGATCTCCTGCCGCAGGGCGGCGAACTCGGCGAACAGATCGCGCAGGTCGCAGTCGGCCGCGTCCCGTTCCCCGTGCTCCAGGGGAGCGTCGCCCGCCGCGTCGAGCCACTGCCGGAAGTCATCGAGCGCCTGCCGCTTCCAGTCTTCGCCCGGTTCACTCATGCAGCTTCCCTTCCGCCGCCAGGAGGGTCTGCAGGCCGGGCATCTCGCGGCGAGCAGGACGCGCCCGCAGCAGCGCATCGAGCGCCAGCTCGAAGTCGCCGTAGGCGGCCATCCCCAGGAGGGCCGTCTTCACACGCGCGCGATCGTCCTTCAGGGCTTCGTACGCCGCGGTGATCTGCTGGAAACGTTCCGGCTCCTCGCCGGGCCGGTGCGCACGCCCCAGCTCCCGATCGCGCCGGCGGATCTCCTCGCCTGTCGCAGACGGGGGCCGTCCCAGCACGCGG
>JAPOVI010000040.1 GCA_026708265.1 Acidobacteriota bacterium
CTGCCGCAGGAGATCGGGAACCGCTACTACCGCAACCGGGGGTTCATGCAGCGCGAGAGCCGCGTGCACCCGGCGAGCGGCGAGCACGCGGGCCATCTCATCGCCATGGACATCGACACCGGCGACATCCTCTGGCGACATTCCATGGCCACGCGGCCGGGCGCCGCCGCCCTGACCACGGCCGGGGGGCTCGTGGTCGGTGCCGACACCGACCGGCACCTGTACGTGCACGACGTCGCGACCGGCGACGTGCTCTTCCGGACGCGGCTGCCCGCCTCGGTCCAGGGGTTCCCGATCACGTACGCCGTCGACGGGCGGCAGTTCATCGCGGTGCCGGTGGGCGGGAACCGCACCAACGCGATCTACGCCTTCGCGCTGCCGGAGCCTTCGCGTCGGCGCTAGGCGAGCGCCCAGCCCCACCCGCCGTCCATGGCGCGCCGACTGCAGCCTTCGCCCCTCCGCCTCCTGCTGGCGTTGGCGCTCGTGCTCACCACCGGGACCACGGGGCTCGCCCTGGCCCCGGCGACTGCCCTGACCCCGACGGTCGCGCAGGCTCCGGAGATCGCACTGCCGCCGGAGGTTGCCCCGCCGGAGCTAAACCAGCCACCGGACGCCGGCCAGCCGGAAGCCACGCAGCCGGGTGTCGTCCCGCCGCAAGTCGCGCAGCCAGAAGGCGCTCCACCGCCGGTCGTCACGGGCGTTGTGGTCGACGGCAGCACCGGCACGCCGGTAGCCGGGGCCGAGATCATCAGCGGCGGCGAGGCGGTCGAGGCGGACGACCAGGGGCGGTTCGGGGTGACCCTCGCCGCGGACGACGAACGCCTGCGCGTGGCGGCCGAGGGCTACCTCGACAACGTCGTCCCGCTGGATCCGGCCGTCCGCGCCGGCGAGGCGGAGCTGGAGATCCTGCTGTTCCGGAACACGTTCGCCGAGACGGTGGAGGTGGTCTCGGCCGAGAGAGCGCCGGAGCGCCCGTCCGCCACCCCGATCGAGGCAGAGGAGGTGTTCCAGGTCGCGGGCAGCTTCGACAACATCTTCCGCACCCTCGACGCGCTGCCCGGCGTGGCCTCGACCGGCGACTTCGGCAGCCGGCTCGCGGTCCGCGGCGGGACGCCGGACCAGAACCTGACGATCATGGACGGGGTCGAGGTCCACAACCCCTACCGGCTCTTCGGCCTCGTCAGCGCGTTCAACCCCGAGACCGTCGACCGCTTCGAGCTGACGGCGGGCGGCTTCGGGGCGGCCTACGGCGACCGGCTGTCGTCGCTTCTCATCGTCGACAACCGCCCCGGCGAGAGCGACCTCGGAGGCTCGTCGTCCACCAGCGTCACCGACGCGAACGTCGTCCTGGAGGGAGCGGCCCCCGGCAACGGCTCGTGGCTGGTGAGCGGGCGGCGCACCTACTACGACCTCGTGGCGGGCATCGTCACCGACCAGAATCTGCCGTCCTTCGCCGACCTGCAGCTCCAGGCGGGGTGGGACTTCGGCCCGGGCCACCGGCTCTCTGTGCTGGGACTCACGAGCCGCGAGAACGCCGACTTCCGCTTCGACGACGAGGACGACGCGGGCAGGGGCGACACCGGCGGCCTGATCTCGGAGGCGGGGAACGACCTGGGCTCGGTGCGCTTCGACGCGGTACTGGGGAGCACGGCCACCAGCCGCACGATCGTCTCGTGGTACCGCAACACGGAGCGGCTCGGCGTCGACGCAACGTTCGACACCGCGTCGCGCCGGTCGAATACCCCGGACGACGACACGGCCGTCGGTCGCGCGAACTTCGCCTTCGACCGCTCGCTGTCCGTCCGCGACGTGTCGGTCCGGCAGGAGCTCGGGGTGCGCCTGTCTCCTGCGCACACCCTCGATGCGGGCGTCGAGCTCCACCGACTGACCTCGGGAGTGACCCTCTCGATCACGGGCGACCGAAACGAGTCGGCGGCGAACCCGTCGAGCGTCCGGGGCGGCGTGGGGCTGCCGGACGCGCTCGACTCCGTGCTTCGCGGGACGCGCGGCGGGGCGTGGATCCAGGACCGCTACCAGGTGACGCCGCGTCTGCTCGTGGAGCCGGGCCTGCGCCTCGAGTGGAGCACCGTCAACGGCGACGCGGTGCTGTCGCCGCGCTTCGCGGCCACCCTGGCCCTCGGCTGGGAGAGCCGCCTGCGGGTGGCGGGCGGACTCTACGCCCAGAGCCCCGGCTACGAGAAGCTCATCCAGTCGGACTACTTCTTCGACCTTTCGCCCGGTCGGGTCGAGGCGCTGCGGCACGAGCGCGCCACGCACATCGTAGCCGGCTTCGAGAGGGACGTCGGCGCCGGCACGCTCGCCCGAGTCGAGGCCTACTACAAGACGTTCGACGACCTGATCGTCGGGCGGCTCGAGACCGAGCCGGAGCGCCGGGCTCGCGTGGGGCAGTACGACTTCCCGGCCGACCTGCGCGGGAGCGTGCCGGCGGCGGCCCGGATCACGAGCACGCCGGTGAACGGCGGGCGCGGCGAGGCGTACGGCATCGACGCCTACCTGGTGCGCAACGCGCCCGACGCACGGCTCGGGGGCTGGCTCTCCTACGCCTGGGGGCGGGCCGACCGGCAGACCTACGGACTCCGCTATCCGTTCGAGTACGACCGGCGGCACGCCTTCAACGCCGTCGGCCGCTACCGCCTCGGCGATCGGTGGAGCGTGGCGGCGACGGCGCAGGTGGCGACCGGCTTCCCCTACACCCCGGCCGTCGGGGTGCGGGTGGCGTCGGCGACCGACGAACGGGGCCGGCTCGTGCCGGCCCGCGACGCGACCGGCGCGCTCGTCTACACGATCGACCGCGGCGGGCTCGAGGCCCTCCAGCGCGGGCAACTGCCGTACTACGGGCGGCTCGACCTGCGCATCGCCCACCAGCCGGGCGGGCGCACGGGCCGCTGGTCGTGGTACATCGAGGTGATAAACGCGCTGAACCGCGACAACCCGGTCGAGCTCGACGCGGAGCTCGAGTACGACCCGACCGCGAGCGTGCCGAGCATCGTGGAACTTCCCACGGCCGGATTCCCGCTCATCCCGTCGTTCGGCGTCCGCGTGCGGTTCTGACGACGCGAACCACAAGCCGATGCCTTCCGACCCGCGCGTGATTCCTTCCATCGATCGGCTTCGCCAGCGGCCCTCGGTGGGTGACCTGGAGTCGCGCTACGGTCGCGACGCGACGCTGAGGGCACTCCGGGTTGAGGCGGCCGCCCTACGGGCGGCGCTGGCCGGGTCCGGGAGCGAGATCCGGGACGCGGAGGAAGCGGCGGAGCGCATCGAGGCCGGGGCGGCCGAGCGGCTGGGGGCAGAGCTGGCCCCGTCGCTCACGGCGGTCATCAACGCCACCGGCGTCATCGTCCACACGAACCTCGGCCGCGCGCCGCTCGCCCCCGCCGCCATCGCGCGCGTCGGCGAGGTGGCGCGCGGCTACAGCAACCTGGAGTACGACCTCGCGGCCGGCCGCCGGGGCTCGCGCGCGGTGCACGCTTCCGCTCTCCTCGCGCGCCTGACCGGGGCGGAGGGGGCCGTCGTCGTCAACAACAACGCGGCCGCCGTGCTCCTCGTGCTGGCGGCGCTCGCGGCGGGGCGCGAGGTGATCATCTCGCGCGGCGAGCTGGTCGAGATCGGGGGCGGCTTCCGCATCCCGAACGTCCTGCGGCAGTCCGGGGCGACGCTGCGGGAGGTAGGCACCACCAACCGGACCCGGATCGCGGACTACGCGGCCGCGATCGGCGAACGCACGGCGGCCATCCTCCGTGTGCATCCGTCCAACTTCCGCATCGAGGGCTTCACCGAGCGGCCCGAGCTCCGGGACGTCGCGGCCCTGGGCGACCGGTTCGACGTGCCGGTCGTCGAGGACCTCGGGAGCGGCCTGCTGGCGGCTACCCCGGGCACGGCGGGCGAGCCGACAGTGCGGGCGAGCATCGAGGCCGGCGTGGACGCTTGCACCTTCAGCGGCGACAAGCTGATCGGCGGCCCGCAGGCCGGAATCGTCGCCGGGCGCCGGGCGGTCATCGACCGGCTTCGGTCGCACCCGCTGATGCGCGCCCTCCGCGTCGACAAGCTGACCTACGCGGCCCTGGAGGCAACGCTCCTCGAGCACGCCGCGGGACGGGCGCCGGACACCGTGCCGGTGGCGAGGATGATCGCGACACCGGTCGCCGACCTCGAGGCCCGCGCCGAGGTCCTCCGCGCGCGGCTCGCGGCGCTACCGGGGCTGGCGGTATCGATGCAGGCCACCGAAGCTGCCATCGGCGGCGGCAGCACGCCGGGCGTCACGCTGCCCAGCCGGGCGGTGGCGGTCGAACCCGACGGCCAGTCGGCGGCGGACCTGGCCGCGGCCCTTCGCCGTGGCCGGCCGGCGGTGGTCGCACGCGTCGCGGAAGGACGTGTGCTGCTCGACCTGCGGACCGTCGAGTCAGACCAGGACGACGCGTTGGCGGACGCGGTCTCCCGCGCCGTGCCCGACCGGACGTGACCGGCTCGACGCGTCGGCGTCAGACGCCGACGAGCTCCGGGAGGACGCCGAACACCAGCGCGTTCAGGCCCAGGTTGTAGGCGCTGTGCGCCGCGACCGCCACCCAGAGCGATCCGCTGCGCCTCACCATCCATGCCAGCGCCAGGGCCACGACGAAGTTGGTCGGGAGATAGAGAGCAATCAGCGCGGGCTGTACGGGCAGCAGGCCGTAGTGCGCCAGGTGGACGATGGCGAACGCCGTCGCCTGCACCACGTTCCCCGCCCGTGCACCCCAGCGCGCCGAGCCGACGCGAAGGAGGAAGCCTCGGTACAGGAACTCCTCGCCAAGGGGACTGAAGATCATCGGCGGAACGGTGAGAGTCCAGAAGAGTGCCGGTGCAGACAGGCCCGGAGGGACGCCCTCGGCGATGCGTCCCAACTCGGCGGCGTGGTGCGTGAACCAGTTGTCGGGGCCGCTTCCGAAGAGCGCCCACGCCGTCGCCGCGCCGATGCCCAGCACGGCGAGGCTCGCGGCCGGTCCGCTCAGCATCCACCACCGGGAGACCGGTGCCCGAAGCCCGATCTCCGTTCTGCCCTCCCGCCCGCACAGCAGCCAGGGGAGCGGCCAGACGATCACCATCGAGAGCGCAATGAGCTGGAAGTTCCACAACCCGCCGAAGCGGATCGCCGCATGCACTCCGAAGACGGCGGCGACGAGGGCAACGGGCGATGCGAAGCGCACGACGGCGGGGCGAAACATCTGATCGGTCAAGTCCGCCAGCGGCGTGGGGCGATTCCGCCGGGTTCGACGCGCAACGGATCGGCCGCATGACAGACGATCCGCCTCGCAGTCACGGTTGCCTCCTCCGCCCGACCAACGGTGATGCTGCCCGCTGAGCGAAGTGACGACACCGACGACTCGTCACGGCTCACGGGTCGATCCGCCGGTCGGGGAAGAGCCGGGTCAATCCGATGTTCGCGCGGTCGACCCGCACCGTCACGCTCGACCCGGGCGGATCGGGGCGTTCGTAGACCACGCGATAGCGGCTCGACAGGTCCCGGTAGCGGATGCCCATGTCGGTAGCGAGCTCCGTCATGGCATCCGCCATCGCGGTCGCCACGACGACGGAGGCGTACCGTCCGCCGGTGTCCCTCGCCAGGTTGGGCGCCAGCGTGCTCACCATCCCGCCGAAGTCACCCCTCGCGCGAACATACCAGTGTACGACGTGCACGATCACGCCCGCCCGTCGCAGCCGATTCACGAAGCGCAGGTAGCGCCGCACGTTCAGGAAGCGGCTCCTCTCGGTAGTGCTCTTGACGAGCGCCACGAACACCGGCCACGCTTCCTCCCCGGTGTAGTGCCGCTCCCACGTCTCGCGGATCCCGTCCGCAAGGACTACCCCGGCGGCCTGGTTGAAGAAGAGGGACCGCGCCGCCGCTACCAGCGGTGCACGGTCCGTGGTGAAGTCGACCATTCGCCGCGCGTGCCCACCGATGGTGAACAGGCCGACAGAATGCTCGGGGGGCAGGGCTTCCAGGAACGCCGAGACCGCGTTGCGGAGCGCGATGACGGCCTGACCCCCTCGGACCGACTCGCCGTTGTCGATCAGGAGCGCGACGCGCATCGGCTCCGTGCCGGCCGTGGCGGATACGACCCGCGCGCGACGTCCATCCTCCCTGACGACGAAGTCGTCCGCAACGAGATCGGTCACCGGCTGGCCAACCGGGTCCAGAACGCGTACGAACGCCACGTGCCGATCCTGTGCGGCCACGGCGGGCGCAGTAATGCCGGCCGTGACGCACGCCCAGAGTGCGGCCGCGATCCGAAAGGCAATACGGCGGCACATGATCCACCTCCTTGCCGGGCACGGTGGCCCCGACTCCGCTCCCCGAGCAGGTCGCCGACGCCCCGAGTGGTCGCAACGCCCCGGAGTATGATCGATACGGTCGAGCGAAGTCGCAGGCGGAAGCGATGGGGCGACGACCGAGCCGGGCGGGTGCCGGCCGCCCGAGCGGGATGCCCATCGACAGGAGGACAGCATGCTCGCTTCGCGGAACTCCGCCCTGATTGTGATTGCAGCCGTCGGGCTCGGGTCGATCCTGGCCGCACCGGCCGCGCCCCAGACATCGGATGAGGTCCCGCGCACGGTGTGGGGCGCCCCGGACCTGGGTGGGGTCTGGGACTACCGAAGCGTGACGCCGCTCGAGCGTCCCGAGCAGTTCGCCGACAAGCCGGTGCTGACGGAGGAGGAAGCGGCCGCCGTCGAACGGGAGCGGGCCGAGTGGGTGGAGCGGATCGACGCGGCCGAGAACCCATCCATCCCTGGCAACGACATCCACACCCGGGTCTTTCTGGATTTCGGCACAGAGACCGTGGCGGACCGCCGATCGTCCCTCATCATCGACCCTCCCAACGGCCGGAGGCCCCCGATGACCCCGGAAGGCGAGAGGCGGCCTCGCAACGCCGGTTCGTTCGGTAGTCACCCCCTGGAGTCGATCGAGGACTTCAGCCTCTCCGACCGCTGCATGGCCGCGCTCGGCGTGCCGCTCAACCCTCTCCCGTACAACAGCTACGTGCAACTGTTCCAGACCGAGGACCACCTGGTGATGCTGGTCGAGATGATGCACACGACGCGGTTCATCCCCATCGTCGATCGCCCGCGCGGGACGATCCGGCAACGGAGGGGCCAATCGCGGGGACACTGGGAGGGCGACACGCTCGTCGTCGAGACGACGAACTTCGAGCACTCGGTAGCGGGCGCCAGCCGCGACGCCGTCCTGATCGAGCGTTTCCGCCGCACCAGCCCGGAGATCCTCGAGTACGAGTACACCATCGACGACCCGGCCACCTGGACGGCGTCCTGGACCGCTCTGCAGACGCTGAGGAAGCACCCGCAGCCGATCTTCGAGTATGCGTGTCATGAGGGGAACTACGGGTTGACGAACATGCTCCAGATCGCGCGCCGATTGGAAGAAACAGGCACACAGCCCGGGCGCTGACCATGCGAGGCGGTTCCGGGACCGCTGCCGACACGACGCACGGGCGCCTTCAGCCCGCCTCCTGCAGCAAGTTCCGCGTCACGACGGACGAGGCAGGCCCGACTGTACTTAACGCAACCGACTGTCTGTCTATAGACAAGGGGCGGATCCGTGCATACACTTGGCAGAACTGGATGAACTGACGCAATGGCGCGGAGCCCGTAGGCCCAGCGCGCCGCCCGGTCTCGATGGTGGCTCTCATGTGCCGCGCGCCAATGATGCGACGAACAACGATTGCCGGAATCCACGTTGATGGACTTCCCGGCAGCTCATACGGAGGTCGTTTTCGAGGCGGGCGTGAGACGCGTCGTCGTGCCGATCACGGCGTTCCCGGATGATGATGGCGTCGACAGTACGGCGATCATGCTCCTGGTTGATCCGGTCGGCGTGACCATCGGCCAGCCGAATACGGCCATCGTGACCGTGCTCGAGTAGGTTGCGGGGATCATGGCCGGCCGCCGTCCTGCCTCCGGACGATGCTCCCGTTCGGTGGAGCTTGTTCTCGCGCCTGGAATGCGCATCCTTATGGGATGCCTGGTGGGAGTATGCCACGGCGTCCCCCACAACATCGAGAGAGCATGGCCGCCGTCCGCAGCGTCGCTGTTCGTGCAGCCCATGATGCGTCGGCAACGGGCTTGCAGGACGGGTGGTCAAGGAGAGAACATGCGTGTCCTGGGTCGGCTTCTTCTGGCGTTTCCCCTTTCGCTTCTGCTGTCGGAGTCCGCCCAGGCGCAGAGTTCAATCGCCGGCGAGATCACGGATGCCCTCGGCGGCGTGCTGCCCGGCGTGACGGTGGAGGCGTCGAGCCCCGCCCTCATCGAGGGCTCCCGCCTCGTCGTCAGCGATGGCGCGGGCAAGTACTCCATCATCGACCTTCGACCGGGAGTCTACGACGTACGGTTCGTACTGCCGGGCTTCTCGACCGTCGTGCGCGAAGCCGTCGAGGTGCTCGCCGGGGTGAGCGTGCCGATCAACGCTCGGATGGCGGTCGGCGCGCTCCAGGAGACCATCACCGTCTCCGGCGCAACGCCCGTGGTCGACATCCAGCAGGCGACCCAGCACTCGGTGATCGACCGCGAGACGATCCAGGCGTTGCCGACCAACCGCACCACCCACACCGTGGGGATGATCCTCCCCGGACTGAAGATGACCGGATCGATGCTGGGTGGCGCCGGCACCACCGTGCTGCAGCGCTACATGACCACGCGCGGAAAGAGCCAGGCCCAGAACTCCTCCCAGGTGGACGGGATGGACACGGACATGATCACCGGGGGCGGGCATTTGCCGTACGACAACATCGGCATGGCGCAGGAGGTCTCCATCGAAACCAACCCGGTCTCCGCGGAAACCGCGGGCAGCGGGATTCGCATCAACATGATTCCCCGCGACGGCGGCAACGCCTTCAGCGGCGACCTGTACTTCAGCGGGATGGACGGCACCTGGCAGGCGAACAACATCACCGACGCGTTGCGTGCGCGGGCTGCGACGACGCCCGACTCCACCGAGCACATGTTCGACCTCAACCCGGCGTTCGGCGGGCCGATAGCCCGCGACCGCCTCTGGTTCTATCTCTCCGGCCGGGTGAATCGAGCCAAGCTCGGCCCGGCCGGCGCGAGCTATTTCTCGCCGGATCCCGAGACAGGCCAGCTCCTGCCCGATCCGAGCCGTCCGGGTTTCAACGATACCGCCACCGACAACGCCTCCTTCCGCCTGACCTGGCAGGCGAGCCGGAAGCACAAGGTGGCGACCTACCGCGACCAGTTCTGGCGCTACCAGTCCCATTACCACGGTACGGCAACCACCGACTGGGCCACGGCGCCGGTCGAGTACGCGCGAGGCACGCAGTACATCTGGCCCACCAAGTGGACCTACGCCGCGACCAGCCGGCTGCTGGTCGAGAGCGGCTTTCAGTACTGGAAGTACGACAACCGGCACTACAACCCCCAACCGGGGACGCTCTTCGAGGAGCCGGCCGGCTACGGCGGACCGCCCGAGACGCAAACCGGCCCGTGGTACGCGAACGCCGGGCAGTACCATCTCCCCGGCGGCTACGTGACGAAGGCGCACAACTTCGCCTACTGCTGCCGGCGCGGCCTCTTCCCCGCGATCGTTCTCCTCGGCAGCGCCTCCTACGTCACCGGCTCGCACAGCATCAAGGCGGGCATCACGGGCCGCACGGGAGTCGGGCAGAACACGCGGCAGCAGCACAACGGGTCGCTGTTGCAGTGGTACCTGGATGGCGAGCCCTTCCGTGTCCGCATCTCCCCCAACCCTTCCGACATCAGGGTGGAGGTGAATCGGGACATCGGAGTCTACGTGCAGGACCGGTGGACGATTGACAGATTGACGATCAGTGCCGGGGTGCGGGTGGAGCACTTCAAGGGCGGCGTAGGGGCGAGCTCGTCCCCGGCGGGCCGCTTCGTGCCGGCGCGCCATTCCGGGGAGTACGAGGTGTTCGACTTCACCGACGTGCTGCCGCGCTTCGGCGTGGTCTATGACCTGCTGGGCAACGCACGGACCGCGCTCAAGTTCAGCGCCGGCCGCTACGTGGCGAAGCTCGGCACGTTGGACCTGGAGCCCTACAGCACGATGCGGATCGCGCACGAGGACCGCGGCTGGTTCGACCGGGACCTGGGCGGCCTCGACCTGCCGACCAACGGCGACGACATCGCCCAGGACAACGAGATCGTGGCGAGTTCCGACCCGCAGTTCGGCATCCGCGCCGCGCAGCGGGCCGATCCGGCGCTGCAGCGGGAAGACAGCTGGGACTTCTCGGCGGGCGTGCAGCACGAGCTTGCGCCGGGGATGTCGCTCACGGCGATGTGGTACCACGTGCGCGAGGGGTCGTTGTGGGCGCTGCGGGACCTGGGAGTGTCGCCGGACGACTACCGGCGCTTCGACATCGCCAACCCGCGGCACCCGAGCGAGAGGATACCGGTGTACGACCTGTTGCCGGGGACCGAAGTCGGCGACATCGTCACGGTATCGTCGGCGGTTAATCAGCGCACCTACAATGGGCTCGAGCTCAGCACGCAGGCGCGCCTGGCGACGGGTGGAACGCTTGTTGCCGGGTGGTTCGTCGATCGGCAGCTGGTCGTCGACTGCGACACGCACGATCCGAACAACTTCCGCTTCTGCGACGAGACGGGCGAGCTGTATGGAGACCACGGAGCGGTTGAGCCGATCCCGTTCCGGAACGAGTTCAAGGTGGCCCTGGCGCACGAGCTGCCTGGCGGGCTCGAGGGCGCGTTCTCGTTCATCAGCTATCCCGGCGTTCAGAACGCGCCCCTCCCCGGCCAGACGCTGGGCGTGACCGACCGCCGCTGGCGGGATGCCGTGTTGCCGATCAGCGACACGCCATGGGGCCAGCCCACGGTTCCCATTCGCGGCGCCCTGCTGCTGGCCCCGGGGCAAAGCTATCTCGACCGGTGGAATCAGCTCGACATCAGCATCAAGTGGCGCCTTCGGGTTGGCCAGGTCAGTGTGCTGCCGATGCTCGACATCTACAACGTGAACAACTCGAGCGTGGTCATGGATGAAGTCGAGATCTATGGGTCGAACCTCGGGCGGCCGCTGTCGATTCTCGGCGGGAGGTTGATGCGGCTCGGAGTGCTGCTGCGGTTCTGACCCGCGAGGCCCGGCATCCAGTCGGCCGGGGTGCAGCCGTAGGGATCCTCGCCCGTCACCGCGCGCTCGGCCATGCATCGCAGCCGCGGGAGCGGACCGAAGCCGTTGGACAGGATGACGCCCTCCTGGTCGACGAGGACGTAGGTGGGGAAGCCGCGGACAGCGAGGGCCCGCTCGATGGCGCTGCCTGTGCCCACGTGCCAGTTGTCCCAGGGCATCGGCTCCCGCTCCAACAGCTCGGTCACCGCGGCAAGCTCCTCGTCGACGCTCACCGCCAGCAGCGCGAATCGATCCGCGGGCAGATCCGCGACCAGAGCGCGAAGCTCGGGCAGAGCGACGATGCAGGGCACGCACCACGTGGCCCAGAAGTCGATCAGCAGAACCCGGCCGCGGTAAGCCGACAGCGGTTCCTCGCGCCCGTCGAGTAGGCGACCGGTCAGCTCCGGCAACGTGCCTCCCACGGTCGCGTGCCGGATGCTGGCGACCAGGTCCGCCTCGACCTCCGCGAACGTGCTGGCGGCCTGCGGGGTGCCGCCGACGCTTGCGGCGAACGGCTCGTTCTCCACCCCGGCGCTCAGCCCCGTCGCCGCCTCCACGGCGCGCTCCCGAAGCGCCGCCCAGTCCTCTGGCAGCACCTGGAACGGGTCGTTGATGCGGCGCATCAGCCCCGACGCCACGTAGTACCGCGCCGCGGCCCGGAGCGCGGGATCCTCCGCGCTCGCCGCCACGTCCTCGAGGAACGCTCCGATCGGCTCGCTGTCGCCCCCGTAGCGCCCGCGGTCCAACGCGCGCAGGACGTCCGGCCAACCGTCGAAGTCGGGCGCATGCTCCAGGAGGGCCCGGGCCCCGGCCACGAGGTGCCGGTCGTCACCCGGACCCGTCGACCAGTCCTCGCTGGCCAGGAACTCCGCCGCCTCGACCGTCCGCGCGTGCTCGCCCCCGGCCGCGAGAATGGCCCGGGCGGCGGCGACGGCCCGGATGGCGCTCGGCCGGTCGCCGGCGGACTCGCGCGGGGTGCCGTCCTGGGCGCCGTCCACCACACCTTCGCTGACCCGACGCCACCACTCGCTCCGGTCGTCCACGTACCCCTGCACCACCGACCAGTCGGGGCCGACGTGAGCGATCAGCGCAGTCCACGTCCGGTCCTCGGACGTGCGGAGTCTCGCTCCCACGGCCGCGGCATCGGGACCGGCTTCGACCGCCGCGTTCCCCATCTCCGGCCTCACGGCAGCGGGATTGCGCCACCGCTCGATGAGGAACTCGGCCGCTTCGACGGTCCGCGGTCCGCCCGCGGCGACGATCGCCCGCGCGGCGTCGACGGCCGCGGTCGCGTCCGGCATCGCCCCGTGCGCTTCCTCCGCGCCACGCAACCGTTCGAGCGAGCCCGCGCCCGTGAGCAGAATGCTCCGGATGTCGCCGGCCCGCTCCTCCCACGCGGCCTGCCGATCGAGGTAGTCCTGGACGACAGCCCAGCGCTCCTCGTCGGGGCCGCCGAAGGACCCACAGGCGGCAGCGAACGCAAGAACAACGATCACCACCGCCCCGCGGAGCGCACGCCGATGCCCCGGATGATTCCTTCTCACGCTGCCCTCCCTGCCTTCAAATCGGATCGACGTTGCGGCCGACCCTGTCTGCACTCCCGTGCGGCGGGCGGCGGTCATCGCTCGGCGTCGGGGGCGTGCGAGTCGGCGAGGAACGGAGGATCGGCAGTCGTCAACGGCCCCGAGTCGCCCGCCCGCTCCTGCGCCTCCGCGAGCTGTTCGCGCGTCATGCGAGCGATGACCTCGGCGCGCAGCTCGCGGGCCGACTCATCGCCGGCGACGGCGGCCCGGTGCAGCCACGTGAGCGCGGTGACGTAGTCGCGCGCGACACCGCGTCCGAAGTAGTACGCGACCCCGAGGAGGCCTTGCGCACGGGCGTCTCCCTGCTCGGCGGCCAGCCGGAACCAGCGGATCGCCTTCCCGTAGTCCTGCGCTACGCCGCGCCCGGAGAAATACGCCGCCCCGAGGACTCCCTGCCCCACCGAGTTCCCCTGGTCGGCGGCGAGCCGGAGCCACCGGAGCGCTTCCCCTCGGTCCTGCACGACGCCGTTGCCGAAGTAGTACGCCTCCCCAAGGCGAGCCTGCCCGACGGCGTTCCCCTGATCGGCGGCGAATCGGAGCCACCGGACGGCCGCGCCGTAGTCCTGCGGCACGCCGCGCCCGAAGAAATACGCCTCTCCCAGAACACCCTGCCCCACGGCGTTCCCCTGGTCGGCAGCCACGCGGGACCACCGGACTGCTTCCCCGTAGTCCTGCGTCACCCCGAGTCCGTAATGGTACGCCGCCCCGAGGAGGCCCTGCGCGCGGGCGTCTCCCTTCTCGGCGGCGAGCCGGGCCCAGCGCACTGCCTCGCCGTGGTCCTGCACCACGCCCCGCCCGAAGTAGTACGCCGCACCGAGCAGAGCCTGCGCGCGGGCGCTTCCCTGCTCGGCCGCGAGCCGAAGCCAGCCGACGGCCTCCGCGTGATCTTGCGTCACACCACGCCCGAAGTAGTACGCGTGCCCGAGGTGAGCCTGCGCGAGTACGCCGTCCTGCTCGGCGGCGGCCCGAAACCAACGGACCGCCTCCGCGTGGTCCTGCGCCACGCCGGACCCGAAGAGGTACGCCTCTCCCAGGACCGTCTGCCCGATGAGGTCTCCCTGCTCGGCGGCGAGCCGAGCCCACCGGACACCCTCCCCCAGGTCCTGCGCCACGCCCTTCCCGTAGAAGTAGGCCTCCGCGAGAAGGGCCTGCCCGAAGGCGTACCCCTGCTCGGCCGCGAGCCGGTACCAGCGGACCCCTTCCGCATGGTCCTGTGCAAGGCTGAGCCCGAGGTAGTACGCGAGCCCGAGGAAGGCCTCTCCGACGGGATTGTCCTGCTCTGCAGCGAGACGCGCCCAGCGGACTGCCTCCCCGTAATCCTGCGCTACCCCGAGCCCGTAGTGATGCGCGTGCCCGAGGAGGGCCTGGCCGCCCGAGTACCCCTGCTCGGCGGCGAGACGCGCCCAGCGGACCCCCTCCCGGTAGTCCTGCGCCACGCCGTTCCCGTCGTAGTACGCCGTCCCGAGGCGGGCCTGCCCGACGGGGTGGCTCTGCTCGGCGGCGAGACGCGCCCAGCGGACTGCCTCCCCGTAATCCTGCGCCACGCCGTTTCCGAAGTAGTACACCTCCCCGACGAGAGCCTGCCCAAGCGCGTTTCCCTGCCCGGCGGCCAGCCGGGACCAGCGGAACGCTTCCCGGTAGTCCTGCACCACACCGTTCCCGAAGTAGTACGCCTCCCCCAGAACGGCCTGTGCGGCCGCGTCACCCTGCTCGGCGAGCCGCCGAGCCGCCTCCAAGTCGGCCGCGCCGTCGCCGCCGCAGGCGGGCGCAATGGCCAGCAGCGTGGCGGCAACGATCAGACCGATCAGCGGTCGCCGCGTCGTCCACATCAGCATGGGTGCCGTGATGGTACGCCGGGGTACACAGTGAATCGGCATAGTCGGCCGGCTTGGGTTGCCCGCCGTCCGACCTTACCGTGACGGCAGCATGAAGTTGATGGTCACCGTCAGCAGTATGGAGACGGGCTCGCCGTCGACCAGCGTGGGCTCCCACCGCCACTGCTCGACCGCGTCGATCGCCGCCTGATCAAGCTCCGGCACGGACTTCAGCACCTTGATGTCGCTCACCTCGCCCGTCGGGCTGATGGTTGCGTCCAGAATCACGAGGCCCTGGATTCCGGCCTCCCGCGCGGCGGGGGGATAGGCCGGCTGGACATCATGGATCTTGCGGGGCGGACGGACCCCGTTGCCGATCCGGACGGCCTCGTTCGACCCGTCGGTAGGTCGGACGGGCTCATTGAGCAAAGTCTGCAGCTCGGCGAGCACGGTCGCCAGTTGTTCCTGGAGAGCGGCAGCCCTCCCGACCAGTTCGTTGACGTTCTGGCCGTCGATGGTCAGCGTACGGGTGGTCGTGCCTCGCGGCTCCGTCTGCGGCTCCTGCCCGATCGCATCGGCCACCTGCAAGCTGGCGACGAAGACGGCGGCCGGCACGAGCACGCCCAGGCTCCCGAATCGTGCAAGGCGCGTCATCGGGCGTCGATTCCGGTGGGGATTCAACATGGCGGACAGCCTCCGTTCCAGGTGTGACGGACGCGCCATGGCCGGTGCCGGCAACCACGTCCGCCGGTGTTTCCGAAGCTCTCTCGCAAGCTCGACGAGATGCGTGGCGCAGGCGGCGGCCGGAACGCCCTGCGCCAGAACGAGGTCGTCCGCCGCGTGCTCACTCTCGCGGCGGAGCTGGGCCCGGACCGCCCACGCCAGCGGGTTGAACCACCAGACGCAGCGCAGCCCCTCGGCCACGATCTGCAGCACCCAGTCCCCGCGGCGCGCATGCGCCAGCTCGTGCAACAGGACGATGCGCATCCGCTCCTCCGACCACCCGGACGCCGACTCGGGCAGCACGACGGCCGGCCGCCGCCAGCCCCACGTGGCGACCAGGCCCGGACGCGGACCGAGCAGCAGTTCGACGCCGCGCTTCAGGCCGCAAGCCTGCGCGAGGTCGGAGCACAGCCGATGCCACGGTCCATCCGTGACGCGGGCCGACGACGCGCGAAGCCATCGGAGCCTCGCCAGCCCGACCAGCAGCACCAGGGCGCTGACGACCAGGCCCGCGAGCCAGATCGTCACGGCCAACCGGCCGACGACCTCGTGGTTCGCAACCGCCGTCACCGCCTCCGACGCCACCGCGGTTCCGAGCACGCCCGCATCCGCCGGCGCCACCTCTACCAGCGGCTGAACCGGCAGGACGTGAAGCGCAGGCGCGGCACCTGCCGAGACGACACCGATCGCCAGCACCCACTGCCTCGCGGACGCCGACCTTGTGCGCAGGCAGACGGCAGCGACGAGCGCCAGCAGCAGGATGGCCGACACCTTGAGGGTCAACGCGGCCAGCAGGGTCATCGCTCTTCCTCCCGCTCGCGGGCGTCGGCGGCGCCTGCGATGCCGACCTTCCCGCTTCCGTCCGTCGCGTTCGGACCGTCGGAGCCGGAGCGGCTTGCAGATGGACCCGGACCCCGCTGCGCCGACCTTGCCTCCGACACGATGCGTGCGATCCGTTCGAGCTCCGGCTCGGTCAGATGCCGCGCCTCGCCACCGAGCAACGCCGTGACGGCCTGCTCGGCGGACCCGTCGAAGAACGTCTCGACGAGATGCCGCAGCGCGGAGCGGCGCGCCGACCGGCGAGGCGTCACCGGGCGGTATACGTACCGCAATCCCTCCTCCTCGTGGCGCACATGCCCCTTCTGCTCGAGGATGCGGAGTTGCGTGCGGACCGTCGACGAGCTCGGGTCGCCCGCGAGCTCCGTCCGCACGACGCTGGCGGTGGCCCGGCCGAGCCGGAAGAGGATGTCCATGATCTGCCGCTCGCGACGCGACAGCCCGCTGTGCCACGGTGCCTGCATGCCCATGAGATACCAACCCGGTCTGCGACCGTCCGCCGGTCCGAACGTTATCTTTATAGCATATCGGTTACTAAATTAACACCCCAAACCTCCTTGCATCCGGCAACTTGACCCTGACGCAGCGTCAGGGTCTATCCTGCCGGCATGAGCATCGCGCCCGTTGCCGGGGAGCGGTTGCACACGGTCGGCGAGGTCGCCGCGCTGGCCCGCGTCACTGTGCGCACGCTTCACCACTACGACCGGATCGGCCTGCTGTCGCCGTCGCGGCGATCGGATGGCGGCTACCGCCTCTACGACTACGGCGACCTCGAGCGGCTGCGTCAGATACGGCTGCTCCGCGAGCTGCAGTTCGGTCTGGAAGCGATCGGGGAGATGCTGGACGCGCCGGCCTTCGACCGGCGGAGCGCGCTGGTGGCGCAGCGGGAGCTGCTCCGGGAACGACAGGAGAGAACCGAGCGAATCATCCGCGGGGTCGACCGAGCCCTGACGGCGATGGACGAGGAGACGCAGATGGACAGGACGGACATGTTCGACGGATTGGAGGAGATCGACCACGAGCAGTTCGAGGGCGAAGTCGAGCAGCGATGGGGCGATGGCGACGCCTACAAGGCGTCCATGCAGCGCACCCGCCGCTACGGCAAGGCCGATTGGGCCCGCATCAAGGAAGAAGGGGCAAGCGTGCTGGCCCGGATGGCCGAGCTGATGGCCGAGGGCGCTCGGGCCGCCGGCCACGCGGCGATGGACCTGGCCGAGGAGCACCGCCGGCACATCGACCGCTGGTTCTATCCGTGCAGCCACGGAATGCACCGCAACCTCGCCGCGATGTACACGACGGATCCGCGCTTCGAGGATTACTTCGAGAAACGCGCGAAGGGGCTGGCGGCGTTCGTCCAGGAGGCGATTCGGGCGAACGAGGCGCGCTCGAGGGAGCGATCCCGGTAGTTACCGTTCGAACGTAGCCCGTCGAACCCTCGAAGACACTCCTCGCCCATCGTCGCGCGAGACGGGCAGCGACGATGCGCTGCGCGGCCGCCACCCACGGGCGCCCGCCGACATCCACGGTCTCCGTGTACACCCCGGAGACCGTGGGGGCGACTCGCGTTCAGACTTGGCTTGCCGACCCGCCGTGGTTCTCTGTTGACAGTCAACATGAACGCGATCATCATGCTCATGTAGGGAGACCACATGACTGAGCCTCGGGCGGACGTGCCGTACGGCGTGCTGGACCTCTTCGTCCTGAAGACCCTCGATGTGATGGGGCCGCTCCACGGGTTCGGGCTGGCCCGCAGAATCGAGCAGACCTCCGGCCAGCGGCTGCAGATCAACCAGGGGTCGATCTATCCGGCCCTGCTCCGGCTCGAGCAGAACGGCTGGATCCGCCACGAGTGGGGCACCTCCGAGAAGAACCGCCGCGCCAAGTACTACGCGTTGACCGACGCCGGACGGCGGCAGCTCGCGAGCCAGGTGGAGAGCTGGGAGCGGACGGCGGCGATCGTCGCACGGTTTCGACTGCTGGCCGTTCCGCT
The DNA here is from genome assembly GCA_026708265.1 of Acidobacteriota bacterium. GTDB lineage: Bacteria > Acidobacteriota > Vicinamibacteria > Vicinamibacterales > UBA8438 > JAGWAJ01. The sequence goes on from JAPOVI010000040.1 coordinate 18,115, forward strand.
GTTCGGGTCGGAGCCGACGTATCCTGCGACGTTCGCGGTGGCCACGGCGTTCCTGCTCCTGGCTGCCGCCGGCGGCGCCTGGCTCCCGGCCCGCCGCGCCGCACGCACCGATCCCATGGCGGCGCTACGCGCCGAGTAGCGCTGGCCCTGGGGCACGCATCGACTTCCCCGCTGCGATTCTGATATTCTGAAAATCCGTCTCGTGGTCGCCCCCGGTCAGGAGGCCAAGTCGGATGAACGAAACGCTCGTCGTCTCCAGCCGCGGCCAGATCACCCTCCCCGCCACCCTGCGCAAGCGCCTGGGAATCAAGGGCGGCGACGTGATGATCCTCGAGGATCGCGGCGACGAGATCGTGCTCAAACCAGGTACGGTGGTCGAGTTGCAGCTCTACGGCGACGAACAGGTCGCCCGATGGGACGCCGAGGATGTGCTGTCGGATGAGGAGCGAACGCGCATCCTGGACAGGCTTCCGGCATCGAAGGCGACATGAGGCTGTTCCTCGATGCCAACATCCTCTTCACCGCCGCTCACAACCCGAGAGGCAAGGCCGCGCTGGTCATCGAACTGGGCGGCAGCGGCCACTGGGCGCTGTACTCGAGTCGCCTGGCCATCGAAGAGGCGCGCCGCAACCTGGAGCTGAAGTTCCCGCAGTGCCTGGATCGTCTGCGTTCGCTGGTGCGCGGCGTCCGGCAAGTCGAACATCGAGCCGCGCTCGACTACCCGGAAGGTCTCGCCGCCAAGGACCGGCCCATCTTCCAGGCGGCGCTGGCATGCTACGCGTCCCATCTTCTGACCGGTGATCTGAAGGACTTCGGCCGATTCCTGAACCGACCCGAGGCAACGCTGGGCGTCCGCATCCAGACGGTGGCCCAGTTCCTGGACCAGATCCGGTAGGAGATTGGATCCCCGCGTCCGTGAGGGCGCGCGAGCCGGAGCCTCCTACGGCACAGATCCTGGGGCGAGCGGTCCTCAGGGTAGCGCGAAGACGAAGAGATTGTTTCCCAGGCTCGGGCGCAGCTCCGGCGTGAGCACGGCCAGGCCGCCCGACGTGCCCGCGATGCCGGTGCTCACCGCGACGTACTGGCGACCGTCGACGGCATAGGTGATCGGGAAGCCGGTGACCGGCGAGCCGAGGTTGATCTCCCAGAGGATCTCGCCCGTCTCGTGGTCGTGGGCCCGGAAGCGCCCGTTGGCGTCGCCGCCGAAGACGAGGCCGCCGCCCGTGGCGACGAGCGACATCGTCATCGCCCGCTGGTCGTACCGCCACTCGGTCTCCCCGGTCTCCGCCGAGATCGCGCGCACGGTGCCGAGCTGGTCGAAGCCGGGGGCGAACTGGTTGCGCACGGCCAGCGAGTAGAGCTGCGACCCGAGGTCGCCCTCCCGGGGCGGCGTCGCCATCATCCGCGCGCAGGCGTTGCGGAGCGGCATGTACATCGTGTTGGTCAGCGGGCTGTACGCCCCGGCCTCCCAGTCCTTGCCGCCGAGCCACGTCGGGCAGGCCAGCACCTCCTGGCCGATCCCCGTGAAGATGACCTCCGAGTTCTCCTGCACGTCGCCGGTGGCGCCGTCGATGTTGCTGATGACGTTCTGGGTGATGGTCGGCGTCGCCCACAGGAACTCGCCCGTCTCGCGATCCAGCGTGTAGACGACGCCGGTCTTGCCGGGGATGCCGGTGAGGACCTTGCGCTCCTCGCCGGGCCGCAGCCGGGGGTTGATCCAGCTCACGGCGGCGGGATCGGGCGCCACGGCGGTGTCGACCAGGATGCGCTCGAACGGGTGATCGAGGTCCCAGTGGTCGTTCAGATGCTGGTAGTACCACCGGATTTCGCCCGTCTCGCCGTCGAGGGCGAGGGTCGAGTTGTGGTAGAGGTGCGTGTTGCCGGTGCCGCCGAGGAGGAACTTGGGGGCCGGAGAGGTGACCGACGTCCCGACATAGACCAGATCCAGTTCCGGATCGTAGCTGGGCACCATCCACGAACCCACGTGGGCGCGCTGCTCGAACGGCACGTCGCCCCAGGTCTCGTCGCCGGGCTCGCCGGGGCCGGGGATCAGCCGCCGGCGCCACAGCTCCTCACCCGTCGCCGCGTCGTGGGCCGTGATGACGCAGGCGTCCGGGCCGCCCTGCGGCATGCAACTGCGGCCCGAGACCACCCGGCCGTTGGCGACGATGGGGCCGGACGTCTGGTTGGCCGGGTTCGTGCGGTAGTCGAGGATCTCGGTCTCCCACGCCAGCTCGCCCGTCGTCGCGTCGAGCGCGTAGACGTAGTCGTCTGCGCTGTTGTCGATGATCAGGTTGCCGTGGATGGCGATGTTGCGGTTGGTGGCGACGGCGAAGAGGTAGTCGTCGAGGTCGTCCGGGAGGTCGCGGCGGTACTCCCAGCGGAGGTCGCCGGTGACCGCGTCGATGGCCTGGATGACGTCG
>JAPOVI010000025.1 GCA_026708265.1 Acidobacteriota bacterium
TCCAGCAGCGCTGCTTCGAGCTCTTGGGGGTCACGCCCAACGTGTAGCCAGTACCAAAACCACGCGAAATCGCGTAACCGATTGACAAACAGGGACTTCTACGCGATCCGCTCCGAAACTTCGGGCTAGTTGACGAAGCCCCGCCGCGGCCTGCTGCCCCGCAGCTTCCGCCGGCACCAGGAGCGCCAGCACGAGCCCTCCAACGACCATAGCTCTCGTCATGGATGACCTCCTTCAGCGGGTAGTGCGTGATGTGGCCAGCCGCCGGCTCATGCCGTTCGCGGCATCCCTCGGACCCGATTCGACTCCGCAGTGGCAGGCTGGTCTCGGCGGTGCCGTCGGAGGCGGTAAGGGCTCCGGCCTCGGGCCAACCAAACCCCGAGGGCCGGACGCTCGTGGCGCGGACTCGTCCGCCAGGGCCGACGACGTAGGCGGCCCATTCGTCCACGGGCAGCCGTCGCCGCTCGAACAGGTCCGACTGCGCGCAGGCCGCCTCGACCCAGTTGCGCACGACAGTACGCCCGCGCCGCCTGACAGGTTCCAGCGAGCATGGGCCGCCTCCGTGCGGGGGCGCCTCTCAGGTCCGGCTCCCTCCGCCGATGTCGCGCGGTGTTCACCACCCGACCGATACCCGTGCGCCGTACCGCCCCTGCGACAAGATCGGCGCCACCGCCGGCCGCCCCGATGCGCGGGCGCGGTAGACCGTCTCGTGCTGTTCGGCGTCCAGCAGCAAGCCGACAAAGCCGCCGAGCAGGTAGGTGGTCGCCATGTAATGGGACAGCGAGTAGCCCAGGCAATAGTGAGTCCCCTTCGCTTCGCACAGCCCGTAGAAGATGGCCCACGAGGCGAGGACGCCCTTTGCGAAGCCGTCCGCCAGGGGATCCTGGCGCTCGATGAGACGCAGGTCGCCGGCCGGCACCCTCCACGTTTGGCCCCGATGCACGACCTCCAACGCGGTTGTCGATAGGTCAGTGATGGTGCCCTTTCAGCCGGGAGCCGCCGGTCTTCGTGACGTAGACGCCGTCCCCGAGCAGCAGGCGTCCCGAACGCAGCAACTCGTCCAGGGACGGCGATTCATCCTGCGCCGCCGCCACCGCCGGCAGAAGCCCCAAGACCAATGCAGACAGGCCGACCTTACGATGCCACCTCATGCTCATCACGCCCTCCTCGTGTGCTCCCAAGCACGGCACGTGCTCGGCAACGGAGAGTGCGCGAAGGACGTGGCGACTGGCTCACAGCCCCAACCGCACAGGCGCCGGCATCCCGTCGGGCACGGTGGGATTGGCGGCCGGAGGATCGGGGAGTCACTGGGCTGAGGGGTTCGACGTCAGGGACGGCGACGACGTCGGCGCTGGCTCATGACACCGAAAGTCGTCATGAGCCAGCTTACCCAATGTCCGACATTGGGCTGGCGGGGGGCTCCGCCCCCTCGCCCCCCGGACGGAGGTACGGAGTGACGCCGTGCCGGTTCGGACCCGCCGTCGTTGCGGCCGGTGCCGGGCCGGGCCGCTCGCGGGCGCGGGGCCGCCAGGAGGCCCGGATGTCACGACGGCGTCCGGCGAGTCAACCGCTGGCGCGGTCAGCACCATCCTCGCCGGGTGCCAGCATCACCTATGACGACTCGTCGCCCGCCCGCATCCGCGCGGCAGAATGCTGCGGGTCCGCCGACATCCGGGGGCCCTGACACTCTACCCCCTGACGACCTGACGAGCAGCAAGACCCTTGGGGGAGGGGGGGCGGGCACCCGGAGGGCGATTCAGAAGACGAGTCCGAAGCGCAGCGACCGGTAGCTGGCTGGGCCGAGATGACTTCGCAAGCGCTGCTGGTTGCGAAACTCCACGCGAAACGCCGGTCCGTTCCACGGCTTGAAGTCCGTCCCGACGTCGATCACCAGAGCATTGAATCCGCCGTCACCACTGGTGAAACTGGAGAAACCCCCGGCGACGAACGGCGAGAACCTCGATCCCCCGACCTAGTCGGCGCGCACCACCGCGGTGACCGCCGGCACGGCGAGATAGTCGAAGAACCCGCATTCCGCAGCGACGGCGAGAGGGCCGGCAATCTGAAGCTCCGCGCCGGCGGCGACGTGTGCCATCGTGGGGAACGGGCCGAACGAAGCGGACACGTTGGCCGGGCCACCGACCGCAAACCACCGTACTTGAGCCTCCGCAGGACGGAGCATCGGCGCGGTCATGACCAGGATGACAAGCAGAAGCATCGATCCCACTCTGGACATAGACGGACTCTCCCTTCAGCGCCGGGCGTCAAGACGGTCAAGGCTGGCGAGGCGCTCGCTGTGCCCCCCTCGATCCCCTGACGGCTTGCTCTGGCTAGTCCAGGCTAATTGCCGAGGAGTGCCCCGATCAGGGCGCCGAACGCGAATCCACCGAGGCCACCCAAAGCGGTGTACGGGCAGCCGCAGTTTCCCTCGTTGCAGCAGGGTGCCGCGCCCACCGCTATGCCGAGGCCGAGTCCAACCGCACCGCCGATCAAAACACTCCTCCGCCTGCTGCCGCCCCGCTCGCCGTCATCGTCCGTCTGTTGCGCACCGCCGCCCTGTGCCTCGAGGCTCACCAGTCCGGGCTCGAACGCGACGAAGGGCGACATTGGGTCGATGAGGACCAAGTGGGTCAGGGGTTGCCCCTTCAGGGTCAACTGGGACCGTGCGCGCCCATCGTCCGCGGCCCCGGCTCCGACCGGAAGACTGAGCAACAGCGCTGTCCCAACTGTGATCGTGGCCGCGGACCGCATCCTCGGTGTCATGACCCTCTCCTTTCAACACGCGAATCCTGATACCGCCAGTCTTCCCGGGCTCGTTCCTTCATCCGCGAATGCGCGAACAGACCGGAAACTGGCTCAACGGAATCGCGGAAGCAGACTGTCCGTCCCGCGGAACCAGGCTGACCGCGACGGCAACTCGTCGGCGCCGTCGCCCCGAGTCGGGGCACCTCTAGCCTCCACGCCGGCCGGAGTCCGGCCGGCCTCGCGTCCGACCCGGATCCTGAGGGTCGGGCGCTCAGCGTCCGGCCCGTCTGCCGTGCCCGACGACGTAGGCGGCCCATTCGTCCATGAGCCGTCGGCGCCGCTCGAACAAGTCGGAGCGGGCGTAGGCCGCCTCGACCGGATTCCGGACGACGTGAGCGAGCGCCGCCTCGATGACCTCGCGCGGGTGGTCGGTCTCCTCCGCCGCCCAGTCCCGGAACGACGACCTGAAACCGTGCGGGACGGCGGCGACCCCGTGCCACTGGAGCACCCGCAGCATGCGCTTGTCGTCCTGGAGCTTGCCTCCGGGGGCCGGGAAGACGAGCGGGCCGTCGCCGAGCGCCCGCGCCGCGTCGAGGACCTCGACGGCCCGGCCACACAGCGGCACGCGGTGGCCGCGCTTCATCTTCATCCGCTCGGCCGGGATGGTCCACAAGCGGGCCTCGGTGTCGATCTCCGTCCACACGGCCCCGCGGACCTCGCCCGAGCGCGAGGCCGTGAGCACGAGGAACTCGAAGGCCAGCTTGACGGCCAGACCCGCCTTCGACGCGCGGACCGTCGCGATCGCGGATGCGACCTCGCGGTGCGGCAGCGCCTGCCGGTGGCGGACGACCTCGTTCTGCGGGCCGAGGGCGGCCAGCACCCGGTCGGCGGGGTTGTCGTTGCGGTGGTTCATCGCCACGGCCCACTCGAGCACGGAGCCGATGCGCCGGCGAACGGTGCGGGCGGTCTGCATCCGCACGTGCCAGATGGGGGCGAGGATGCGGAGGATGTCGGCGCTGTCGACTTCGGAGACGGGCCGGTCGCCGATGCGGGGGAAGGCGTAGCGTTCGAGACTCCGCCGCCAGACGGCGGCCTGGCGGGGACCGCGCCAGCCGGGCCGCTTCTGCTCGATGACGGTGGCGGCGGCCTCGGCGAAGGTGGGCATGCCGGCCAGCCGGTGCCGTTCGGCCAGCGGGTCTCCGCCTTCACGGGCCAGCTTGCGGTTCGAGAGCGCCTTCTCGCGGGCCTCGGCGAGCGAGACGAGCCGACCGCTGCCGAGTCCGAGTTCCCGGCTGCGCCCGCGGATGACGAGCCGCTGGATCCAGCTGCGGGCTCCTGTAGGCTGGACGTAGAGGTAGAGTCCGTTGCCGTCGATGTGCTTGCCGGGCGGGGCGGAGCGGACGAAGGCGGGGGAGAGTGCCTTGTGGGGATGGGGGCCTTTGGGCTTCGTCTTCCGCGGCGTGCCGGCGGTGTTGGTCCTACGAATCATCCCACAATCATATACGGGATTCTGGGGGATTCTCCAAGCCATCCCGATCCGCTTCAGTCCAGGCGGGCGAATCATAAACGATTACTAATCAGTCATTTACCTGCCATCCCGGACGACGGCGGACGTAGCCGGACCCCAAAGGCCCGTTCCGCAGACGGCAACGGCCTGTATCTGTTCGTCCAGCCTTCCGGGACCCGGAGCTGGGTCCAGCGGCTCGTCATCCGCGGCCGGCGCCGCGAACTCGGACTCGGCGCCGCCACCCTCGTCCCGCTCGCCAAGGCCCGCGAGCAGGCCCTCGCCAACCGCATGCTGGCCCGGTCCGGCGGCGATCCCCTCGCCGACAAACGCCGGGTCCAGGGCGTCCCGACCTTCGCCGAAGCTGCCCGACGTGTCCTCGAGCAGAAGCGCGGCGGCTGGCGGGGCCGGTGGCACGTTCACAACTGGTGGCGGAGCATGGAACGGTACGTGTTCCCCCGCGTCGGCGACCGGCCCGTCTCCGAGGTCAACTCGGCCGACGTGCTGGAGATCCTCTCGCCGATCTGGCACGTCAAGGCGGCGACGGCGAGGGAGGTCCGCCAGCGGATCCGCGCCGTTCTGGAGTGGGCGATCGCGCTGGACATGCGGAACGACAACCCTTGCGACCGGGTGGTGCCGGTGCTCGGGCCGCAGAACGACATCGTGACGCACCGGCAGGCGCTGCCCCACAAGGACGTCGCCGCGGCGATCGAGACGGTGCGGAACGGCTCGGCGCAGCCGGCCGTCAGGCTGGCGTTCGAGTTCCTCGTGCTCACGGCGGCGCGGTCCGGCGAGGTCCGGCTGGCGACGTGGGACGAGATCGACACGACCGGCGCGGAGTGGACGGTCCCGGCGACGCGGATGAAGGCGAAGCGCGAGCACCGGGTTCCGCTGAGCGGCCGGGCGCTGGAGGTCCTCGACGCGGCGCGGGGGATCGGAGACGGCAAGCGGCTGGTGTTCCCGATGCGGAGCGGCAGGTCGATAGCCACGTCGACGTTCCCGAAGATGCTCCAGTACCACGAGGTCGCCGCCGTGCCGCACGGGTTCCGGTCGTCGTTCCGGGACTGGGCGGCGGAGCGGACCGACCACCCGCGGGAGGTCATCGAGGCGGCGCTCGCCCACGTGGTCCAGAACAAGGTCGAGGCGGCCTACGCGCGGTCGGACCTGTTCGAGCGGCGGCGGCTCCTGATGGACGACTGGGCCACCTACCTTGGCGCGGCGACAGGTCGCCCTGCTTCGTCGGTAGCGCCCGCACCGCATCGCTCTCCCGCCGGCTGACGCTACGATCAACAGAAGACCTACGGCGCGGCTGCGCCGCGCACGATGACATCGCGCATCACGCCCTCCGCGACACGAACGCGGTGGGCCTGATGCGCGAGAGGCCGACGGGAGGAAGCCGTGCAACGGTGGAATACTCGACCCTGGTCGACGCCGGTGACGATTGGTGCGGGGATCTTCGTGGCGACTACCGGCATGACCATGTTCTTCGTGACCGAGGAGCCGTTCAAGTTCGCGCATGAGATTGGCGGGATCGCGTTCTCCGCGGCCATCCTGCTGCATGTGCTGAGCCACCGGCGGTCCTTCACGAACTACTTTCGTCAGCGTCGCGCTCTCGGCATCGTCGTGACGGCATGGGCGATCGGTGTTGGCCTGGTCACCGCGTCGTCCGTCCTGGAGCTGGGAGAGCCCGATGCGCTCGTCGTCGCCAGGATCGACAGTGCGCCGCTGGCCCTGCTCACGCCGGTCGTCGGCGTGGAGGTGCGGCAGCTCGTCGATCGGCTGGGCGACGCGGGCTTGGTTGTCGAGGACCCGGACATGTCGATCCGGCAACTGGCGGAGCGGCACGGCGCCGACACGGACGACCTCCTCTTTCTGGTGTTCCGGTAACCTCACGCTGGGGATCTGTCCCCGGTCGTTGCCGCTGGCACCGCGACGGGCAGGAATCGGACCGATTGGCCGAGACCGTGGAGGTTCAGCGGCTCGGGCCGTGGTCTCGCTCCGGCCCGCGCCGCCGTCTGTGCTGCTGCATCATCTCCACGGCCCGCGCAACGTCTCGGCGAGCGCCCTGTAGTCCGCGATCAAGCGCGTCACCTGCCCGGCGCAGCGCTCGACCTGCCGCTGCAAGGCCGCGATCTGCTCGGCGTGCTGCGTCCGCTCCCGCTCGTACTGCGCGGACAATTCCCGACAGGCCCTCGTCAACTGCCGTTCCAACGCGGTCATACAGTTCCCTCACTCGCTCGGCAGCTTCAAGGCAGGCCGCCCGTCCACGTTCCACTCCGGACGCTCCAGCGAGCCAGCCGGCAGCACGACGAACCGCTCGCCGTCGACCTCGCGCAGCTCCACGCTCCAGGTCTTCTCCTCCAGCTGCGCCAGGCTCAACCGGGCCTCCTCGATGTCCACGCGGAGCACCGTCAGCGTCTCGATCTGCTGCTCGATGGTCGTCCACAGCCACCGCGTCCCGGCCCAGCTCCCGCCGCAGATGCCGGCTGAGAGCATCAGGCCGAACAGCAGGGGCCACATCCACCCGCGCAGGAACATCCCGCGAACCCGCCCGATCCACGCCGCCGTATCGGCTTCGATGGTACTGAGCGCGCTCTGCGCGACGCCTCTCAAGCTCTCGCCAAGCACCTTCAGCTCGCGCGCGGCCGTCGTCTCGATCTCCGCCCGCTCGTTCTCCAGCCGGCGCTGGAACCGGGCGGTCAAGTCGCTCCGGGTTGAAGTCATGCTCGTACAACGCTCCCTTCAGCCGCCACCGCTGCCCGCTCTCCGGGTCGTGGACGGTCACGTAGTGCTTGCCCTGGCGCGGCACTTCGAGTTCCGCCTCCTTCAGCGCAGCGACGACGTCGGCGCGGCTCTGCACGACGCCGTGCTCGACGCGCTGCACCAGGTAGTCCCGGATGGCCTCGCGCGGGTCGGGCTCGACCGCCAGCCCGGCCCGCAGCTTCGCCGCGTCGATGTAGGCGCGGTGTTCCGGCCGCTGCTGCACCCGCGCTCGGGCCGGGTCGTCGGGCCGGCTCCAGCCGTGCTCGAGGTTGAAGGCGTCGCGCAGCGGGCCGAACGTCTTCTGCCAGCCGGGCGGCGCGATGTTGAGGCTCTTGCCGGTCTCCAGGTCGCAGCGGGCCGCGAAGATGTGCATGTGGACGCCGCCGCCCCGCTCGCGGTGCTCGACCGCCGACCAGCAGTAACGGTCCGGCTCGAGACCGGCCCAGGCGGTCTGCTCGAACTTGTCGAGGACGGCCTCGATCTGCGCCTCGGTCGGCCGGTCCTCCGGCGCCCACGCGATCACGCCGGAGGTGTACTTGTGCTCGAACTCCAGCGAGTCGGCGACGGCGGCGACCGTGTCGGGGTCGCCGCGGCGGACCTCGACGCCCTCGCGCGGCTGGCCGGCCGCGTCCCGCTCGCCGAGCAGGTAGTCGGCTGCCGCCCGGGCCGAGCCGGTGCCGCGGGCGATGAACTTGACGTGCATCGGGGCGCTAGTCCCGGAAGCCGGCCAGCCGGGCGATCTCCCGCTCGATGGCGACGAGGTGGGCGATGACCGCGACAGCGTCGGCCTTGCCGGCGTGGGTGTTCGCCCAGCGGGCGATCTGGTTCAGGTTGTTGCCGATGCGCGCGACCTGCCGGGTGCGCTCGCGCTCGACCTCGGCCGCCGCGGCGGTCCAGGTGCGGGTCCGCGCCATGGCCTGCCGCAGCAGGTCGGACAGCGGCACGCCGGCCGCCGCCGCCTTGGCCTTCCAGGCGGCGAACTCCGCCGCGGACGCGCGGACAGAGGCTCTCACGATGCGGCGGTCAGCCATGGGCGCATCTCCCGAACGGAGCGGCAGCGTCCGCCGCTCGGCCGCGAGCCCGGTCGGGGCGTGGGAAGCCGGGGGTTCGAAGGGGGAGCGCAGCGCCCCCTCGCCAGCCCAATGTCGTCGGACATTGGGTAAGCTGGCTCATGGCTCCTAGAGGGCCATGAGCCAAGGGGGGACCGCAGGTCGTCCGTCGCTCTCGACACCGCCAAGTTCCTCGTGCTGCAGGTCGTGCGGATCGCCGATCGTCTCGGCTACGCCGCGGGCCGATCCGAGCCAGCTCGGGGACGGCTGGCGATGAAGTCGAGCACCTCCTGCTCGACCCAACGGACCGCCCGGCTGCCGATGCGGATCGGCTTCGGGAAGCGAGACTCGGCCATCAGGGCGTAGACAGCCGAGCGGGACAGGGCGGTCAGCGCGGTTACGTCACGCAGGGTCAAGAGTCGGAGCGCCTCAGTTCCGGCTGTTGGGCGGCGCGGGGTGGCGTCTCGGTTCGTCGTCATCGGATGCGCTCCTTGATTGAGGTGGACGGTCGCGATTCCCTCGCGAACAACCTGGAGCCGAGCGTATCACAAGATGACGTAAACCTAGCTGCATCAACACTTTGACACGATTAGACCCTCTCAGGCAGGCGCCGCTCCCGAGGGTCGACCTGGGACCCTCAGAGACCCGTTCTGCTCGGGGCGATCGCTGGCGAACCGACAGGCGGCGCGCAAAAAAAGTCCTCGTCGACGATGCTCGGGACCGATCTGGACGTTCCGCTTCCGGGAAGTTGATCGGTGCGGTCCGGGCCGGGCCGCAAGCTGGCTTGCGGCCACAAGTGCCCCGACCGTCGCGGCGGGCGGCGGGTCACCTGGAAGGCCGGAACGGAGTGGAGGAGCCGCGCAAGCGGCTTGACGCGCCGCCCGCCGAGACGGTACCTCGGCTCCGCTCCTGTACGTCGGGCAATCGCGTGGGTGTAGCCCTGAAGGCCGCCGGCTCGGCGAGATGAGCCCGTCGCCGCCTCCCTTGCGCACTCCCCGTTGCGAGCACGTTTGCCCGAGCTTGGGAGTGTGGAGGGCGTGATGAGCATGACGTGGCATCGTGAGATCGGCCCATTCGCATTGGTCTTGTCGCTCCTGCCGACGGTAGTGGCGGCGCAGGATGAAGCGCGGTCACTGGGCGAGTTGCTGCGTTCGGGAAGTCTGCGGATCGGCCACGGGGTCTACGTTACCGACGCCAGGGGCGACCGCCGCAAGGGCACCATAACGGACCTGTCGACAGCCGCAGTAGAGATCACGCATCGAGGCAAGACGTGGAGCGTGGCCGGCGATGCGGTGCGCCGGATCGAGCGGCAGGATTCTCTGGCGAACGGCTTCGCGTTCGGGTACCTGATCGGCTGGGCTTTGTTCTACGGCGCATGCGAGGCGTCGGAAGGCAGCAACTGTGCGGCAATCGCGATGCTCCCGCAGGTCGGGGGTATCGGCGGCGTCGTGGGCGTACTCCTGGACGTCGGCATGCACGAGACGGTCTACCGCGCCCGCGTGTCGGGGCGACCGGCGGTGGCGCCAATCTTGTCGAACGGGCGCTTCGGCGCTCGGGTATCGGTCGGGTGGTGACGCCGAGTCGTCGGCGGAGAGAACAGGAGCCGACGCGGCGCCCTCGCACCAACGCCGTCCGCGGACGGTTTCGATGGTCCCGTGGATTCCCGTCTACAAATGAGGGAAACGACGAGGGAAGCACGGTCGCTACAACGACCACAAGTCCTTTTGTATGAGTCAGTTGTGAGCACTCTACGATTAACCCTGCCGGAGTGACCGGTGGAGTCCCACCGGCGTCCAGGTCCGCGCAGGAACGCGTGCACAGTTCTCATCCTGATTGGAGCGCGCGCATGAGGTGCGTGCGCGTGGCGCGCCACGCCGGCCAGGCGCCGGCAGCCGTCGTCGTGGCCAACAGCGTGAGGGCGGCCGCCACCAAGGTGGCGGGGTCGTGGGGCGATACGCCGTAGAGCAACGCGGCCAGGACACGGGTCGCCCCCAGCGCGGCTACCAGGCCGAACACGACGCCGAGCACAACCGGTACCAGGGCCTGTCGGACGACCAGCCGGACGATGGCCGTCCGCGAGCTGCCGAGCGCCATGCGCACGCTCAGCTCCCGCAGCCGAAGTCTGACGGACAGCGAGACCGTTCCATACAACGCGAGCACGACCAGGCCCAGCGCGAGAACGCCAGTCCCCCCGAAGACCGTCGCGGCATATCGGGGCAACAGGAGGACGCCGCCGATGCGCGCGGTGAGCGGTTGCACGTCGAACACGGGCACCGCCGGATCGATCGCGCGCATCACGTCAACGGTATGCACCATCGGCGGCGGACCCACGGGTGACCGTCGCACGAGCAGCGCGGCAGCCTGCCAACCCAGCGGATCCTGCAGTATCGACGTAAACACCATGGGTCGCGTGACGTCCCCGAGCGTGCGGTTCTTGAAATCGCCCACGACGCCTACGACCTCCACGGTCCGCGTCTCCGGAAAGCCGACCCCGATGTGCCGACCGGCGGCCTGTCGTCGGTCGGGCCAGAAGCGGCGGACGAACGCGTCGTTCACCAGTGCGACCTCGACCGCGCCCGAGCGGTCCGACGCGTCGAAGTCGCGTCCTTCGATCACCGGGACTCGAAGCGCGCTGAAAGCGCCGGGACCGGCTATCCCGACGTCGACGAGCGGAAGCTCGTGCGACGCCGCGCCGTCGTGTCCGGGCAGGCGGAGTCGGGTGAGCCGGACACTCAACGACAGCGGGACCGGCTGCATCCATCCCGCGGCCTCGACGCCTGGAAGCTCCCGGACGGCGGTGGCCGCCTGCGACAGGTAGCGATACGCCTCGTCCTGCTCCTTGCCGGCCAGTGCCGGGGCGACGCTCGCGACCGCGACGCCCCGCGTCTCGAAGCCGGGGTCGACTCGAGTTACCCCGAGAAGGCTGCGTAGCGCGAGGCCGCCGACCACCAGCAGCAGCACCGCCGTCGCGGCCTGGCCGGCAATCAGCATCATCCGCCACGTCGTGGCTCCGCCGGCCGCGGATGTGCGGGAGTCGGTCTTGAGTGTCTCTACGAGGGAGAGGCCCGACGAGACCCGCAGCGCCGGTCCGAGCGAGGAGACCACGGTCGATCCCAGGACGACGATCAGCGTGAGGCCGAAGACGCGCCAATCGGGCACCAGGTGCAGATCGACGGCGGCCGGCACTCCCGGCAGACGGATCTCGCCGAGCATCGGCCCGGCCCACCCGGTCACGAGCAACGCGGTGGCGGCCGCGGCGCCCGTGAGCAGGATGCCCTCGGCGAGCAACGGACGGATGATCCGCCATCGATTGGCCCCTACCGCCAGTCGAATGGCGACCTCCCGCTGGCCATCGACCGCCCGCGCGAGCACGAGATGCGCGACGTTGACCGCGCAGACGAGCAGCAGGAGCAGTGCGACCGCGAGAACGCCGGCGGCCCCGAATCGCGCCAGGGCCCTCGACACGACGGGGTGAATGGACGCCTCCGACAGCGGCGTCAGCGCGAAGGAGCGATCGGCGTTCGAGTGCGGATACCGCCGGGAGAGCGTATCCGCCAGGACGGCAACCTGCGCGCGAGCCTGCTCGGGCGTTGCGTCGTTCCGCAACCTGGCGTGCACCCACCACTCCAGTTGACCGCGGTCGTCGGGCGCCTCTCCGCCAGCGTAGTCGAGCGGCTGCCAGAATTCCGGCGCGACCCCTCGAAACAACCCGGTGAACCCCTCCGGGGCAATCCCGACGACCGTTCGTCGGCGGTCGCCCATCGCCAGCTCCCGGCCGACGATCCGGGGATCGGCCCCGAAGTGCCGGCGCCACGCGGCGTGGCCGAGGACGACCACCGCGCCCGGCGGGTCGCCTTCATCGAACGGGCGTCCGAGTGGGAACGACACGCCGAGCGTGGTGAAGTAGTCGGGGGAGACCTGTTCGCCGATTGCGATCCTGCGGTCCGGTCCGGTGCCGACCACCGATCCCATGCGGCGGTGCGCGACCACGGATTCGAAGGCCGCGACCTCCCGGGCGAGATCCGCGTAGTCACCGAATCCCACCGGTTCCTGGCGAAGGACCCCCAGCTCCCCAACCGTCGTGATGCCGACGACCCGATCGGGGGCTCGGACCGGGAGCGGCTTGAGCAGCACGGCGTTGACGGCAGTCAGCGTGAGGGTGGTCGCGCTCATGCCGACCACGAGGGTCAGGAGGGCGGTGAGCGAGAAACCGGGGGACCGCAACAGCGTTCGAGCGGCGACACGAGCATCGGACCACAGGTCGTCGAGCCACGGCAGCCCGTGCTGGTCGCGCAGCGCCTCCAGCGTCTGCGGAACGCCCCCCAGACGCACGCGCGCCAACCGCGCGGCCTCGGCCCGCGAGTGGCCCTGCCCGCGGAGCTCTTCCTCGGCCAGCTCGAGATGAAAGCGCACCTCGCGCTCGAGATCGGGATCGGCCGGGCCGCGCCGGAGCACGCCCCGGAGGCGACGCCAGAACTCGCGCAGGACAGCCATGTGCTTCCTCCAGTTCTCACCCGGGCCGTGGTCATTGGCCGATGGGCGGTACCAGGCCGGTGACCCTTCGAGCGTCCGTGCGCCAGGACCGCCCTCGCAGGGTGTCCACATGAGTCCATACGGGCTGCCGGCCCGGTGTATTCGCGGCCGCCGCAAGGTGGGCGCGGCAGAGCGTGGACGTTCCACGTCGAGCAGCGGCGGCAGCGCGAGGTCGTCGGCAAGGTGACGTGAGCAGGGCTGAGATGGACGTGAGGGCTCGCGACCGGGTTGCGGAGCCCTGGCTGGGACTGCGGTCGCGGCGTGATGGGGCGGTGGGGCATTCGGTTCTCGGCCCGTCCGGCGGGTAGACAGCGCCAGCCGGTTCCGGGGCCCACGGGCCTGTTCTGATAGAGTGCCGATTCACTGCTGGCGGCGAAACGGGAGAGGCAGGAACCGGAAACGGCCCTCAACGCGCCGGGAGCCACGGCCCCGCCCGGACGTGATCTCGTGCACGATGATGCGGCGTCTTCGGATGGGAAGGAACGGGAGTTGACGAAGGAACGGGAGCTGACAATGAGAAGCACGTGCCCCGTGTGGCGGAGCGGGTCGGTAATCGGGACGGTGGCTCTGGTCCTCGGCACGGGCGCGCCGGTCGACGCGCAGTCCGCCCGCGACTTCGTGCCCGTCACCGACGCCATGCTGCAGGCGCCGGCGCCCGAGGACTGGCTGACGTGGCGGCGGACGACCGACGGGTGGGGCTACAGCCCGCTCGACCAGATCGACCGCGACAACGTCGGCGATCTGCGCATGGTGTGGACACGGGGGCTCACCGAGGGGTTCCAGTCGGGCACGCCGCTCGCCTACCGCGGGGTGCTGTACATGCCGAACCCCAACGACGTCATCCAGGCCATCGACGCAGTCACCGGCGACCTCGTCTGGGAGCACCGGCGCGACGTGCCGGACGACGTCGGCGAGTACCTGCTGGGCGCGCTGACGACCAACAACCGCAACATCGCCATCTACGACCGCCTCATCATCGACACGAGCGTCGACACCCACGTCTTCGCCCTCGACGCCGAGACCGGCGAGATGGTGTGGGAGACCCAGGTGCTCGACTTCCGCGAGAACGCGGCGATGCAGGGCGCGGGGCCGATCATCGCGGGCGGGAAGGCCGTCTCCGGCCGGAGCTGCCTGCCGCGGGGCGGGCCCGAGGCGTGCGTCGTAGTCGCCCACGACGCGTTGACGGGAGCCGAGGTGTGGCGGCGGCGGCTCATCCCGGGGCCCGGCGAGCCGGGCGACGAGAGCTGGGGCAGCGTGCCGTTCGAGGAGCGCTCGCACGTCGGCGCGTGGATGGTCCCGAGCTACGACCCCGCGCTGGACCTCATCTACATCGGCACGTCGGTCACCTCCCCGGCGCCGAAGTTCTTTCTCGGCGGGGTCGACCTCGAGCATCTCTACCACAACTCCACGCTGGCCCTCGACGCAGGCACCGGCGAGATCCGCTGGTACTCGGTGTGGATCGAGAGTACGGCAACAAAAGCAGTATTCCTTGGGGCTTCGTGATCAGCGATATACCACGTTTCAGACCACGCGCTGATTCCAGTCCGGAGCGGTCCATGACCGTCCGGCTCGCCAGCTCGCCCGCTCGCCCCAGCTCGGAAGCTCGGGCCAGCTCGGTGCCAGCTCGCCAGCTCGTCCAGCTCGGGGGGCCCGAGAGCTCACCCGGCTTGCCAGCTTGGCGAGCTACCGAGCTACCGGGGCTACCGGGCTACCGGGCTACCGGAACACCAGATAGCGCAGGTGGGCGCCGAAGGGAACCGTGTGCCCGAGGCGGTGGTAGCGGCCCACCAGCGCCCGCAACAGCAGCCGCGAGGAACTGCGGGTAGTAGCGCCAGAGCTGCTCCTGCATTCGGTTCGCGAGACTCGTCCGCTCCCGGGTCAGGTCCTCGCTGAGCCGCGACCACTCGCGCAGTCCAACGATCGTCGGGTCGGTCGATTCCAGATGCCGCAGGCAATGCGGGTCGGTCGCAACGCGGATGCCAGAACCCGCGCATCCCGCCGATCGTCCTTCGCACCCGCCGGTGAGAATCGGTCCCGGAAGCGGTCAAGCTGCTTCGGGTTGATCGCGTGGAACCACGAAACCCCGCTCCATGAGATCCACGCGGTGTCTCGAGCGCCACGCCGACGTCGCCGGCTCGTCCGACCGTGAGCGACATCAGCCAAGCCGCCATCGCCGACAAGCCCGCACCGCCGTGCTCGAACGCCCGCTCGCCGAGTACCTTGCCTTCGGCGTCGAGCACGCACACCTGATGCTGTTGCGAACCCCAGTCGACACCCGCGAACCACTCCAGTTTCACGTCGAACCTCCCGTCTTGCCAAAGCGACGGACGCGCCAACGATGCCTGCCGGGGTTCCTGTACTGGCGCTCCTCGGCGCAAACTCCCCACGGGACATCCATCGCTGACGCACCGTCGAGGCACAAGTTCCCCCCAAGGTGATCGAATCACAGGGGGCGGTTGGTCGCTCCCGACGGCCTGCCCGACTCCGCGATTTCAACCCGCGAAGTCACTGGGAAGGGTACAAGGGGGCGCGCCGGAGGCGAAGACCCGAATGTGCCGGCGTCGCGATCAGACTGGACGGGAGCCCGAAAGCCGCGGATGGAGAGTCGGCCGGAAGCTGTCCCCGGTCAAAAGCGTACCGGTGAGGAGGCGATCGTGCGTATAACTCCTTATGGGTCAGTGAGATAGCATCCTACGCAAAGCGCCGCACCCAATTCCGAACGACGTCGTCGCAGGGCAAGCCGCCGCCGGCCAAGGCTACTCCGGTTCGGGAGACGCAGAGGTGTAGCTCCCGTACCCCAACTCCTGCACGAAACTACCCGATTCGACGGTAAACAGCATCTCCAGCATCTCCTGCGGCTCAGGCTGCTCGGCACCAGATACCTGCTGTGAAGCGATGTTGGCAAAGAACAGTTCCGTGGGGGGGGTCGTGCATTCCTCGTTCGTGCGTTCCACAAGGAACGCGTCGTACCGGGGCACGAAAAGCCATTGGAGAAAAGGCGGCGGGCTAGGACTTCCTTCCGGCGGTGGCGCGATGATGATCGAACGATCTGAATCCTGGCCATCGGCTTCCGACACGGAAGCGGCGGCGCGGGCGTTCACAAGCACGGTGTTCTCGAGGTCCTCTC
The DNA here is from genome assembly GCA_026708265.1 of Acidobacteriota bacterium. Classification (GTDB taxonomy): domain Bacteria; phylum Acidobacteriota; class Vicinamibacteria; order Vicinamibacterales; family UBA8438; genus JAGWAJ01. The sequence goes on from JAPOVI010000025.1 coordinate 15,722, forward strand.
TCGAAAACAGAGCTTGGTTCGCTCGCGCGAAGTTCTCGCCAGCATCGTATTCTCGTGCGACTGCCGGCGGCACATTTGATAGGGTCGTCCAAATTGTTCCTGCGACGCAGAAGTTCCTGGCCGTTTCACGGCCGCTGTTCGCATCGTTCTGGGCGGCGCTAGACGTGAGGCTCGACGACACGAGAAGCGCCACGCCGCCACCGACGACTAGAACCCTGGCGAATCCAGTACTCGCGATGTCCATGGCTCTCATCTCCCCAACATGGCTCCCGCCAGTGAATAGGCCAGTGTCGGCAAGAAGACACCGTAGACGAAGTGTCGGATCAAGGACCCTTTCTTGACACCGGCGGCCACGACCAGACCGAATACGCTGCTGTAGATGGGAATAAGCACCAAAACAGCCCTGAAGTCCAATTCACCAGCACCTGGGACAGAAACGCGAGCTCCACTATAGAACCATAAGGAGAAGTGGAGCACGGCACAACCCCAAGCCGCTGAACCAAATCGCAGAAGCCCGTGCGGCTGCTCATCGCCAGCCTTGAGAGCCTCCAACAGTCGGATCAGTTGATCGACGATCGTTACCACCTTGCCCTCCCAAGCCTCCCCGGTAGTGTCCGTCATGCAGATCGCACCGTCGCGTCAGTTGCCCGAGCGGCCAAGTCGCAGGCGGCGGTGATGCCGCTGGCTGTGCGAGCTTGAGGCTGCATCGGTCGATACGTGGAGAAGGCAACGGATGTCGAACGCCGTCGAACACGGAAGCTCTCGCATCTCGCATAGAGGCACCCTGAAATCGTACCACCCGCGTTCCGCGTTCTGCAACCCTGGGAGGAGGCTCTTCGCGGGCTGCGACGGCTTGCCCGGCCGGCGCCGGGGGACCGAACAATCGCTGGACCCTGTCCAGGATGGTCAGCACGACCAGATCGTGGCCGTGCGCGTCCGCCCGACGCTCCAGTAACGAGCCGCCGCAGGCAACCCGACCCACGCTCGGGGGAATCGAAACGGCACAGGCAGCCGTGGTGCAGAACAAGCCAAGCGGGCTTGGGCGGGGTCGACCGGCTGCCAGCACGGCGGCCTCGACCGCGCGCGGAGACGAATTTCTGCGCCGTGTTCTGCGACGGGTTCACCGTCCTCGCTCAATGAAGGCCGGGGCGTGAACCCCGGCGACACGCTCCGGCTCTGGCCGTCGCAGTATCCGCCCGTGGACGTTCAACGAAGGCCGGGGCGTGAACCCCGGCGACACTCGCTTCGGTCCGGCGATCTGCGACTCCCGAGGCCACGCTCAACGAAGGCCGGGGCGTGAACCCCGGCGACACCGACCGGCCCGACGCCGGTCCCGTCCTCCTCGATGTACGCTCAACGAAGGCCGGGGCGTGAACCCCGGCGACACTTGCCGGCGGCGGTCACCTTGTCGCGGGCGTCGATCGCTCAACGAAGGCCGGGGCGTGAACCCCGGCGACACGTGAACGCCGCCCGGGTCCGATCGCGTAGGTCGGTCTGCGCTCAACGAAGGCCGGGGCGTGAACCCCGGCGACACCAGAACGAGGTACTGCAGGAATCCATCGACGATGCACGCTCAACGAAGGCCGGGGCGTGAACCCCGGCGACACCGCCGCGCGTCCGCCGGTGGTGTCAGCAACTGCAGCGCTCAACGAAGGCCGGGGCGTGAACCCCGGCGACACTCGGTCGCACGTCCCGATGGGGATGGCTACGACCTCATCGCTCAACGAAGGCCGGGGCGTGAACCCCGGCGACACGCGAGTTCCTTCGGGGCGAGCGTCGGGACGTGGCCTCGCTCAACGAAGGCCGGGGCGTGAACCCCGGCGACACGGGACCCCGGCGACTGGACGGGCCTTGGGGGGTTGGCGCTCAACGAAGGCCGGGGCGTGAACCCCGGCGACACCGGCGCGACGTCGGTCTGCTCGGCGAGGCGCCGCATCGCTCAACGAAGGCCGGGGCGTGAACCCCGGCGACACCCGCAGCAGTATCCCGTTCGGGTCCACCGTCGCCGCCGCTCAACGAAGGCCGGGGCGTGAACCCCGGCGACACCCACGCCGCCCGTCTCATCGCTGGCTACTCCCCGACCGCTCAACGAAGGCCGGGGCGTGAACCCCGGCGACACGATCGGCTGGCTTGGTGCGCCACGACCACGACGACCACGCTCAACGAAGGCCGGGGCGTGAACCCCGGCGACACTCCGACGTACCCGGCGCGGCCGGCTTCTTCTATACCGCTCAACGAAGGCCGGGGCGTGAACCCCGGCGACACCTGGAATCCAGGTGGCCTCGGCATCGACGCGCGCCGCTCAACGAAGGCCGGGGCGTGAACCCCGGCGACACTTCCCGGCTCCGATGTTCCCGCCCGACCCGAGCGTCGCTCAACGAAGGCCGGGGCGTGAACCCCGGCGACACTGCAACGAGTGGCGCGGGACGATCCAGAGCGTCCTCGCTCAACGAAGGCCGGGGCGTGAACCCCGGCGACACAGCTTCTTCCGCGTCGCACCGCCGGCCACCGACCACGCTCAACGAAGGCCGGGGCGTGAACCCCGGCGACACCTCAGACTCCACTCGCCGGACCGGCGCCGCACCTCCGCTCAACGAAGGCCGGGGCGTGAACCCCGGCGACACGACACCACCTCGGCCGCCGCGGTCACCCAGAAGTTCGCTCAACGAAGGCCGGGGCGTGAACCCCGGCGACACTTGCCCACCGGCCGGCCAGTCCGCTCCTATGTCCACCGCTCAACGAAGGCCGGGGCGTGAACCCCGGCGACACCTTGGCACACGGTTGCTCATCCCATCTTCCAGGCCTCGCTCAACGAAGGCCGGGGCGTGAACCCCGGCGACACCCGCAAGGCGTGGGCGACCTTCGCGGCCATCGTCTGCGCTCAACGAAGGCCGGGGCGTGAACCCCGGCGACACTCGAACTTGCGGACGTCGACGGCGAAGGCTGACCTTGACCGCTCAACGAAGGCCGGGGCGTGAACCCCGGCGACACTCGAACCGTGCGACGGTCGCGCTGCGTGGCCGTGTACCGCTCAACGAAGGCCGGGGCGTGAACCCCGGCGACACGCGTCGAGACTGCGCCCCACCGTATCGACGATGATCGCTCAACGAAGGCCGGGGCGTGAACCCCGGCGACACCGCTGCGAGGGCGTACCGTGTCCGCCGTAGCTCCTGCGCTCAACGAAGGCCGGGGCGTGAACCCCGGCGACACGTACGGGGCCAACCCGAGCCGCCGGCAGGTGTCCTCCGCTCAACGAAGGCCGGGGCGTGAACCCCGGCGACACTTGTCCGCGCCCGTGGTCGTAAACCGAAGCTCGTCCGTCGCTCAACGAAGGCCGGGGCGTGAACCCCGGCGACACCTGGCCGACCTGACGCGGCACGACCACGACGACCACGCTCAACGAAGGCCGGGGCGTGAACCCCGGCGACACACCCGAGCCGGCCCTCGGCGAGCATCCGCTCGGCCATCGCTCAACGAAGGCCGGGGCGTGAACCCCGGCGACACCCGACCGGTCGGCGCCCGAGTTGCTTCACGAACACCGCTCAACGAAGGCCGGGGCGTGAACCCCGGCGACACTACGAGTACCGCCTCGTCAACGGCCACTGTCGGGCGCTCGCTCAACGAAGGCCGGGGCGTGAACCCCGGCGACACTGGTGAGCGACCGCTTCCACCCGCGCCCGGCTCCGCTCAACGAAGGCCGGGGCGTGAACCCCGGCGACACGCCCTTTTCGTTCTTCCCGGTGCTCGGGGTCACCGTCGCTCAACGAAGGCCGGGGCGTGAACCCCGGCGACACTCCCTCTGCCTCATCTCATGACCTCCGAGGATGAGACGCTCAACGAAGGCCGGGGCGTGAACCCCGGCGACACACGAGACTTGCTACGGCGACCGCTAACTCACGGGACGCTCAACGAAGGCCGGGGCGTGAACCCCGGCGACACGTCCCCTCCATGCCCCACGGCTCGATCTGATCGAGCGCTCAACGAAGGCCGGGGCGTGAACCCCGGCGACACCCACGGGGGAGACCACCCCCATCCGGACCGTTCGGGTCGCTCAACGAAGGCCGGAGCGTGAACCCCGGCGACACGTCCCGGTATTGCCGGAGACTACCTTAGTTTAGTGCCGCCAACGCTCAACGAAGGCCGGGGCGTGAACCCCCGGCGACACCCGGGTGGGCCGTCATCGTAGAGCCCCACGTGGATCGCTCAACGACGGCCGGGGCGTGAACCCCGGCGACACGTGGCGCAGCTCAGCGACCGCGACGCCTGGAACCAGCGCTCAACGAAGGCCGGGCGTGAACCCCGGCGACACCCGCTCGTCGACGCGCGGCCGGCCGACGACGTTCACCGCTCAACGAAGGCCGGGGCGTGAACCCCGGCGACACCGGCATTCGGGGCCGGTCATGCGGCCTCCTCATCGATCGCTCAACGAAGGCCGGGGCGTGAACCCCGGCGACACTCGAGCGCCACGTTGAGGCAGTCGCGTCCGGTGTCCGCTCAACGAAGGCCGGGGCGTGAGCCCCGGCGACACCGCCTGCTCGGGCCAGCAACAGAGCCCCTTCGTGAGCGCTCAACGAAGGCCGGGGCGTGAACCCCGGCGACACGAGTTGCACGTCTGTGGGCGGCGCCGCATCAGGAACGCTCAACGAAGGCCGGGGCGTGAACCCCGGCGACACGTCTTCGGGGAATAGGTCCGCTTCGTTCTCGAGGACCGCTCAACGAAGGCCGGGGCGTGAACCCCGGCGACACCCGCCCGGCGCGTCGAAC
>JAPOVI010000400.1 GCA_026708265.1 Acidobacteriota bacterium
ACGTACCGCAGGAGGGCCGGATCCCGTACGCCCTCGCCCGAGGCAGACCGACACGACCCCCACCCCAGGCCTGCTTTCAGGTTTACCTGGTTAGGCCTAGTCCGCGGCAGCTCCCGACGGATCATGACCATGCGGTACCCAACCCGCGCATATCAGAGTGATCAATCGTCGCGTTCAGCCGCTTCGACTGCCGCCCCCACGCCCACCAACCGCAAGTCGCCAGCAGGAGAGGAACCAATCCGTTCCCCGTAGCGCCCGACGGTGCTGGCTTGACGAGGTGCGTCCATATCAGAGCGGCAGTTGACGGGGCCTTGGCGCCGTCGTCCGGGCAGTTCGAGACGGCGCAGCAGCAGCACTCCGAGCAGGTCGAGGCCTTGCAGCAGCGCTTCGAGCGGCAGGCCGCGGAGAACAGGACCTTGCGGCAGCGAATCGAGCAGCTCTCCGGGGCAACCGAGATGCTTGGACGCGGACTACAGGACGCTCGCCGAGACGTTGCGCGGGCCGTGGAGCTGCAGCAGCAGCGTCGGCAGCGCGGACCCGAGCGGGACTCCGGCCTGAGCCGCCAGCCCGCCTCGTGGCGGGATGCTTCACAGAATGCTTCACCGGCCCCCGCTTGGCCATGAGGCATGCCGCCGATCGCTACCTCCCGACTCAGCAATCCGCTCAAGGTGACTCTGGATCTCGGCCTCTGACACCCAGTTTCCTCGAACCATCACGCCGCTACGCCGCAACACGTTGCCGATGTCCTCAAGAGGATTGGCCTCGAGCAGGAGGAGGTCCGCACGCTTGCCCGCGGCAATCGTCCCGACCTCGGACAGTTGGCCGAGATACTCGGCCACGTTCCGAGTCCCCAGTTCGAGCACCTGATACGGGGACAACCCGCTTTCGACCAGCAGGACCATTTCTCGATGAACGGAGAACCCCGGTACCATGAACAGTTGAAGCGCGTCGGTCCCGAGGATGAGTCGAGCGCCACCATCGTGCAGAGCCTGGACCATTTCCTTGCGGAGCGCCAGGAGCCGGGATACTCCGGGACCCGTGACTGCAAAGCCCATGACGTTCCTCGTCGGATTGTCCAGGAACTCGTTCTTCAGCGTGACCCACTCCTCGACGGTTTCGGGCGGCAGATAGCGGACCTCGGGACGTTCCAGCTTGAGAGCCTCGCCACGGTCGGGTGCGAGGAACGTCTCATATAGTGCAAGCGTCGGGACGTTCCATGTCCCGCTGTCACGAGTCTCCATCACGAGGCGCGGGAACTTAGTCGTGTCGACGACGAGCGGGAGCTGCCGTGACCGCGTCGTGAAGTCAGCGTCCCGGATCGGAGAATCATCAGCTTCCGCGGCCTCAAGATAACCGTCCAAATGCTCCACCGAGACTTGTCCCAGCCCAAGCGCCCCCAGGATTCCCACCGCCCGCGGGACATGTCCGACAACGGGGATGTCCAGATCATCCGCAGTCTCGATGATGGCGTTGTAGGCCTCGGCATTCACGTCGATGACCTTGATGAAGTCAAACCCCTCAACCGCTTGCTCCCGAACGACCGTCCTAGCGGTCTCGGCGTCTGTAACGGATCGGCTCTCCAACGGCGGTCCAGCTACGTAGAGGGTGGGACCCAGTACCTCGTCCCTTGCCACGCGATCGCGGAGACCTGTATGCGACGGATGCCCCATCATCCCTCGAACCGTGGTCACACCGTTCGCCACGAACAAGAACAGCACCGAGTCAATGACGTCCTGCGGCGTCGGCGGCGCCGGAAGATGAGCGTGCATGTCAGCCAGTCCGGGTATCAGATACCGTCCGCGACCGTCCACGACCATGGCACCGTCGGGCACTTCGACCGTATCAGCCGGTCCAATCTCGTCGATTCGCCCCCCGCGGACGACGACCGTCTGGCTGGGCACAACGCGTTCGCGGTCCATTGGGACGAGCGCCACGTTGACGAACGCCGCTACTCCTGTGGGTTGGGACGAGGCGGGTGCCGACAGCACGAGGAGCCCCAGGACGGGGCTCGCGATCATGGCGTGGACTCCGATTCGCATCAGTGCTCCTCTGACTGGCTCGTGCACTCGACCGCAGTACCTATCTTGAGACGAGCGACGACGCGTGTTGGTCGGATCCACCCTCACTGCGAGGAGTCCGCAGGGGGGCGCCCCGCGGCGAGATACGCCCCTCAATCGCCCATGAGCCGGCGCCGACGCTCGAACAAGTCGGACCGCGCGTAGGCCGCCTCGACCTTGTTCTGGACGACATGGGCGAGCGCCGCCTCGAGCGGACCGCGCGGCCGTGAGCACGAGGAACTCGAACGCTAGCCTGACCGCCGCCTGCGCCGAGCCGTTCCGCACCGTCTCGATGCCGGCGGCCACGCCCTTGTGCGGCAACGCCTGCCGATCTGTCACGATGTCGTTCTGCGGGCCGAGCACCGGCACCACCCGGTCACAAGGGTGGTCGTTCCCAGGTCCAGCGCAGTCGCGCACTCCAGCACCGCACGGATGCGATGGCGGACCTCCCGGGCCGTCGCCGCCTTGACGTGCCGGATCGGCGAGAGGGATCTCCAGCACGTCGGCCGTGTTGACCTCGGCTCCGCCACCAGTTGTGAACGTGCCACCGGCCCCGCCAGCCGCCCCGCTTCCGCTCGAGGACACATCGGGCCGCTTCGGCGAAGGTTGGCACGCCCTGGACGCGCCGTTTCTCCGAGAGGGGTTCGCCGCCGGACCGGGCCAGCATGCGGTGGGGAGCGCCTGCTCGCGCGCCTTGGCGAGCGGTACGAGCGTCGCGGCGCCGAGCCCGAGTTCCCGGCGACGGCCGCGGATGACGAGCCGCTGGACCCAGCTCCGGGTCCCGGACGGCTGGACGAACAGATACAACCCGTTGCCGTCGGCGTGGCGTCCGGGCGGCGCGGAGCGGACGAAGGCGGCCGAGAGCGCCTTGTCGGGATGGCGTCCCCGGCGCTTGGTTCTGCGTCAAGGTAGCGCGAACACGAAGACGCCGCTGCCGCCCCGCGGATTGCGCTCGTCGCGCAGAAGGTCGCCGGGGAGGATCGTCGCCCAGCTCGAGCCGCCGATGGACGGGCCGGCCACGAACGCGACGAACTGCCGGCCGTCGACGGCATAGGTGATGGGGAAGCCGTTCGCCATCGTCGAGAGCCGGCTCTGCCAGAGCGGCTCGCCAGTCGCGGCGTCGTAGGCGTAGACGCGCCGCCCCCAGTCGCCGATGAACACCAGGCCGCCGGCGGTGGTCAGCGCCGACGTGTTGTAGGGCACGCGGAGACGGCGCTGCCAGAGGGTCTCGCCGGTCCGCACGTCCAGGGCCCGGAACTCGCCGAGCTGACCCGGCGCCTGTGGGTGGAAGTGGTTGATCCGGCCGCGCACGGCGCCGCCCCCGCCGCCCCCGGCGCGCCGCTCGACGGGCGCGAAGGCCGCCGTCTCGCAGCTCAGGTTGAGCGGCACGTAGAGCGCCCCGGTCCCGGGGTGGTAGGCCATCGCCCGCAGGCTCTTGAAGCCGCCCGTGCTGGGGCAGAAGAAGAGCTCCTCGCCGACGTCGGTCAGCATTCCGTCGCGATGGGTCACCGCGCCGGTCCGCGGGTCGACGTCCAGGATGTTCTGGTAGCCGAGATCCATCGCGCGCCGGAAGGCGCCGGTGACGCGGTCGAGCTCCCAGAGAATCCCGAGCTTGCCCATCGTGAACAGTGAGCGATGGCCGTCGTAGTCGATGAGTACGCGCTCGAACGACTCGTCCATGTCGTGCGAGTCGCCGGGAATGTGCTGGTAGTACCACCGCATCTCGCCGGTCGCGGGGTCGAGGGCGAGCGTCGAGTTGCTGTAGAGCGCGTCGCCGTCCGTGCCGCGCGCGTCGCGGCTGTGCGGCTTGGGCTGCGACGTGCCCCAGTAGATGAGGCCGGTCGCCGGGTCGTAGCTCCCCGTCATCCAGGCGTCGGCCCCCGCGCGGAACAGGAGCGGCAGGTCGCCCCAGGTGTCGCCGCCGCTCTCGCCGGGGCGGGCGATGGTCGAGGTGCGCCAGAGCAGGCGGCCGGTGCGTCCGTCGACACCGACGATGTAGCAGGTGTCGTCGCGGTACCGCCCGCAGCCGGTCATCCCCGCGACGACGGTCCCGTCGACGACGATCGGTCCGCTCGAGAAGGTGTAGCCCTCCTGACCGCCCCCGACCGCCGTGTCCCAGCGCGGCTCGCCCGTCCGGACGTCCAGGCCGACGATGTGCGCATCGACGGTGTTCATGATGACCAGGTCCCCGTAGATGGCGAGGCTGCGCATCTGCGCCGCGGCGCGGCGCCCGTCGTCGATCTCCCGGCGATGCTCCCAGAGGAAATCGCCCGTGCGCGCGTCGAGCGCCTGGACCACGTTGCCGGGGTTGGCGACGTACAGGACGCCGTCGTGCACGAGCGGCGTCGTCTGCGTTACCCCGGATTCGAGGCCCCACGACCAGGCGAGACGGAGCTCGCCCACGTTGCCGCGGTCGATCTGGTCGAGCGGGCTGTACCCCCAGCCATCGAGGGTGCGCCGCCAGCTCAACCAGTCGGCGGGGTCGGGACGCTGCAGCATCGCGTCCGTGACCGGCGTGACGTCCCGGACCTGCGCACCGCCGGGCAACGCCGTCGCGAGGACGGCCGCGGCGCATACGGTCGCGGCAATCCATCTGGCAACCTCGCGAGCTCGGCCCGCGAGAGCCCGGTTCGCGTGAGCCCTGTGCGCGCGGACTCGGTGCGCGCGGACTCGGTCCACGTGAACTCGGTCCACGTGAGCTCGGTCCGCGTGCATTCGGCGAGCGACACCCGGGCGGGAAGCGCGATGCGTCATGTCAACCTCCAACGCGACGAGCGGCGCGGCCGACGGTCAGGGCACCACGAGTCTGCGCCGCAGAACGCGCAGCGTGTTGCGCTCGCGCAGACTCCCACCGCGCCCATCAGGGCGCGCCAGCGCCGGTCCGCGTCGGCCGCCGAAGGGGCCGGCCGGCCAGCGCACCCGTCGCCTCGCCGTCGCGGATTGCGAAGCGTCCGTTGACGAGCACATGGATGGTCCCCTCGGCGTACTGCCGAGGCTGATTGTAGGTGGCGCGGTCGCGGATGCGGTCGCCATCGAACACGGCGATGTCGGCAACGGCGCCGGCGCGCAGATAGCCGCGATCGTCCAGGCGCAGGAAGTCGGCGGCCAGCCCCGTCATGCTGCGGATGGCGAAGGGCATCCCGATGATTCCCTCATCGAGCACGAATCGGCGCAGCTTGCGCGTGAAGGCCCCGAACACCCGCGGGTGCGTGACGTTCTGCGCGGGGGACGGCGGGCGGCCGTCGGTGCAGGTCATCATCCACGCCTGCCGGGCCAGGTAGCGCGTGTTCTCGATGTCGTAGAGGTCGAGGTTCATCACCGCCGCGTTGCCGCCGGCGAGAATGCGCCGCACCGTCGCCGGCACCGGGAGCTCCCACTCGGCCGCCACCGCGGCGAGCGTCCGGCCGTTCAGCTCCGGCCGCGGGTCGGCGAACAGGAGCTTCTCGGCGCCGCCGCGGATGGCCAGCATCTCCAGGGTCTCGACGTCGAGCCGGCGGACGGTCTCGGGGTCGCGGAACCGTTCGAGCATCTCCTCGCGGCCGCCGTTCGAGGCCCACCGTGGGATGGCGTAGGCAACCAGGCTCGACTGGGTGGCCGTGTAGACGTGCTGCGCCGCCGCCACCTCCACCCCCCGCGCGCGAGCTTCGTCGATTAGCCGGGCCCCTTCGGGGGCGCGGCCGTAGTTGCTGGCGCCCTGCGCGTTGAAGTGGCTGAAGATGACGCGGGTGCCTGCCTCTTCCCCGATGCGGATCGCCTCCCGAATCGACGGGAGATAGCCGACGCCCCGGTAGCTGGCGCCGAGGTCCCGATCGTGCGTGTCGTAGATGCCGTCGAATTCCGCGGCCACCCGGGCCAGCTCGATGACCTCCTCGGTGGTCGCGTAGTACCCCGGCACGTAGAAGAGCCCGGTCGAGAGGCCGAACGCCCCTTCCGTCATGGCCCGCCGCACCAGCGCCTGCATCTGGCCCAGCTCGGCCGGTGTCGGGGCGCGGTCGTCCTCGCCGATCACCCGTCTCCGGACCTCGCCGTGCCCGACGTAGGCGAACGCGTTCACCCCGATGCGGCCCTCGAGCCCCGCGAACCGCTCGGCGACGTCGGGCGTGCCCGCGCCGTCCACCCCGACGGCCACCGTCGTGATGCCCTGGTGGAGGAACGGCAGGGCGTCCCGGCCGTAGTCCGCCGTCAGCTCGGCGTGGGAGTGCATGTCGATGAAGCCCGGCGTGACCATCAGCCCGTCGACGTCCACGACGACGGCGGCGTCCAGACCGGCCGCCGCCGCATCGCCGACGAAGCCGATCCGCTCCCCCACCACGCCGACGTCCTGCCGGCTCGGCGCCTGCCCCGAGCCGTCGTGGACGAGACCGCCGACCAGGAGCAGGTCCACCGCCGGCTGGGCGCGGAGATCACCGAACCACAGCGCGGCGACGACCGCGGCAGCCAGGAGCCACCGCCACTGCTGCCGCGACCGCCGCCGCGCGCGCGGGTCACAGTCGGTCCCGACAGGCATTGCGATTCTTGACGCCGCTCGATGCAGGTCGAAGGCGGCCGCGATCCTCGGTCCGGGATGGAAGATTGCCACTCCTGCCCCGCCTCGGGCGTCGTTCCCCGCGTCTCCGCGTCCCCCGGATTATGCAGGAACGCGCCGTTGCGCGGAGGCCGGCGGCCGCGGCGTCGGAGCCGGCAACGGTCGGTGGTGCTCAAGCGGGAACGCGCCGCCGGCATCCCGCTCCGCCGTCGGTCGGACCCCTGCTTCGGCCGGAACCCTGTCGCGTGTAGGGTACTGAGCGGGTTGGGCGCCGCCGGCGCCCGTCGACCTCGCGCGCCCTGACGGGCGCCGCCGGCCCGTGGACTCGCTGGAGGAAACGCATGCGCAGGCCGTCGTATCCGTCTCTCGCGGTACTCGGCGCGCTCGTCGCCGGCTTGGCCGTCCCATCGCCACCGCCGGCGCAGGCGCAGGAGGTCACGACCGCCGACCTCGAGCAGGCGGCCGCCGACACCTCCTCGTGGCTGATGTACGGCCGGGACTACCACGGCCACCGCTTCGTGGAGCTCGACCAGATCACGCCGGAGAACGTCGACCGCCTGCACCCGGCCTGGGTGTTCGCGACCGGCGGCGAGAACCGCGGGCTCGAAGCGACGCCCCTCGTGCACGACGGCGTCATCTACCTCTCGGCCGACGAGTCGCGCGTCTTCGCCCTCGACGCCCGCACCGGGGCCCGCAAGTGGGGCTTCGACCCGCAACTGTCGGACGCCGTCGAGCGCGTCTACTGCTGCGGGTCGAACAACCGCGGCGTGGCACTGTTCGGCGAGCTGGTCTACGTGGGCACGATGGATGCGCGCCTCATCGCGCTCCACCGCGAGACGGGGGCCGTCGCGTGGCAGACCGAGGTCGTCGACTGGCGGCAGGGCTACAGCATCACCGGCGCGCCGCTGGTCGTGAACGGCCTGGTCCTGACCGGCGTGGCCGGGGGCGAGTACGGCATCCGCGGCTTCGTCAAGGCCTACGACGCCCTGACCGGCGAGCTGCGCTGGACGACCTACACCATCCCCGGCCCCGGCGAGCCCGGCAACGAGACCTGGCCCGGCGACACCTGGAGGAACGGCGGCGCCCCCACCTGGACCACCGGGGTCTTCGATCCCGAGCTGAACCTCGTCTACTGGAACACCGGCAACGCCGCGCCCTGGAACTGCCACGTCCGCCGGGGCGACAACCAGTGGTCCGCCGCGACCATCGCCATGGACGCCGACGACGGCGCCATCCGCTGGGGCTTCCAGTACACGCCGTGGGACTGCTGGGACTACGACGCCGTCAGCACGCCGGTCCTGGCCGACGTGACGCTCCGCGACCACGGGCCGGTCCAGGCGCTCTTCCACCACGACAAGAACGGGTTCTTCTACGCCCTGGACCGCACGGACGGGCGCTTCCTCTACGGCGAGCCGATCGTCCCCGGCATCAACTGGGCCTTCGGCCTCGACCCGGTGACCGGACGGCCGCAGGTCAACCCCGACATGGTGGCGCAGTCCGGCGGCCCCGAGGTGGGGCCCATCATCCCCAGCCTCGAAGGCGCCATCGACTGGCAGCCGCTGGCCTACAACCCCGATCTGGGCGCGCTCTACTTCATGTCGAACCAGTGGGCGATGGGCTACCGCTTCTGGGCGGAGGACCAGATCGAGCCGCCGACCAACGGCGAGGCCTACCTGGGCGGCGACTGGCAGCAGTACCTGACCAGCGACAACCCCGGCAACTTCGTCGGCTTCGACGTGGTGGAGCAGGAGGTGCTGTGGCGCATCGTCAGCCCGGCGCCGTTCTGGGCGGGCGCGGTGGCGACGTCGAGCGGCCTCGTCTTCACCGGCGACATGCGCGGCTACTTCATGGCCATCGACGCCCGGAGCGGCGAGGTGCGGTGGCGCTTCCAGACCGGCTCGGGCATCATCGGCAGCCCCATCACCTACGAGCTGGACGGGACGCAGTACGTGGCGGTGCCGTCGGGCGGCATCGGCGGGGACATGATCTTCTACTACACCGAGCCCCGGGCCGGGAACCTGTGGGTGTTCGCCCTCGACGGCGGCCCGCGCGCCGAACGGCAGGAGACCAACCTGACGCCGCTCCCGGGCGGCCTGCCGCGCGTCGGGGAGCCGGGCCATACGCTGGGCGGCCGCGTGCTGCCCGGCTACGGCTTCGAGCCGACGGAGGGCAGCGACCCGATCACCACGACGCCGCCGACCCTGCCCGGGGCGACGGCGGCACCGGCGCTCGCTGACGCTCCGCCGGCCGCGGCCGCTCCGGCGGCCGGCGACGTTGCCAACCCCTTGCTGGACGACGCGACCGCGGTCGCCGCCGGCGAGCGGATCTACCGCGCGCGCTGCGTCGTCTGCCACCGATCGGGCGGCGGGGCGGGGCCGAGCCTGTTCCGGAACCCCATGCCGACCGGCCGTTTCCTGGACGCCGTCCGCCGCGGCCGAGAGGGCACGAACATGCCCGCCTTCGAGGAGCTCCTCTCGGGCGACGAGATGTGGCAGGTGCACGCCTTCCTGATGTCGCGCGACGGGCTCTGAGCGGGGCCTGGGGGCCGGCATCCCGCTTCCGGCCCGGGCGCCTGGCGGGGACGATCAACGAGGGAGCGAGGCTCCTCCCTACCCGTCGCTGAGCCTGCGGCAGGAGAGCGGCGGGATGGGGAGCGGCGGCGTGGATGCGCTGTTCGCGGCGCATCCGATGGATGCCGGCAGGCGGCGGCTACGGTCCGGACCGCTGGACGGCGGAGGCCGGGTGGGGCCTGCCGGCCTTCGGCGAACGCTTCACGGGCAGCCACCACGTCCGATACGGTCTGTCGGAGACTGCGCGGGACTACGGCGTGGGCTGGCGGCTGGCGTGGGAAAGTCGTCGCGGAGGATGCAGTCGGCGCAACCGCTGCGTGCGACTTGGGACAGGAGTCACGAATGATGACAGACCAACAGCCTCGCTCTCGCACGGGCTCGCGAGCAAGCGCGCGCTGCGGCTTCGTCGTGCTGCTGGCCGCCGCCGGACTGGCAATCGCACCGGCGCCGGCCGCCGCGCAGGGGGCGACGTGGTTCGAGGGCGCGCTCCTCCTCGACGGGAGCGGCGACCCTCCGGTGGCGGATTCGGCGTTCCTCGTCGAGGACGGTCTCTTCACCTGGGTGGGCCGGCGCGGCGATCGGGAACCGCCGGCGGGCGCCGCCCGCGTGGACCTCAGCGGCAAGACCGTCATCCCGGCGCTCATCGACGCCCACCAGCACCTCGGGCTGACCAGCGTGAAGGACGGCACGCACAGCAAGGAGAACTACACGCGCGCCAACCTGGTCGAGCACCTCCAGCGCTCCGCCTACCACGGGGTGGCGGCCACGATGAGCCTCGGGCTGGAGCACGACGAGGCGCTGGCCTTCGCGCTGCGCGACGCCGACATTCCGAACGCGGCCCGCTTCCTCACCTCCGGCCGCGGGATCGCCGCCACGTCGATGGCTGGCCCGCAGCAGGCGTACCGCCTGGGGATCCCCCGCGGGGCGCCGACCGAGGCCGCGGGCCGGGCCGCGGTGGCGGAGCTCGACGCGCTGGGCGCGGAGCTCGTCAAGATCTGGGTGGACGACCGCGGCGGCACCGTCCCGAAGCTGGCGCCGGCCGTCTACCGGGCGATCATCGGCGAGGCGCATGCCCGCGGCATGCGCGTGACGGCACACCTCGGCTCGACGAGCGGCCTCGCCGACGCCAAGGATCTCATCCGGGCGGGCGTCGACGGCTTCGCGCACACCGTCCGCGACCGCGACATCGACGACGAGTACATGGCGCTCGTGCGCGAGCACCCCGACGTCTGGACCGTGCCCAACCTGCCCGGCTCGCCGGTGACGGCCGACGATCTCCCCTGGCTCGCCGAGACCCTGCCCCCGTTCGAGGTCGACAACCTGCGCGCCGAGGCCGAGCGGCTGGCGGCGGAGGGGCCGGGCGCGTCGTTCGAGCTGCAGTGCCGCAACCTGGCGCGCAACCGCGAGGCCGGCATGCCGATCGGGATGGGGACCGACTCGGGCGTCAGCGTCGCCTGGACGACGCACACCGAGCTCCGCGACATGGCGCGGTGCGGGCTCACACCGATGGAGGTAATCGTCGCCGCGACGCGGGTGAATGCGGAGATCCTGCGCCTCGACGACCTGGGCACGGTGTCGGCCGGGAAGAGCGCGTCGTTCGTGGTGCTCGACGCCAACCCGCTCGACGACGTGACCAACAGCCGCCGGATCTCCGCCGTCTACCTCGGCGGCGAGCCCGTGGACCGGGAGGCCCTCCGCGCCCGCTTCCTGGAAAGCGTGCGGTAGCTGACGCCAGACGCGCCGTCACTCCGCTCGCAGGGTCGAGGCCGGGTCGATCCTCACTGCCCGCCAGGCAGGGACCGCACAGGCGAGCAGTGCCACCGCGACGAGCAGCATCGGCGCGCCGACGAGCAGAACGGGATCTCCGACATAGGCACCCAGGACCTGTGCGAGGTCGGGGTCCAGGGCGGACAGCGCACGAGAGAGCGCGAACGCCCCTACGGCACCGAGGACCGCGCCCGCGACGACGAGGAACGTGCCTTCCCGGAGGACGAGCCACAAGACGTGGAGGCGCTCGGCGCCGAGCGCCAGCCGGACCCCGATCTCGCTGCGCCGGCGGGCGACCGCGTAGGACGTGACGCCGGTCAGACCGATGGTCGCGAGCACGAGACCGAACAGGCTCAGACCGACGAGCGGGCCGACGGCGGTCCGGATCGAACGCTCGAATCGCTCGAGGTGTTCGTCCATCGTACGAGCGTCGAAGATGGTGAGCCGCCGCTCGGTCCGCCTCAACTCGTCGCGGACGGCCGACATCGCGCCCCGATCGGACGTTCCGCGGACCAGCACGGTCGTCCCCTGGATCGAGGCGCTGCGGAAGCGCGCGGCGGGCAGCGGGACGAAGGCCGTCGCCATCGGGCGCGCGGTGAGGAACGAGGGCCTGACGTCGGGGACCACGCCGACCACGACGTAGCTTCGGGCATCGTGCTCCCCCAGCAGCCGGCGTCCGACCGCCGTTGCGGCTCCGAAGATTCGCTGCTCTGCGGTCTGATTGATGACCACCGGCGTCTCGCGTTCGCGGGCGTCCTCGGCGTCGCCGGTGAGGTCGCGCTCCGTGAACGTGCGGCCCCGGAGTAGCGGAATGCCGAGCGTCTCGAAGTAGGACCCGCCGACGCGCTCGAACGCGATGAAATGGAACGTGCGCCGAACGTCGCCCTCCTCCGTCGAAGTCGACACGCGGACGCCGGACATGGCGCCGGGTGCTACCGCTGGTGTCAACGGGGGGCGCGCGGCGACCGCCGCCGAGCGCAGCTCGGGGAGAGCGGCGAGCAGCTCCGGCAACTCGTCGAGGAGCGCCGCGGATTGCGCCGGGGTGTAGCCGTCACGCCCCGGATCTACGCCGAACAGTGTCAAGCCGGCAGTGTCGAACCCGGGCTCGACGCCGCTCAACCGCTGGTAGCCGGCGGCTAACTGGCCGATGGTGAGCAGCAGCATGAGGGCCACAGCCACTTGGTATGTAACGAACAGGTTCCGCACACCGAACCGGCGATAACGGAGCAACGGAGCCGTCGGTCTTCTCTGCACGGAGCGCACGATGGCGTTGCGGGCTCCGCGGGTCGCCGCGAGGGCCGGCGCCAGTCCCAGCCCCATCCCGGTCGCCACGGCGATCGCCACCGCGAAGAACCAGACCATCGGGCCGAAGCTGACGTTCATCTCCACAGGGAAGGGGCTCATCGGGCTGATCGAACTGGTGACACGCAGCAGCCAGTAGGAAAGGAAGAGCCCCGCCGCGCCGCCGCCCGAAGCCAGCAGCACGCTCTCGGTCAGCAACTGCCGGACCAGCCGCCAACGGCCGGCGCCCAGCGCGAGGCGAACCGCCATCTCGCGGCGCCGCTCGCCGGCGCGCGCCAACAGCAGTCCGGCCAGGTTCGCGCAGGCCAGCGAAAGCACGAGCCCGACGAGCAGCCCGCTGAGGCCGAGCGTGAGCCGCAACTGCGCCGGTTCGATTCGAACGACGCGCCCCGCCGAAAAGAGCCGCACCTGCCGCCCCCCGCGGCGGCGCTCGCCGGCGTCGGGCTGCGGCACGTCCTGCGCCCGCGCCGCCGTGTCGAGCGCCGCTTCGGCCGTCTGCATCGACACCCCGCTCGCCAGCCGCGCGACCACCTGGAAACGCTCGGCCTCTTCGTCCGACAGGACGTCCCCTTCCAGCTCCGGCGCGAGCGCCGCGCCGACGGTCACCGGTACGAAGATCTCCGCCGGCCTCGCCGGGAAGACACCCCTGAATCCCCCCGCGGCTATGCCGGCGAGCGTCACGCTCTGTCCGTTCACCTGCAGCGTGCTCCCAACGGCAAGCGGATCGCCATCGAGCCGGCGCCTCCAGAACCGTTCGCTGACGACCACCACCGGCTCCGAGCCCGCCCGTTCGTTATCGGGGGACAGGAGGCGACCGGCGGCGGGCGCAACGCCAAGCGCCTCGAAGTACTCGGGAGAGACCAGGTGGCCGAAGGCCCGCTCGGCGCCGTGCTCGCCGTCGACGGCAACGCTGAACGGTGTGGGCCCCAGGTACGCAGTCGCCGCTTCGACGATGTCGTCCAGCTCGCGGATACGCTCGAAAGCCGGATAAGAGAGCCGCGTGTCGACGGCAACCAGCGAATCCGGGCCCCCGGCTCCCGGGAGCGGCGCCAGAACGTCGGCGTGCACCCGCGAGAAGGAGTAGATGCAGACGGCCATGCCGAGAGCCAGCGACATAATGCCGATGGCCGTGATCCCGGGATGGGCTCGCAGCACGCGGAACCCGTAGTCGAGATCCTGCAGGAGCACCTGCAGCCACCTGCCGATCCTGACGTCCCGCACGTCTTCCTTGATGCGCTCCGGGTTCCCCAGCTCGACCAGCGCGCGTCGGCGCGCCGCCGACGGCGGCAGCCCTCGCCGCTCCCACTCCTCGGCCCGCGCCTGGACGTGGAACGCCAGCTCGTCGGCCAGAGCGCGCTCGAATCGCGTGCGCCCCAGAAGCGCGGTGAGTCCGAACCGCAGGCGAGTCCACATGCCGTCACACCTCGCCCGGCCGAGTGTCGAGCGCCGCTGACATCGCATCGGACAGCCGCTGCCAGCTCGCCCGCTGAGCCTCGAGCCGGCGGCTTCCCGCGGGCGTCAGCCGGTAGAACTTGGCCCGGCGGTTGTTGTCCGACACGCCCCACGCCGTCGCCAGCAACCCTTGCTGCTCAAGGCGGTAGAGCGCCGGATAGAGCGCCCCCTGCTCGACGACGAGCGCACCCCGCGTGATCTGCTCGATGCGCAGCAGCACGCCGTACCCGTGGAGGTGTCCGAGCGAGACGGCCTTGAGCACCAGGACGTCGAGCGTCCCGGGCAGCAGCGTGGCGCGCGGGGGCATCTGCCTTGTCTCCTAAATCCGTCAGGAGAGCGTAGCACGCACTCTCCTAAACTGGCAAGGGAAGCCCCTCAGCGACAACGTGACGTACTTCGCCGAGCAGCTCGACGAAGCAGGGGTCAGTGCCCCGTAGAACCGGCGACGCACGAACTCCGTGCCCGCGCAGACTCCCAACGCCGCGCTGACGCCGCAGAGCGTCGGCAGCCCCGTCAGCGGGCCGGGAGCCCGAGGCGGTGCCAGAAGTCGGCCTCGTCCGTACAGGCGTAGGCGGCCGCCATCACGGCGTCGCGGGGGACGTCGCACAGCGACTCGGTCGCCCGTGAGAGCGCCGGCGTGAAAGCGAGCCCGCGCACCCGCAGCAGGCTCTCCACGGCCGCCGCCAGCTCCCCGGCGCGACCCTCCGAGCGGCCCTCCGCAAGCAGGACGCGGGACAGCGGATCGTCCGCGGGTCCCGTCCCCTCCCGCGCGCCGAGAGTCCGCCCCACGCGCTCGAGGACTCGGCAGGTCGCGGCCGAGGGCGTCGGATCGGTCATGGCGTCGAAGATCTCGGCCGCCGTCCACCCCGGAAACGCCCCGCTCGACGGCATCGAGCGGTACCGCGCGTCCCGCAGGCGGTGAATCGTCACGCCCGCCGGGCGCCGCGGCGAGGCCCCCTCCGGGGGTACGATCACCCACAGTTCCGGGAAGCCCCAGGCCTCGTACAGCAGCAGCTTGCCCGGCCGCACGTCGGTCGTGTAATCGACCTCGAGCACGACGTCCGGGAAGTCGTGCTCGCCGACCACCAGCGACTGCCTCGGCGTGGCGGACCGGGCCGGGTGCAGGTACAGCGTCTCGTCCGCCTCCATCGCCCGGCGGGGCTCGCCCTCTGCGTCGCGCACCAGCAGGGTCACCGAGCCGAACGAGACGATCGGCGCGCCGCGCACCGAGGCGATCCGTTCGGCCAGGTGCGGCAGCCGACGCGACGTCCCTTCGTGGACGCCGTAGTTGTCGGCGACCACCCAGGCGGTCTCCGCGCGCGCGTCCCAGTACTCGATCCGGTCGTCGGAGCTCTCGAACTCGTCGCGCGTGAGCGAAATGCGCCGACAGCCGGGAAACCGCAGCGCCTCGTAGCGCAGCGAAGGCCGGCGGTCCGCGGCGGAGATCGGGTAGGCGGCGCCAGGGGCCGGGGAGGCAGCGCCGGACGGGCCGGGCTTGCCGTTTCGTGCTATGTTTGGCACATTGGTGTCAGACATCACCCGAGTATAGCGCGGATGGGACCGTGCTCTCGGAGCGGGGAGGGAGCCATGAAGATCATCGGGACACTGGCCGTGCTGGCCGTGGCAGCAGCAGCGGGCTGCAACGATGCGCAGATCGCGTCCAGCAACCTGTCGCGGGCCGCGGACAACTTCGAGATCATGAGGCGGGTCGTGTTCCTGAACGGGATAACCGACACCTACCTGCTGTCCATCGAAGGGCTCTGTTCGGTCGAGGACCAGTCGAATCAGTTGGAGGTCACCTGCAAGGTGGGCCAGGCGGAGTACAAGAAGCACTTCCTCGGCCTCAGCGACAACGTGACGTACTTCGCCGAGCAGCTCGACGGAGCCCGGGTCAGTGCCTACCACTACCGGGTCGTGTTCAAGCCTCAGGCCATCATCCCGGACATCGACTTCCGAGGCAGCGCCCGGGAACTCCTCGAGAACTCCTCGGAGAACGAGAACCGGAGGTGACCGCCGTCCGGGCGGCGCGCCTCGTCGAGCGCGGTGCGCAGCGAGCGGCCGGGCTCCGATGCGGCCGAAGGGCTGTTGCCGTTCCGAATCGGGCCGCGCGGCAGAGAACGGACTGGACCCGCAGGGCCGGCCGCGTCAGGATCGGAGGACGACAACCGTGGGAGAGATTCGAGCCAGCGTGACGCTGGAGAACAGCGACGACCGTGCGGTCGTGTACCGCGGACGCGGCGTCGAGGCCGACATCCGGCGAACGACGGTCGAAGGGATCGTCGACACCGGTGCGGTGAGTCTGATCATCCCGGAGGAGATCGCGAGGGAGCTCGGGCTCCGGCCCTGGGGAATGAGAACCGTCGTCTACGCGGACGAGCGGCGGGAAGAACGCCCGGTGACGGGGGTCAGGATCGAGATCGGCAACCTCGCCACGCAGACCGAGGCCATCGTGGAACCGGCCGGGAGTCAGGTCCTGATCGGGCAGGTCGTGCTCGAAATGCTCGACCTGGTCGCCGACTGCAGGAACCAGACGCTGGCGCCGCGCCATCCTGAGGGACCGGTCCTGGCCGTTCGCCAGGAGTCGGCGCCGTAGGCGCGTGGCCATCCAGATGATGAACGAGCTGAAGAGGCCAGCCATGAAGACAGTCAAGGGCTACGACGCCGACTCGATCGACTGGCGCGGGATCAACCCCGACGGCACGCCGGACGAGCAGATGCTGGCGGACGTGACCCGGTCGATCGTGGAGGCAGTCAACCCGGAGCGGATAATCCTGTTCGGCTCGGCGGCCCGAGGGGAGATGCGGGCGAAGAGTGACCTCGACGTCCTGGTCGTGAAGGGAGGCGACCACTACCGGGCCGTGAGCCGGAGAATCTACCTGGGACTGCCCCGCAAGAGGCGCGCCGTCAACGTCGTCGTAGCGACGAACGAGGACATCGATCGGCACCGCGACGCGCCGTACTACATCATCCGGGCGGCACTGCGGGAGGGACGCGTGCTCTATGACGCCAACGCGCAGGCCTGAAGCCGCGAGACGTTGGCTGGAGGAGGCGCACGAACGGCTGGACCACGCGCGAGAAGCGAGCCAGATAGACCGCCCTGACGGGCGGGTGGGGAGTCTGCGCCAGCACGGCACTCGCAGCGCCCGTGCCGGGCGCAGACTCCCAGCGTATTCTCAGCGGCTCCAGGGCGGGACGATCTGGTTCATCCGCGCGTAGGCGATGAGCTGGCCGAGGTGCTCGTGCATGTCGCCGGCCACCAGCAGCACCATGTCCGCGGTGGTCCGCTCCTGGCCGAAGACCATCTGCGTGCCGGTCAGCGTGGCCGGGTCCACGCCCTCGAGCTGCTCCTGCGCACTGGCGAAGCCGCGGGTCAGGTAGTCGATGACCTCGGACTTCTCGGTGACGTCCCGCTCCAGCGCCTGCATCTCGGGGAAGGACATGGTGCCCTCCAGGCCGAGCGCCACCGGGGCGAACGCGAAGCCCTCGCCCGCGATCAGCATCAGGACCTCCGACACCGAGCGGACGCCCTCCATCGGCCGCCACGAGTACGTCTCGGCCGGGAACGCCTCCGCGAGCCCGAGGAACTTCCCGCGCATCACCTCGATGTCGGCGAGGTAGGCCGCCTTCAGGGCGGCACCGTCCTGCGCGGAGGCCGCGGACGGCAGCCCGGCCAGCAGGGCGCCCGCCAGGGCCAGGGTGAGAACGAGTCGGCCCCCGCGGGCCGGCATGTGGTTGGTCATCTTCCCTCTCCTTTCGAACTCGACGCCCCTTCGCGTCGAGAGTGCGCCGGGAGGGCCGTCATGCCGCGACGCGCCCTCCGGATCCGGTCTTCGTGGCGGGGCGCGCCCTCAGGGCAGCGGCGCCCGCGCGATGCGGGTGCCCTGTGCGATGCCGCCCACCCAGAGCTCGTCGCCGACCTGGATGGCGGCCGTCCCCAGCCGCAGCAAGTCGTTGGTCGGGTAGCTGAAGAGGCGCTCGACGGTGCCCGCGTCGACGTCCACGCGCGCGACGTAGTTGGTGATGCCCTCGCAGGTGACGCGCTGCATGCACTCGATCACGCGCTGGATGCCGGGCGCGGTGTGTCCGGCCGCCAGGAGCGTCCCGTCGGGCGCCAGGTGGACGTTGTCGATGTTGAAGCCGACCTCGATCGCTTCCTTCTCGACCGGCGTGCGCCCGCGCGACAGCTTGATGACGGACTGGCTGGCGTAGCCGGCCACGAGGTACCACTCGCCGTCGGGCGAGAGCTCGAGCCCGTTGGGACCGATCTCCTCGCTGCCCGGGACGCGCATCCAGCCGCCGTCGGCGTGCCATTCCCAGACGTCCTGCGTCGCCGGGCTGGTCGCCGCGAAGCCGCCGTCCGGCAGCGGGACCACGGCGTTCAGGCCCAGCCCCTCGGGGGCCACGGCGCAGCCGATCCAGGTCAGCGCCGGCGTCTCCCCGCGCGCGTCGACCTCGAACACCTCCACCGACTCCCGCTCGCCGTGGCGCACGACGTAGAGCGTGTGCAGGCCGCCCTCGCCGGGCCGCACGCTGACGCCGTGGGCGCGGAACTGCTCCGTCGTCATGCCGGGGCAGCCGCCGTACATCGCGGTGTCGTGCCGGGACGCGGAGGTTGCGCCCTCCGCCGGGAACAGCCGGACCGTCTCGTAGTCGCGGCTGTCGGCGGCCGAAAGGTAGCCGTCGTCGACCATGCTGGCCACGACCACCCACGGCGAATCCGGGATCGCGATCAGGTCCTCGGGGCTGATCGGCCCGCAGACGAACTCGACGTCCCCGTCCGGCTCGCACTGCGCGGCGGCGGGCGCGGCCAGGACGGCCAGTCCGGCCGCAGTCAGGAGAGCCGCTCGAAGCACCTGTCGCATCATCGTGTCCTCCAGATCGCGCACTCCGTCACGTCGGCGCGCCCGGCAAGGTTACCCCGTTCGCCGCGCCGTGGGCCACGCGGGGCGGGGGTGCAGAGCCGTTGCCGGCAAGGCCGGCGGCCGGCGGGCTACCGGTACAATGATGAGGGTCGGATATTCGGGTCGAACGATGGAGTTGCGCAGCATTGACTTCGGGCATGTGCTGGACGCCTCCGGCGTCCGCGGCTGGTTCGGCGAGGGCCATCCGTTCCACCGCTGGGTCCCCTTCGGCCTCAGCTTCGCCGGCTCCACCTTCGTCGCCAAGACCACGACGCTCGAGCCGCGCGACCCCAACGGCGCGCTGGCCCGCGACGGCCTGACCACGCGTGTCCTGCGCCAGCCGTGCGTCCGCGTCGACTGGCGCCGGGGCATCGTCCTGAACGCCCTCGGCCTGCCGGGGCCGGGCCTCGAGGCGCTCCTCGCCACCGGTCGCTGGCAGCGCCGGACGGAGCCGTTCTTCCTCTCGCACGCGGCGGTCGCGGAGACGGCGGCGGGCCGGCTCGACGAGGTGCGCCGCTTCGTGCGGATCCTCAAGGCGGCGCTCCCCGACTTCGCGGGCCCGGTCGGCCTGCAGGTCAACTTCAGTTGCCCCAACGTGCCGCACGGCGAGCCGGCGCCGGACCCGGTGCCCGGCTTCCGGGCCGAACTCGACGAGTACGCGGCGCTCGACGTACCCCTGATGGTGAAGCTGAGCGTCACCCTGCCGGTTGCCGAGGCGCGGGCCATCTCGGAGCATCCGGCGTGCGACGGGCTCTGCGTGTCGAACACGATCCCGTGGGGCGAAATGCCGGACCGGATCGACTGGCAGGGGCTCTACGGCGCCCGATCGCCGCTGGAGCGGTTCGGCGGCGGCGGGCTCTCCGGCGCGCCACTCCTGCCGCTCGTGGCGGAATGGGTCGCCGAGGCGCGGCGGGAGGGGATCGCTGTGCCGATCAACGCTGGCGGGGGCATCCTCCGGCCGGCGGACGTCGACGTACTGCACCGCGCCGGGGCCTCGTCGGTCTTCGTCGGCACGATCGCTATGCTGCGGGGCTGGCGGCTGGCGCGGACGATCCGGCACGCGACGCGGCTGTTCGCGACGGAGGCTGCTGTTGGGATGGCCGCGCCGGCTGTCCCTTCGCGCGCCGACGGGATATAATTGACGTTCGTCCCGGCTCGGAGCCGCTGTCGGGCGGCTCCCCTGCGGTGAGGTGGCCGAGAGGCTGAAGGCGGCGGTTTGCTAAACCGTTGTAGGGGCATAAACCTCTACCCAGGGTTCGAATCCCTGCCTCACCGCCACTCATCTTCCGGAGCGCACCGAATACGGAGCGACGGCGCCGTCAGCCGACACATGCCATACGACGGGACCAGCAAGCGCTTGAGGAATCGTCGCTTTGCGGCCGCCGCGGCCTTCCGCGTCAACAGATCGAGTACGGTTCCGGCGCTCGCAGTTGTCCAAGAGCCCACTTGTCGAATCTGCCAACCGGCTCCGATCAGCAGTTCCTAACACCCGCTTCGCGCAGCTCTGCCCCCATGAGCCGAAGGCGGTATTATTCCGACGGCGATGTTCGGTCCGCAGAGGCATCAGGTGAACGAGCCAGGCTCACAGGGAGCGAGCGAAGGATCCGTTCTGGTGGATGATCGCAGCCTGCCTGGACTCCTTGACCAGCCGGCATCTTCTCGAATGAGTCAAGCTCGGGGTTTGATCTGTTTCGTCGCTCTCACGGTGTCTCCACCAGTATCGCGTGACGTTTCGGTGGGAGAACGGCAATGCCTACGAGGTCGGAATCGAAGACTATAACTAACCAGGTAAACCTGAAAGCAGGCCTGGGGTGGGGGTCGTGTCGGTCTGCCTCGGGCGAGGGCGTACGGGATCCGGCCCTCCTGCGGTACGT
>JAPOVI010000242.1 GCA_026708265.1 Acidobacteriota bacterium
CAAGGAGGAAGCGATCGCGCTGGTGGGCGAAGCGCCCGAACATCCGGGGGAGATCCAGGCCGAAGCCAGGTTCGCGCTCGTGCTGCTGCACAACCGCGAGGGAGAGTACGCCCGCGCGCGGCGCGTGCTGGACAAGCTCCGCCGGCGTTTCCCCCGCAATCGGCTCGTCTGGCTCGAGCCCGCGTCCGCGTGGCTGCGCGACGACCGCCCGGCGATCGCCGAACTCGCGCTGGCGCACGGCTTTTCCGCCCTCCAGGGCGACGGGCGGCGGCGGATGCCGGGCGAGGACGCGGTATGGCATCTCAAACGAGGCACGGCGCGCGCGGCGCTCGGGCTGACCGGGGGCGCGCACCTGGACCTCGCGCGGGCGGCGCGCGTTCCGGCCCCGCTCTGGATCGGAGGCCGCGCGCACCTCGAGCTCGGCAAGCTGGCCGATCTCGCCGGCGAGCGGAGCGGGGCGCGTGACCACTATGCCCGCGGCCGCGACCTCTGCGACGAAGCGGGGTACGAAGCCTGCGAACGAACCGCCAAGCGGTTTCGGATTCGCCCTTTCACGGGCGCCGACTCGTCGGAGGACACGCGCACACCGCGCGTCAGGCGCACGCGCCGCGGGAGAAGATAATCGAGAGGAATGGTAGCGGTACGGGGATTCGAACCCCGGTCCCGTGGCTGAGAACCACGTATCCTAACCCCTAGACGATACCGCCACGTGCACCGGCGAGCCTTTCCATCGTAGCAACCGGACCTCCCGCGCGTCAACGACCGCGGCGGACCGCGGGGGGGCCATGATCCGCCCGGGAGGGGAGATGACCCGCGCCATTCTCGCCGCCTTCGCCGCGACGGCGGCCGCCCTCGCCGGCTACGTCTGGCTCTCCGCCGGGGAGGCCGCCGGACCCGGGATCGACATCCGTCAGCCGGTCCGCTTCGTCGGGCGGACGGCCGTCTTCGAAGCGACGGTCGACTCTCCGGACGGCCGTCTCACGGCGCTGGACGCCTTCATCGAGCAGGACGGCCCGCACCCGCTCTTCGCGCTCGACGACGCCGGAGGCACCGAGACCCGGCAGGAGAGTGAGACGAGTCTGCGGCTGGTCCGCCGCTTCGACCGCGAGAGCCATCCGGAGCTCCGCGCCGGTCCCGCCACGGTGGTGGTGCGGGCGACGCGTCCGGTGCTGTTCGGCCTGCGCGAGGCGTCGTCCGAAGCGGCGGTCGAGGTCGAGGTGCGGCTCGATCCGCCCCGCCTCGCCCCCCTCTCCCGCTTCCACTACGTCAACCACGGGGGCGCCGAGTTCATCGTCTACCGGGTGTCGCCGGCCGACGCGGAGTCCGGCGTCGAGGTGGGCGACCGCTTCTACCCGGGCTACGACGCGGCGGGCGTCGGCAACGCGGGCGGCGCGGCCGGCGTCGCGTTGGAGGGCGAGGACGGCCTGCGCGTTGCGTTCTTCGCCCTCGCGCACGACCAGGACCTCGGGACCCCCATGCGGCTGTACGCCCGCGATCCGGCGGGCAACGAGTCGCGGGCGCCGTTCGACCACCGCGTCTTCGATCGCGAGTTCCGCAGGTCGCGCATCCCGGTGGGCGAGCGCTTCCTGCGCCGCGTGGTGCCGCGCATCGCGGCGCGCGCCCCGGACCTGGCGGACGAGGACGTGACCGAGGCGAGCGACCTGGCCGAGCTGCTCGACGTCTACCTGTTCATCAACGGAGAGCTGCGGCGGCGCAACAGCGCGGCCGTCGCCGCCCTCGCGGCCGAGACCGGCCCCCGCTGGCGGTGGGAGGGCCCGTTCCGCCAGCTCGCCAACTCGCAGGTGGAGTCGGGCTTCGCCGACCACCGGACCTACTTCCATGCGGGCGAGGAGGTCGACCAGCAGGTCCACCTGGGATTCGACCTGGCGTCGACCGCCAACGCGCCGATCCGCGCCGCGAACGCCGGCCGCGTGATCTTCGCCGACTACCTCGGCATCTTCGGCAACTGCGTCGTCATCGACCACGGCATGGGACTGCAGTCGCTGTACGCGCACCTGTCGTCCATCGACGCGGCGACGGGCGACGACGTCGGACGCGACGACGTGATCGGCCGCAGCGGGCAGACCGGACTGGCCGGCGGCGACCACCTCCATTTCGCGATGCTCCTCCACGGCCAGCCGGTGACACCGGTCGAGTGGTGGGACGAGAACTGGATCGAGGATCGGATCCTGCGCAAGCTGCGCGAGGCGTCGACCGCCCCCGGGTCTGCCGGGCGCCCGTGACCACGGGGACCGTTAGCCAGTGCGCGGGGTCGCGTATAATATGCGCCGTAGATCACGTACCTGAGAGGGACCCTCGCGCCGTCCTGCAGGGTCCTCTCGTTCCCTAGCGTCGATTCAGGAGTAGCGCGATGCAACACCGAACCCTCTGGGCGTTTGCCTCCATCCTCATTCTGGCGGCCGCGGCGGCTTGCGGCGGCTCGGACGCTCCCGCGGAAGCCCCGCCGGAGCCCGCCGCCCCGGCGTTCGACCCGGCCACGGCCGGCAACGTGACCGGCTCGATCATGCTCGAGGGCGAGCCGCCGGCGGCCGAGATGATCCGGATGAACTCCGACCCGGTCTGCGTCAAGCAGGCGACGGACACCGAGACCAACTACTACGTGGTCGGCGAGGGCGGCGGGCTCGGCAACGTCTTCGTCTACGTCAAGGAAGGGCTGCAGGGTGACTTTCCGCCCGCCAGCGACACGGTGATCCTCGACCAGCAGGGGTGCCGCTACATGCCGCACGTCTTCGGCATCCAGGTCGGGCAGACGCTGCAGGTCGTCAACAGCGACCCGACCCTCCACAACATCCACGCGACCCCCGCGAACAATCCCGAGTTCAACACCGGGCAGCCGATCCAGGGCATGACCTTCGACCGGACGTTCGACAACGTCGAGGTCATGGTGCCCTTCAAGTGCGACGTGCACGGCTGGATGAACGCCTACCTCGGCGTGCTCGATCATCCGTTCTTCGCGGTGACGGCGCCCGACGGCAGCTTCGACATCAGCGGGCTGCCGCCCGGCGACTACGTCATCGAGGCGTGGCACGAGGAGCTCGGCACGCAGACCCAGAACGTCACGGTGGCCGAGGGCGGAACGGCCGAGATGTCGCTGACCTTCACCGCGGGGTAGGAGTTCGCGCCGCGGGCGCGGACTCCTGGAGGGTTGGTTGGGCACCAGGCGGAGGCCGCAGCGCGACCTTGCGGTCGCGGCGTCCGCTTTCCGTGGAGCGGCCGCGCGCCGGGACGATGGTTCCGGCGCGCGCCGCCCCCTCCTTCCGGGTCCCCGAGTCATGGCAAGGCTCTGGCTGCACCGTTACGCCTGCTTCGTCGCGGTGGCCGCCGCCCTGCTGATCACGGCCGGCGGCCTGGTCACGAGCACCGGCTCCGGCCTCTCCGTGCCGGACTGGCCCAACACGTACGGCTACTCGATGATCACCTTCCCGCCGTCGATGATGGTGGGGGGCATCTTCTACGAGCACGGCCATCGGCTCATCGCCACCGCGGTCGGCCTGCTCACGATCGGGCTCGCCGTCTGGTTCTCGCGGGCCGAACCGCGGGCCTGGGTCCGGCGGCTCGGCTGGATCGCCCTCGCCGCCGTCGTCGTGCAGGGCCTGCTGGGAGGCATCACGGTCCTCTACTTCCTTCCCGCCCCCGTCTCCATCGGCCACGCGGGCCTCGCCCACCTGTTCTTCACGCTGATAGTGAGCCTCGGCGTGCTCACCTCGCCGGGCTGGCGGGCCGCCTACCGCCCGGCGGAGCCGCTGCGGGATCGCACGTTGCTGAGGCTGGCGCTGCTGACGCCGGCCGCCATCTACGGCCAGATCCTGCTGGGCGCGGTGATGCGCCACACCGGAGCGGGACTGGCGATACCCGACTTCCCGCTCGCCTTCGGCCACCTCGTGCCGCCGGCGTGGAGCGCCGCCATCGGCATCCACTTCGCCCACCGGGTGGGCGCCGCCGCCGTCACGGCGATCGTGTTCGCGACCGCAAGCCGCGCGCTGGCGCACCACTGGGGGCGGACGGAGCTGACCCGCCCCGCGATGCTCCTCGTCGGCCTGCTGCTGCTGCAGATCGGACTCGGCGCGTGGACGGTCCTCAGCGGCAAGCACGTCGCGGTCAACACCGCTCACGTCACGGCCGGCAGCCTCGTGCTCGCCACCGCGGTCGTGCTGGCGCTCCGGGCCCATCGCTGGCAGTGCCCGGACCCGGCGGAGGACCTGCGGCCGATGACGGCCTCGGGGGCGCTGCCATGAAGAGCGTCGCCGCCTCCATCGCCGCCGCACCGCACCGCGCCGGCGACTTCGTCGCCCTCACCAAGCCCCGGCTGAACTCGCTCGTGGTGGTTTCGGCGGGGGTGGGCTACGTCCTCGGCGCCGGCGCCGCGCCGGATCTCGGCGTCGCCCTGCACGCATTGATCGGGTGCGGGCTGGTGGCGGGAAGCGCGGCGGCGTTCAACCAGGTGGCCGAGCGGGACGTCGACAAGGCGATGCGACGCACCGAGCGTCGCCCCCTGGCGGCGGGTCGGGTCACCCCGACGGAGGGGACGGTGTTCGCCGGGCTGGTCGGCGCAATCGGGCTGACGGAGCTTGCCATCGGCGCCAACGTCCTCGCGGCGCTGGTCGCGCTCGTGACGCTGGTCTGCTACGCCGGCATCTACACGCCGCTCAAGCGGCGCACGGAGTGGGCGACGCTCGTCGGCGCCGTGCCCGGCGCCCTGCCGCCCGTGATCGGCTGGGCCGCGGCCCGGGGGGCGCTGACGGTGGAGGCGGCCGTGCTGTTCGGCATCGTGTTCCTGTGGCAGCTCCCGCACTTCCACGCCCTGGCGTGGCTCCACCGCGACGACTATGCGCGGGCCGGCCTGCCGCTGGTCGCCACCGGCGACCCCGACGGTCGGCGCACCGCCGCCCACGCCGCGGCCTACGCGGCGGCGCTGGTGCCGATGAGCCTGGCGCCGGCGCTGGTCGGCCTCGTCGGGCCGGGCCACCTGGCCGTCGCGGGCCCGCTCGGGGCGTTGCTGCTCATCCCGGCCCTGCGCTTCCGCCGGAAGCGCGACGACCGCCGGGCGCGGGCGCTCTTCGTCGCCTCGCTGGCCTATCTGCCCCTGCTCTGGATCTCGCTCGTCCTGGGAAATGCTCGAGGTTAGCGACCTCCCGGCGGTGAACGCGACGCTGAACGGCGTGTCCGCCGCGCTGCTGACGGCGGGCTTCGTCCTCATCCGGCAGCGGCGCACCGACGCCCACCGGCGGTGCATGCTCGCCGCGCTCGCGACCTCCACCCTGTTCCTGGCGTCGTACCTCGTCTACCACTACCACGTCGGGTCGGTCCCGTTCACCCGCCAGGGGCCGATCCGCATCGTCTACTTCACCATTCTCATCAGCCACATCGTGCTCGCCGCGGCCATCCTGCCGCTGGCCCTCGTGACGCTGTGGCGGGCCCTCGGCGGCCGTTTCGCGCGCCACGCGGCCATCGCCCGCTGGACGCTCCCCATCTGGCTCTACGTGTCCGTGACCGGCATCGCCGTGTACTGGATGCTGTACCAGATGAGCTAGCGCCGCGAGGAGTTGCCGCAACGCGAACTCCCGAGTTTCGCGACGCCACACTCCCAACGCGCCCGAAGGGCGCGGGCGCATATACTGTGAAGCTGACTGCGCGGGCTGGTCGTCGGCTCGCCAGGAGTCTCGCAACGCGAGACTCCCGCCGCGCCCGAAGGGCGCGCGGCCGCCCAGGGAGGTCGACATGGCACTGCTCCGCCGCGCCGTTCTCGTCGTCGTCGCCGCGACGATCCTCACGCCGCTCGTGGCGGGCGTCGCCGCCGCGCAGACCGGCTACGTCAACGGCATCGTCCGGGACCGCTCCGGAGAGGGCATCGAGGACGCGCTGGTGGTCGCCTTCAGCGCTCCGTGGCAGCGCCGGGAGGAGACGACCACCAACCGCGCGGGGCGCTTCTCGTTCGTCGGTCTCCAGGCGGGCCAATGGCTCTTCCTCGCCCAGCGGGCCGGGTACAGCCCCGTCCAGGCCTTCGCTCCGGTGCGCGCCTCCGGACTCGGCCCGCGGGTCGTGCTGGTGATGGAGATCGATCCGCTGAGCGCGCCCACCCCGTCCACGGGCAGGCTCGCCAACGTGCACGCGGACGATCTGCACACCCTGATCGACGCCGCCGACGCGCTGTTCGACCTCGGGAACTACGACCGGGCCATCGACGCCTACGAAGCCGTGCTCGAGCGCGCCCCGCCGCTCACGAGCCTCAACCTGCAGATCGGCCACGCGTACCGCGAGAAGGAGGAACCGGAGCGCGCCCTCGAGGCGTATCGCTCGGTCCCGCGCGACACGCCGGCCGGCGTCGAGGCGACGGCGGCCATCGAGGAGTTGCTGGCCGCCGGCGGCTCCCGGTAGCGTTCGGGGGCGGGGAACCGGCGCGCGTGGGATATACTGCGGATTGCTTCCAGCTCATTCCGAGGAGTCTGCCATGAGGTTTGGTCCCATCGGCGTCGTTCGGGTACTCGTCAGCGCGGCCCTGGTGGTCGGTCTGGCGGCAGGCGTGGCCTTCGGCCAGCAGCAGGGGCGGATCGCCGGATTCGTCGAGGACGATGACGGCAACCCGATGGAGGGCGTGTCGATCCACGCGGCGACGCCGGGATGGCCGCGGACGTTCGAGGACGTGACCCGCGCCGACGGCAGCTTCGCGTTCATCGGCCTGACCAGCGACGAGTGGACCTTCACCGCCGTCTGCGAGGACGCCTGCGTCGACAGTCACACCGACAAGATCGACGATACCGCCATCGGATACGAGCAGGCCGTCACGCCGTGGCGCATCACGCAGGGGCGGAATCCTCCCATCAGGATGACGATGATCAGCATCCGGCACCCCTTCGAGATCGCGCTCGGCGAGACGGCGCTCGAAGGGCTCGATCCGCAGGCGCTCGAGGCGGAGATGAACCGGGCCGACGAGGCGTTCGCAGACGGCCGCTTCGACGAGGCGATCGCGGGCTACGAGTCGCTGCTCGGGCAGTTGCCGACGTTCCACATGCTGCACGTGCAGATCGGCGAGACCCTGGTGCGGAAGGGCGACTATCAGGCCGCGATCGACGCCTTCGAGCGCGCCCTGGCGGAGGACTCCGAGAACCAGGAGGCCCAGGCCGGCATCGCCCGCGCGAAGCTCTCGATGGGCGACTTCGACGGAGCCTCGGCGGAGCTCGAGGCCGCGGCCGGGAGCCTCAACGCGACCAAGGAGGACCTCTACAACCTCGGCGAGCTCGAGTTCGCGAAGGGCGCCGTCGACGTCGCGGCCGGCTGGTACGAGAGGGCGGCGGCCATCGACCCCAACTGGGAGAAGCCGCTCTTCAAGCTGGCCCTGGTCGCCCTCAACAAGGGCGACATCCCGGGCGCCAAGGAGTACTTCCAGCGGGTGGTCGACGTCGGGCCCAACTCCCCGGAGGGAGCGCAGGCCCAGGCGACGCTGAACGCGCTGCCGTAGCCGTTCACCACTCCGCCCGACACCCGGCGGCCGGCGCATCCCCGTTCCGGGGCTCGCCGGCCGCTCCCGTGCGGCCCGCCGCCGCGGGCGCGACGCATACTCGACGCGGCTCTCCACGGATGCCACCCGCCGCGGGTACCGGCTGGCGGCCGGGCGCACCCACGGCTCTCGGGCCCCGGCCGACCGCCCCACCCCGCGGCCGACCCGCCGGCCCGTCCCGCATCGCCATGAAGCAGATTCGATCCCTCGCAGTGCTCGGGGCCGGCCGGATGGGCGCCCAGATCGCCGCCCACGGGGTGAACGCGGGGCTCGACGTCCTGCTCCTCGACCTCGATCGGGAGACCGCGAAGGCGGGTCTCGAGCGCGCCCGCGGCCTCTCCCCCGATCCGTTCTTCACCCGGGACGGCGCGACCCGCATCGCCGTCGGCGGCTTCGACACCGACCTCGACCGCATCGCCGGCCGCGACTGGATCGTCGAGGCGATCGTCGAGGATCTCGAGCCGAAGCGGCAGCTCCTCGCCCGCGTGGACGACCTCCGGCGCGCGGACGCCGTCGTCAGCTCGAATACGTCGGGCCTGCCGATCGCGAGCATCGCCGCGGGGCGATCGGACGGGTTCCGGCGCCACTCGCTCGGCACCCACTTCTTCAACCCGCCGCGCTACCTGCCGCTCCTCGAGGTGATACCGACCGCGGATACGGACCCCGCCGTGGTCGACGCGATCGCGGCCTTCGCCGACCGCCGGCTCGGCAAGGGGGTGGTGATCGCACGCGACACCCCCGGCTTCATCGCCAATCGAATCGCCACCTACGCCGTGCTGCGCATCCTCCGCCTGCTGTCGGACGGCGCCTACGGCGTGGAGGAGGTCGACGCGCTGACCGGCCCCGCCATCGGCCGGCCGTCGTCGGCGACCTGCCGCACGCTCGACATCGCGGGGCTGGACATCCTGGGCCGCGTGGCGGCCACGCTGGCCGAGCGGCTCGACGGCGAGGAGGACGCCTTCGCGCTGCCGCCGCTCGTGGCGCGCATGATCGAAAGCGGGCTGATCGGGGCCCGGGCCGGGCAGGGGTTCTACAAGAAAGCCGGCGAGCGCGGCAAGCGAACGATCCTGACCCTCGATCCGGAGTCCCTGGAGTTCCGGGAGCCGCGGCCCGCCGCGTTGCCGGACCTGGAGGCGGCGCAGGCCGTCGGCGACCTCGGCGAGCGCGTCCGGGCCCTGTTCACGGGGCGCGGGCGCGCCGGCGCGTTCCTGCGCGCGACGCTCGGCCCCACCCTGCTCTACGCGGCCGAGGCGGCGCCGGCGATCGCAGGCTCGATCGACGACGTCGACCGGGCGATGCGCTGGGGCTTCGGCTGGGAGCACGGCCCGTTCGAGCTCTGGGACGCGATCGGCGCCGACGCCGTCCTGGAGGCCTGCGCGGTGTCGGAGCCGCCGGCGCTGGTGCGGGAGCTCCGCGCCCCCTCCGGGCCGGACGCGGGCGCCCCGGGGCGCTTCCGCGCAGGGCGGCTCCCGCCGGCGGGGGTCGGGCTCGAGGCGCTGCGTGCGGCACGGGAGCGCGGGGCCGTCGTCCGGCGCAACGCCGGCGCGAGCCTCGTCGACCTCGGGGACGGCGTCCTGGCCGTCGAGTTCCACTCGAAGATGAACACCCTGGGCGGCGACGCGGTCGAGATGCTGACCGCCGGTGCGGAGGAGGCGGCGCGCAACTTCCAGGCGCTGGTGGTCGGCAACGAAGCGGTGAACTTCTCGGCCGGCGCCAACCTGATGCTCGTGCTGCTCGAGGCGCAGGAGGAGAACTGGGACGAGATCGATCTGATGGTCCGGGCGTTCCAGGCCGCGGTGGTCGGCCTGCGCGAGGCGCCGGTGCCCGTGGTCGTCGCCCCCGCCGGGCTCGCCCTCGGCGGCGGCTGCGAGATCGCCCTCCACGCGGATCGGGTGCAGGCGGCGGCCGAGACGTACATGGGGCAGGTCGAGGTCGGTGTGGGCCTCATCCCGGCCGGCGGCGGGACGAAGGAGTTGCTGGGGCGCTTCGTCGAGTCCGCGCCCTCCGGCGCCGCCGACCTCCAGCCGTTCGTGCGGCGCGCGTTCGAGCTGATCGGCTTCGGAACGGTCTCGACGAGCGCAGCCGACGCGCGGCGGCTCGGCCTGCTGCGGGACGTCGACGGGGTGACCATGAACCGGGAGCGGCTGCTCGGCGACGCCAAGTCGCTCGCGCTGGCGCTCGCACCGGCGTACCAGCCGCCGGCGCCGGGGCGGACCCTCGCCGCGGGCGGCCCCGACCTGCGCGCGGCGCTCGCGCTCGGCGTGCATCTCGCCTGGCGCGGCGGACGGATCAGCGATCACGACGCGCTCATCGGGCGGAAGCTGGCGCACGTCCTCGCCGGCGGCGACATCCCGCACGCGATGCCGGTCGGCGAGCGGCATCTGCTGGACCTCGAGCGGGAGGCGTTCCTGAGCCTGTGCGGCGAGCCGAAGACGCAGGAGCGGATGGCGCACACGCTCAAGACCGGCAAGGCGCTGAGGAACTGAGGGTGCATCCCGGCTCTGCCATCGTCGACGTCGGCGCGGGCCCGCCGCTCGTCCTCGTGCCCGGCATCCAGGGACGCTGGGAGTGGCTCCGCCCCACCGTCGAGGCTCTCGCCGCGCGCTGCCGGGTGCTCACGGCGTCCCTCCCCGGGGACGTCGGCGGCCTCGGCGACGTCGATCCGGAGGCGGGGTTCGAGCAATTCGTCCGCTGGGCGGACGAATTGCTCGACCGCGCCGGGGTGGCGCGCGCCGCCATCTGCGGGGTCTCCTACGGCGGCTGGGTCGCGCTGCACTACGCGGCCCGGCGGCCCGAGCGCGTCACCTCGCTGACGCTCTCGTCGCCGCCCGCGCCGGACTGGCGGCCGCCGTGCCGCGTCGAGCGCTACCTGCGCGCCCCCCGGCTGATGGCGCCGGTCTTCGCGCTGTCGTCGCCGTTCCGGCTGTACCCGGAGATCGCGGTCGCCATCCCGGCCCTCCGGGCCCGGCTCGCCTTCGGCTGGCAGCACCTGCGGCGGGTGACGCGCCACCCGTTCGTGGCCAGCCGCATGGCCGAGCGCGTGCGCCTGGTCGACGGGGTCGACTTCGCGGCCGACTGCCGGCGGGTGGCGGCGCCGACGCAGGTCGTCACCGGCGAGGCGCGGCTCGACCGCGTCGTGCCGGTCGCGAGCAGCCTCCAGTACCTGAGCGCCATCGCCGGGGCCCGCCACACGCGGCTCACCGACACGGGGCACATCGGGCTGGTGACCCGGCCGGAGCGATTCGCGGCGGCCGTGGGCGCCTTCGTCGCCGCGCATGCCGCGCCGGCATCGACCGCGCCGGCACCGGATCGCGCGCCCGCTTCCTCGCCGGCACCGACCGCATCGCCGCCGGATCGCGGGCCGGCCGGCGCGGCGGCGGCGCACGCCGCACCGGCGTCGACCGGGGCCGCCGCAACCGAGACTCCATGAGGGACGCAACCATGACCGACGCCGTCATCGCCTCCGCCGTTCGCACGCCCGCCGGCAAGGCTCCCAAGGGCACGCTCCGCACGACCCGCCCCGACGAGATGGCCGCGGAGGCGATCCGCGAGAGCCTGCGGCGCGCCCCCGGCATCGATCCCGCCGAGGTCGACGACGTCATCCTCGGCTGCGCCATGCCGGAGGCCGAGCAGGGCATGAACGTCGCCCGCATCGCGAGCCTGCGGGCCGGCATCCCCGTCCAGGCCTCCGCCGTGACCATCAACCGCTTCTGCTCGTCCGGCCTGCAGTCGATCGCGTTCGCGGCCGAGCGCATCCTGTGCGGCTCGGCCCGCACCATCGTGGCCGGCGGCACCGAGTCGATGAGCCTCGTCCCGATGGGCGGTCACAAGGTGGCCCCGAACCCCGAGCTCGTCGCCCACTACCCGGACGTCTACCTGAGCACCGGCCTCGTCGCCGAGAACCACGCGGTCGCGTCGCGCATCTCGCGCGAGGAGCAGGACGCGTTCGCGCTCCGCAGCCACGAGCGCGCGGTGGCCGCCATCGACGCCGGCCGCTTCGACGACGAGATCGTCCCCCTGACCGTCACCCTGGCCGAGCCCGACGGCGGGAACGGAGGCGCGCCCCGCCGGCGCGAGGTCACGTTCGCGACCGACGAGGGGCCGCGGCGCGACACGTCGCTCGAACGGCTCGGGCAGCTTCGCCCCGTGTTCCACGCCCGCGGATCGGTGACCGCCGGCAACTCGTCGCAGACCAGCGACGGCGCGGCGGCCGTCGTCGTCACTTCCGCCGAGCGTGCTCAGGAGGCGGGCCTCACCCCGCTCGCGCGGTTCGTCACCTACGCCACGGCCGGCGTCGAGCCGGAGCTGTTCGGCATCGGGCCGGTCCCCGCCATGCGCAAGGCCCTGAAGCTGGCCGGCCTGACGCTGGACCAGATCGACCTGGTGGAGCTGAACGAGGCCTTCGCGGCCCAGATCCTCGCCTGCCTGCGCGAGCTGCCGATCGACCCCGACAAGCTCAACGTGAACGGCGGCGCCATCGCCCTCGGGCATCCGCTCGGCTGCACCGGCGCGAAGCTGACGACGACGATGCTGTATGAGCTGCGGCGGCGGAACGGACGCTACGGTATGGTGACGATGTGCGTCGGCGGCGGCATGGGCGCGGCCGGCATCTTCGAGCGCATCTGACGACGAGGCCATCATGACGACTGCCGCACCCCCGACTGCCGCGCCGCCCGGAGGCGGCGCGTGGCTGCTCGAGGCGACGCCGCCGGAGACGGTCTTCACCCCCGAGCGGCTGAGCGACGAGCAGCGCCTGATCCACGGCACGGCCGAAGAGTTCGTCGCCCGCGAGGTCATCGACCAGAACGACCGCCTGGAGACGAAGGACTGGGACCTCGCCCGCCGCCTCCTCCGGCGCTGCGGCGAGCTCGGGCTGCTCGGGACGGACGTTCCGGAAGCCTACGGCGGTCTCGGACTCGACAAGGTCTCGTCGGCCCTGATCGCGGGCAGCCTCGGCCACGCCGGGTCGTTCAGCGCCGCCTTCGGGGCGCAGACCGGACTCGTCATCATGCCCATCCGCGCCTACGGGACCGAGGCGCAGAAGCGGCGCTACCTGCCGGGCCTGGTGGGCGGCGAGACGGTCGGCGCGTACTGCCTGAGCGAGTCGGGCTCGGGGTCGGACGCCCTCGGCGCGAAGACGCGCGCCACGCGGCAGCCGGACGGCAGCTTCCTGCTCAACGGCGAGAAGATGTGGATCACGAACGGCGGATTCGCCGACGTCTACATCGTCTTCGCGAAGGTCGACGGCGAGCAGTTCACCGCCTTCATCGTCGAGCGGGCGTTCGAGGGGGTGACGAGCGGGGCCGAGGAGCACAAGATGGGCCTGCTCGGCTCGTCGACGACGCCGGTGATCCTGCGCGACGCGCGCGTGCCCGCCGAGAACGTGCTCGGCGAGATCGGGCGCGGGCACATCGTCGCCTTCAGCGTCCTGAACTACGGCCGCTTCAAGCTCGCCGCGTCGACGGTGGGCGGCGCGCGGACGGCGATCGGCGAGGCGGCCCGCTACGCGGCGGACCGGCGGCAGTTCGGGCAGCCGATAGCCACGTTCGGGGCGATCCGCCACAAGCTCGGCGAGATGACCCTCCGGACCTACGCCGTCGAGGCGATGACGTTCCGCACCGCCGGCCTGCTCGACGCCGCGATCGGCGGCTCGGACGAGGACCGCACCCTTGTCGGCGCGCTCGAGGAGTACGCGGTGGAGTCGTCCATCCTCAAGGTGGCGGGGAGCGAGACGCTCGACTACGTCCTCGACGAGAACGTGCAGATCCACGGCGGCAACGGCTACGTGAAGGACTACCCCGCGGAACGGCACTACCGGGACAGCCGCGTCAACCGCATCTTCGAGGGCACGAACGAGATCAACCGCCTGCTGATCCCGGGCCGCCTC
Source organism: Acidobacteriota bacterium (assembly GCA_026708265.1). Lineage (GTDB taxonomy): Bacteria > Acidobacteriota > Vicinamibacteria > Vicinamibacterales > UBA8438 > JAGWAJ01. Next base: position 13,404 of record JAPOVI010000242.1, read on the forward strand.
GTCCGGCTGGCGACGAAGGGCCGCCTGCCGCTCATCCCGGCCGCGCGGGCGCTCCGGAACGAGCTCACGGCCGGGACGCGCCCGCCCGAGCCGGGAGACGGCCCGCTCGATGCGGCGCAGGGCGCCGTCGGCATGTTCCGGAAGGCGGCCCTCGCCGTGATCGGCCTCGCGCTCGAGCGCTACGGCGAGAAGCTCGGCGACGAGCAGGAGGTGCTGTCGACGGCCGCCGACATCCTGATCGACACCTACGCGGCCGAGAGCGCCGTGGCGCGCGCCGCCGCGGCGGGCGGAGCGGAGGCCGGGCTGCAGGTCGAGGCCGCCCGCGCCTACGTCAACGACGCCGCCCTGCGCATCGAGGTCGGCGCCCGCACCGCGCTGGCCGCGATGGCGGAGGGCGACGAGCTGCGGACGAACCTCGCCGCCCTCCGGCGACTGCTGAAGGTGCCGCCGATCGACACCGTGACCATCCGGCGCGCGCTGGCCGACAAGGTCGTCGAGCGAGGGCGCTACGTCTTCTGAGTCTAGGCGGAGCAACGTGACGGAATCCGAGTTCGTGCACCGGTTCACGGAAATCGCGAAGAGCCCCGACCCCGACCTCGCGCCGGCGGCGCTGTTCATCGCGCGTCTCGAGTATCCGCGCCTCGACGCGGCGCGCTACCTGGAGCAGCTCGACGCGATGGGGCGGAAGGTGGCGGAGCGGATCGCCACGCTCGGACCGGGCGCCGAGCCGCTGGCGCGCGTCCGGGCCATCAGCGGCTACCTCTTCGACGATCAGGGATTCGCGGGCAACACGAAGGCCTACGACGACCCGCGGAACAGCTTCCTGAACCAGGTGCTCGAGCGCCGCACCGGCATCCCCATCACGCTGGCCCTCGTCTACATCGAGGTGGCGCGGCGGGCCGGCGTGCGGGCCGACGGCGTCAACTTCCCCGGCCACTTCCTGTTGCGCCTGCCCCACACCGGCGACCGGCCGTCCGACGCGGACGACCACGTCATCCTGGATCCGTTCCATGGCGGGGCGATCCTCGACGAGGCGGACTGCCAGCGGCTGCTGCGCAAGCACGCCGGCGACGACGCGGCGTTCGACCGCCGGCTGCTCGCCCGCGCCAGCAAGCAGCAGATCCTGCTGCGGATGCTCCTCAACCTGAAGCGCATCTACGTGCGCATGCGCTCGTTCCCGCAGGCGCGCACCCTGACGGAGCTGCTGCTGGCGCTCGACCCCTCGGCGCTGACCGAGCTCCGCGACCGCGGCCTGCTCGCCTATCACCTGAACGACTTCTCGATGGCCCTCCGCGACCTGGAGGCCTACCTGCGCTTCACGGCCCGGGGCGAGGCGGGGAGCGCGTCCGGGACGCAGGACGACGAGGAGGAGGGCTCGAGCGAGCAGGGCGAGCACGCCGAGATCTGGGAGCACGTCAAGGCGCTCCGCCGCCGGGTCGCGAGCCTGAACTGAGCCGCGCGGGAGCGCCTCATTCCCCGGGCCGCTCGACGGGCAGATCCTCCCGATCGCCCCACTCCTTCCACGACCCCAGGTAGTTCCGCACGCGCGGGTAGCCGAGCAGGCGCAGGGCGACGTAGGCGTGCGCGGCCCGGTAGCCGCCCTGGCAGTAGGTGATCACCTCGCGGTCGGGCGTGACCCCGGCCCCCTCGTACATCTCCCGGAGGGCGGCGGCCGGCTTGAACGCCCCGGACTCGTCGAGGTTGCGGGTCCACTCGACGTGGACGGCGCCCGGAATCGCACCGGCGCGCCGCGCCCGGCGGATGGTGCCCCGGTACTCGCCGGTGCTGCGCGTATCGAGAAGCACGGTGTCGTCCGCGCCGAGTGCGGCCCGCACCTCCCGCCACGTCGCCAGGCGCGACGCGTCCCGCCCGACGGACCAGTCGGCGCGGGCGGGCGCGTCCGCCCCCGTCGTCACGGAGTGACCGGCCGCGCTCCAGGCGCGGAAGCCGCCGTCGAGCAGCCGCGGATCCGGATGGCCGAAGAGCTCCAGGAACCAGAACGCGCGCGCGGCCCGGATGCCCGACCGCTCGCCGTAGACGACCACGGTCCGCCCGGGGCCGGCCCCGCGGGTCGCGAGCAGGTGGGCGATCATCCACAGGAACGCGTCGAGCGGGGCGGGCGAGGTATCGATCAGGCTCACCCCGAACAGGTCGAGGTGGGCGGCGCCCGGAACGTGCCCGGCCGCGAACGCCTCCGCCGGGCGGAGGTCGACGACGACGGGTGCGGCCGCGTCGGAGCCGGGGCTCCCGGCCGCCCCGGACCCGCGCCCGAGCCGGGCGGCGAGCTCGTCCGGCTCGATCAGCAGTTCCGGAACCGCGTAGCCCTTCGGATTCGTCGCCATCGGAGCGCTCCTCCCTTCACCGCCGGTCCGCAACCGCCCGCCGTGCCCGGCCGGCCCCGCCGTCGAGCACCGGGCGGCGCCTCAGGGCGGCGCCTCGGCATCCCCGGCGCGGCGCCGGCCGGGCTCCGGGAAGACGAAGTCGTGACGCTCCGCCCGCGCCACCGCGGCGTCGACCATCTCGCCGATCGGCAGGGCCGCCTCGGCCTGCTCCACCTCGTCGCGGCGCGCCCGCGTGGCCGGGTTCTTCGGCGTGAAGAGCGTGCAGCAGTCCTGGTCGGGGATGATCGAGGTCGCGTAGGTGCCGAGCGCCCGGGCCTCGCGCGTGATTTCGTCCTTGTCGAAGCCCACGAGCGGTCGGAGGACCGGCAGCCTCACGACGTCGCCGACGACGGCGAGGTTGTCGAGCGTCTGCGAGGCGACCTGCCCCACCGCGTCGCCGGTCACCAGGGCCCGCGCGCCGGCGCGTCTCGCGAGCCGCTCCGCGATGCGCATCATCAGCCGCCGGTAGAGCACGACGCGCAGCGGCGGGGGCGCCGACACGACCACCCGCTGCTGCACCTCGCCGAAGGCGACCACGTAGAGCCGGGACACGAGCTGGTAGCGCGTCAGCAGCGCCGCGATCTCCCGCACCTTCTCCTGCGACGCGCTCGAGAGGATCGGGTAGGCGTGAAAGTGCACGAAGCGGACCCGGCATCCCCGCCGCATCATGCGGTACGCGGCCACGGGCGAGTCGATCCCCCCCGACAGCAGGCACATGGCGTGGCCGCTCGCGCCCGAGGGGAGCCCCCCGAGGCCGGGATGCCGCTCCAGGGAGTAGTAGGCGCGGTCCGCGAGCACCTCCACGCGCACGTCGACGTCCGGCTCCCGGAGGTCGACACGCCAGCCGCACGCGGCCTTGATGCGGCCGCCGACCTCGCGCTCGATCTCCGGCGAGGTGTGGGGGAAGGACTTGTCGGCCCGGCTCGCGCGCACGCGGAAGCGCGTCGCGCCGCCGTTCGCGGCGGGGGCCGGGTGTCCGGCCCCGCCGCCGAGGTCGCGGATGACGGCCGCCGCCAGCTCCTCGAGTCCGCGGTCCGTGCGGCGCGCCCGGGCGAAGTTCGCGATGCCGAAGATGCGCCCGACGCGCTCGCGCACCGTGTTCCAGTCGGCCGCCGGCCCCAGGAGCAGCTCGATGCGGCCCATCAGCGGCCGCACCCGCACGACGTCGAGCCCGGCCGTCGCGTCGCGCAGGTTGCGCACGAGGCGCTCCACGAACCACGGCCGGTTGCGGCCCTTGAGCGCGATCTCCTGGTAGTGGACGATGACGGAATCCATGGTCTGGCCGGGCCGGCGATCGTACCCGCCGGGACGCACGGATTCAATTCGCCCCCGGCGAGTGTCTGGTACGATGGCCTCGGGCATGCTGCGCGACGTCCTGTTCGCCGTCCTCGCCGTGTTCCTCGTGTTCGTGGCGCTCGGGCTCGCTACCTCGCTCACCGGGGCCCGCCGCCGGCGACAGCGCCAGCAGCAGGCGATCGCCGCGCGCGGCCAGGCCGTGCTGGCCGAGCTGCCGACCGGCGACGGCATCACCTTCTTCACCGCTGACGACGAAGCGTTCCACTACGGCGAGCGGCGCATCCCCAAGGACTCGATCCAGGCCGCGCGCGTGTTGATCAACGGCGCGCCGATCGCGGCCAGCGTGGCGGCGGGCTACACGGACACGCGCGCCACGCCGGCCGACGTCGTCGACGACCGCCCGGAGGGGCTGTCGCGCGACCGCTGGGACGTGGCGATAGAGGCCGGCGGGGCCACGGTGGTCGTGGAATGCGGCGCGATCCGGGAACGGATCTCCCAGGACCTGGCCCGCCAGGTGTTCGCGGCCGTCAAGGACGTCATCGAGGCGCGATGAAGGGCAGGCGCGTGACCCGGGCAACCTGCCGGCCGTCGCCGTCTCCCTCGCCCACCACGACCTCGAGTCCCGGCTCGGCGAGCGCCCGCGAGACGTAGCCGAGTCCGATGACGCGGTCGAGGGCCGGCGACCGGACCGAGCTCGTCACCCGGCCGACCGCGGTGTCGCCGTGGCGGATCGCCGTCCCGGGCCGCGGCACCGGCAGGCCCGGCTCCGCCCCCAGCGTGAGCCCCACCAGGCGCCGCGCGACGCGGCCCTGCCCGCGGTGCAGGACGCGGACGATGACCTCCTGCCCGACGTAGCAGCCCTTGTCCATGCTGATCGCCCGGTCCTCGATGCCGGCTTCGAGCGGAATCGTCTGCGCATCCATGTCCACCCCGAAGCGCGGGCGGCCCGCCTCGATGCGCACCGTCTCGGTCGCCTCGTCTCCCACCGCCGCCGCACCCGCGGCAAGGAGCGCGGCGCGGAGCGCGTCCGACGCGGCGCGTTCCGCGAAGAGGTGGAAGCCGGGGATCCCCAGCGCGTCGGTGCGGGCGACGCGCACCGACGCACCGGCGAGGGTGGCGGCGCAGCCCCGGTTCGGGGCGAGCGCGCCGAGGGCGGCGCCGGTCGCTTCCTCCAGCAGGCGCGCGGCGCCGGGACCGTGCACGCCGTGGCTGGCCCAGTCGCGGCTCAGGTCCGCGAGACGGACGTCCTCCGTGAAGACGAGCGCGTCGAGACGCGCTAGCAGCGCCCCGGCGGCCGCGGCGTCGACGTCGAGGAGCAGCGCGTCGCCGGCGTGCAGGACGTCGAGGTCGGCCAGCATCCGTCCCTGCGGCGTGAGCCAGGCCGCGTAGCAGCCGTCGCCGTCGGCGAGGGCCTCCACGTCGTTGGTCAGCAGCCCCTGCAGGAAGCCGGCCCGGTCGTCGCCGCGAATGGCGATCAGGCCGCGGTCCCCTCGCTCGGCGACCGCCGCTCCGTCGCGCAGTGCCCGGTAGTGACTCGGATCCATGGACATCCCGCCGTTCGTCGCCTGCGCAGATGATATTCTGACCCGATGCGCCTCCGACCGGCGATTGCGTTCGCGGCGGGCCTCGCGCTCGCGGCCTCCGGCGCCGCCCACGCCCAGCCCGCAGCGGCGGAACCGGCGACCGGCGAGGCGACCTTCAACGTCTTCCTGCGCTCGACGCCGATCGGCCTCGAGCGGACGGTCGTCGCACGGTCCGACGACGGCTGGTTGATCCGCTCCTCGGGGCAGCTCGGACCGCCGATCGACAGCCAGCTCCAGGTCTTCGAGGCGGCCTACGACGACGCGTGGCGGCCGCGGCGGCTCACCATCGAGAGCGTGCGGGGCGGGACGGCGCTGTCCGCGCGCACGACGTTCGCGGCCGGCCGCGCCGACAACGTGCTGGTCGAGGGCGCGCGCCGCTTCGAGCGCGTCGACCCGGTCTCCGCCGGCACCGTGATCCTCCCCGATCTCGTCTTCGCCGCCTACGAAGCCCTGGCCGTCCGCCTCGAGGGCGCCGGGGCCGGTGACGAGCTTCCCATCTACCTCGCGCCGCGGGGCGAGACCACAGTCCGCGTCGACGCCGTCACCACGCAGGAGGTGCGGACGGCGGAGCGGACGCTGACCGCCACCATCTACCGCCTGACTTTCGGCGGAGCGCAGCCGCAGACGGCGGAGCTCTGGAGCGACGAGCGCCTGCGCATGTTGCGCCTCAGCCTGCCGGGGCTCGCCCTCGACGTCGCCCGACAGGACGTCGTGCGCGTATCGAGCCGGGTGGGGGGCACGCACCTCCCCGGCGACGAGGTCGTGCGGGTGGCCGCGTCCGGCTTCAGCCTCTCCGCGACGGTGACGACGCCGGTGGGCCGCGACGCCCCGCCCGCGGGCTGGCCCGCCGTCGTTCTCGTCCCCGGCCCGTCGACCGCGGACCGTGACGGGACCCTGGCCGGCGTGCCGATCTTCGCGCAGCTCGCCGCGGCGCTCTCGGAGGCGGGCCAACTCGTCGTCCGCTACGATCCGCGCGGCGTCGGCCAGAGCGGCGGGCGTCCCGAGTCGGCCCGCATGCGCGACTACGCCGAGGACGTGCGGGACCTCGTCCGCTACCTGCGGGATCGCCGCCGCGACGTGGATCGCGACCGCATCGTCGCCGTCGGCCACGACGAAGGAGGCTGGATCGCGCTCGCCGCCGCGGCCCGCGAGCGCCGCATCGGCGCCGTCGCGCTCCTTGCCGTCCCCGGGCTCCCCGGCGAGGAGCTCGTTCTCGAGCGGCAACGGGCCGAGCTCACCCGCCTGGCGGCGACGCCGGCCGAGCGCCGGGAGCGGGTCGAGCTGCAACGGCGGCTGCACGCCGCCCTCCTCCGCGACGGCCCGTGGGACGGCATCCCCGACGACGTGCGCCGCCAGGCCGACACGGCCTGGTTCCGGTCGTTCCTCCGCTTCGACCCGCGCGACGCGATCCGCCGCATGCGCCAGCCGATCCTGGTGTTGCACGGCGAGCTCGACCGCCAGGTGCCGGCCCATCACGCGGAGCGGCTCGTGGAGCTGGTGCGCGATCGCGGGCGCTCGGAGGTCGACCTGGTCGAGGCGGCGGGGGTCAACCACCTCCTGGTCCCAGCCGTCACCGGCGGCGTTGCGGAGTACGACACCCTGCCCGACCGGCAGGTGACGCCCCGCGTCGCCGAGGCGTTGATCGCGTGGATCGGGGGCGCGCTGCCCTAGGAGCTTGCGCCGCAGAACGCCAACGGAGTGCGTGCCGCGGCGCAAGCTCCCAGGACGGTGGGGGCTGGGGCCGACCCGGAGCCTGCGACGGGTTGGCGGCGCTAGCCCGG
>JAPOVI010000310.1 GCA_026708265.1 Acidobacteriota bacterium
CTCCGCGGCCGCGACGCCGGCCGCGGAGCCGGCGCCCGCCAGGGTCCCCGCGGTCTCGCGCGCCAGCCGCATCCCCGCCAGCAGATCGTCCGCGAGGCGATCCTGCAGGGCGAAGAGCTCCGCCACCGCGCCGTCCACGATCGCCGTCCGCACCACCGCACCGGTCGACGTGTCCGCGAGGCGGGCCGTGATCCGCAGGCGCTCGCCCAGCCGCTGGTAGCCGCCGCCGATGGTCCACCGCGCACCGTCGGCCGGCTCGCCGCCGGCGGCGCCGCGGAGGACGGGGATGCCGTTGCTCTCGAGCGCGGCGGACAGCGTCTCGGCGATGCCGGCGCCGAACCAGGCATCCGCGGCCGTGCCGCTGACGTTCGCGAACACGTGCACGGCGACACCCTGTCCGGATGCGCCACCCGTGCCCGGTGCCGTCCCGCGCGGCGCCTGGGCCGCGAGCCCGGGCCCGCGCGTCCCCACGAGGCGAGGCGCATCCGTCCGTACCGCGACCTCGCCCGCCGCCACGGTCGAGGCCAGCAGCGCCAGCCCCGTCCCGAGCCACCCCAGTCTGCGCGCAGCAGCTCGCTCCATGCTTCGATGCTCCTCTCACTACCTACGCGCGCCGCGGCGGTTCCGCTTACGACGGCGCGCGCCAGCGGAGCTTCGGCGCCGCCTGCGGGGTCGGACGCAGCTTGCGGGCCGCGGCCGGGGTTCGGGCGTCGGCGGCATCTGCGCCTGGCGGCGGTTGCGCCGTGCCGGCGGATGGGCGATCATGCGGAGGACGAGCAACGACCGCCACGCGGCGGGGAGGGCATGATGAGGGATGGAGCTTTCGTGATGTGCCGCCGGGGCGCCACCGCAGCCGCGCTCGCGGCCCTGATGCTGCTTCCGGCCGCGTCCGCGGGGCAAACGGAGCAGCGGACGGCCTGGGGGGATCCGGACATCCAGGGCGTGTGGGACTTCCGCACGCTGACCCCGCTGGAACGGCCGGTGGAGCTCGGGGACAAGGAGTTCCTGACCGCCGAGGAAGCGGCGGAGTTCGAGGCGCAGCAGCTCGCGGCGCGCGACGCCGACCGGCGGGACGGCGCGGAGCTGCCGTTCGGCATCGGCAGCGACGTCGAGCGGGCCTACAACCAGTTCTGGTGGGACTACGGCACGAACGTCATCGACGACCGCCGGACGTCGCTGATCATCGACCCCGCCGACGGCCGGATCCCGTACACGGAAGCCGGTCAGGCGGAGGCGGCGCGCTTCTTCTCGGTTCTGTTCGGCAACGTCGCGGCCGGCCCCGAGGACCGCGCGCTCGGCGAGCGCTGCATTCTGGGCTTCAACGCCGGCCCGCCGATGCTGCCCAGCGCCTACAACAACAACGTGCAGCTCTTCCAGACGCCCGACACCGTGGTCATCCTGAACGAGATGGTGCACAACGCACGCATCGTCCCGCTCGACGGCCGGCCGCACCTGCCATCGGACGTGCGGCAGTGGGTCGGCGACTCGCGCGGCCGGTGGGAGGGCGACACCCTGGTCGTCGAGACCACCAACTTCCTGGGCGAGACCAGCTTCGTCGCGTCGACCTCGAGCCTCCGGCTCGTGGAGCGCTTCACGCGCACCGCCGACGACGTGCTCGTCTACGAGTTCACGGTCGAGGATCCGACGATGTGGACGCGTCCCTGGACGGCGGCCGTGCCGATGAAGCGCAACGACCTGCCGCTGTTCGAGTACGCCTGCCACGAGGGCAACTACGGGATGACGAACCTGCTCTCGGGCGCGCGGGTGGAAGAGGCCGAGGCAGCCGCCGAGTCCGGCCAGCCGTAGCGCGCCATTCGTCGGCGGACGTTGCGGAGCGCCTCCCCAAGTGCTCCGCAACGTCCTTGCCTGCCGGGCAATCGTCCCCTGCGCGGGCGCACGCGCCCAGCCTTCACGGCAGGGTGAACGCCAGGATCGTGTTGGTCGCGATCACCGCCACGTACTGCCGTCCGTTGACCTCGTAGGTGAGCGGGCTCGACCGGATGCTGCGCGGGGCGTCGTACTGGAAGAGCTGCTCGCCGGTCGCCGCGTGCAGGGCGTGGAACCCGCCCGCGTCGGTCCCCTGGAAGACCAGGTCTCCGGCCGTCGCCAGGTTGCCGCTCGCGCCGATGGTCGTGAGCGCCGGCAGCACCTGCTGCCACGCCTCCTCGCCGCTCGCGGGCTCGTAGGCGGTCACCGTCGTGGTCGGCGGGTAGTCCGGGATGCGGCTGATCTCCTCGATGTTCGCGCTGTGGCCGTCCCCGTGCGGGCCCGGCCGGATGCTGTCGCCGACCGGGCGGACCACCAGCGACACGCCCGCGTTCTTGCCGGTCACGTATACCAGCCCGGTCCGCGGGCTGAACGACGGCGAACCGAAGCTCGAGCCCCCGTGCGCCACGATGTAGTGCTCGTTCACCGAATAGGGCGTGTACATCTGGCGGGAGCGCGCGGCCTGTTCCGGATCGTCGAGCTCGACGAACGTCGCGCAGAAGGGCGTCATCGGCACCCCCCGGGCGTTGTATGGGATCGGCTGGGTGGGCCAGACCTGCTCGCCCGGCACGTTGGTCTCGGTCGGGACCAGGGTCTCGACCATGGGGTTGATCGGCTCCCCGGTCTCGCGGTGCCAGAAGTAGATCAGGCAGTTCTTCCCGGCCGCGCCCACGCCCTTGACGGTCCGGCCGCCGCTCGTGACGTCGAAGAGCACCGGCCCCGTCACGTGGTCCCAGTCCCACAGGTCGTGGTGGATGGCCTGGTAGTACCAGCGGAGCGCACCCGTCTCGAGGTCGAGGGCGATGGTGGCGTTCGTGAAGAGGTTCATGCCGTGCCGCGCGGAGCCGTCGTAGTCCGGCGACGGGTTGCCGGTGTTGATGTAGAGCAGCCCCAGCTCGGCGTCGATCGCCGGCTGCGTCCAGACCCCGCCGCCGGCCTTGGCCCCCGTGCCCCAGGTCGGGCTGGCGACGTCCCAGCCGTCGTCCTGCGGGCGCTGCGGGATGGTGTTGAAGACCCAGCGGATCGCGCCGGTCGTGGCGTCGGTCGCGATCACCAGGCCGCCCGGGATGTGCCCCTCCGAGAGCGCCGAGCCGACGTAGAGCGTGTCGTCGTGGTAGGCCGGGGGCGTCGTGATGCGGTAGCCGAGCGAGGCCGGGTCGACCGTGGGCGGGTAGAGGTCGGGGTACTTGTGCTGCAGGGCGAGCCCGACCACCGGCAGGACGCCGCCGTCGCCGAAGGTCTCGACCAGCTCGCCCGTCTCCGCGTCGGCCGCGACCAGGTCGGAGCCGTTGTAGACGTAGAGAGTGCCGTCGGCGTAGGTCGGCCCGCGGACCCGGTTGCGCGCCCCGGAGTCGAGCTCCAGCGTCCAGATCGACTCCCCGGTCTCGGCGTTCAGGGCAACGACGCTGGCCCCCGCGTGGAAGTACATCACGCCGTCGACGACGAGCGGCGTCACCTGGCCGACATCGACGCCGGCCGGGACGACGAACGACCAGCGCTCGGCGAGCCGGGCGACGTTTCCGGTGTTCACTTCATCGAGGGGGGAGTAGCGCCGGTTGTAGAGATCGACGTTGTGGCTCGTGAAGTTCGTCTGGCCCCCCCCCGGGGCGCCGGGGAGCGCCCCCGGGCGCGGTGGGCGCCCCCGGCCGGCCGCGGCCGGCGGCGCGGCGGCGAGCAGGGCGCCGGCGGCGAGGACGACGGCGGCCCCCCACGCGACCCGGCGGCGTCGGGAAGGGAAACGAGGCGACGGGCTGCCCGCTGGTCTCATCGGCTGATTCTCCTCGGCTGATTCTCCTCGTCGTGCTCCGGGCGCCCATTATCCCGCTTCCCGCCCTGCGGCGCGCCGGCTCGTGCCGGGGTGCCCCGGTCCGAGACGCCGGCCGTCGGCGGCGGATTCTTGACAGGGTAGCGGGGCGGGAGTAAAACCGGGGCGACATCGCCCTCGGGTCCGTCGTGAGGACGCGACGGCGCCGGCGCGGCACGGTCGGCGCGGCGTGCGAACGCGATGGGGTCCGGGGGCAGCGAGCGGTGTTCGGGAACCGCGGGCCGTTCGCGCCATGGGACACGTCCGAAGGAGCATCATGCGATTCACTCGACTCACTCTGGCATTCACGTTGGTACTGGCGCTCGCGGCGCCCGGGGCCCTGCTCGCGCAGGGGCCGGGGGTCGAGCCTGTCGAGCCGTTCAAGGTCGGCACATTCGACATCCACGGCGTACCCCATGTCGGGCTCGTGCTGCGCGACAGCTACATCATCGACCTCGAGATCGCGAGGTACGCCATCGAGGCCCTCCCCGGCTATCCGCACGTGCCGATGCCGGAGGACATGCTCGAGCTCATCGGGCGTTGGGACTACGGTCTCAAGTACCGCTTCTACGAGATCGTGAACCACGTCGTGAACAACGATCTGCTGACGGGCCCCGGACAGGCCGACTACGTCTACGAGGTGGGTGAACTGCGAACGCGGCCGCCCATCATGTACCCGGGGAAGATCCTGAACGCGGCGGTCAACTTCTACAGCCACGTCAGCGAGGGCGCGACCCCCGAGGAGCGCGCCGCCGAGCAGCGCCGGCGTCGCGAGGAGCGGGGCGTGCCCTACCTCTTCCTGAAGCCGAGCCGCGGTGCGGTCATCGGCAGCGGCGATCCCATCGTGATCCCCTACGGGCGCGACCGGACGGACTGGGAGGTCGAGTTGGGCGCGGTCATCGGCCGCACCGCGCGCTACGTCTCGGCGGACGACGCAGAGGACTACGTCTTCGGCTACATGGTGTCCATCGACGTCTCCGACCGCGGCGGCCGCCCGCCCGGCGGCAATGCCACCCGCTCCGACTGGTTCGTCGGCAAGGGGCACGACACGTTCGCGCCGCAGGGCCCGTGGATCGCGCCGAAGGAGTTCTACGGCGACCCGATGGCCAACCTGCGGCAGACGCTGAGCGTCGGCGGCCAGACGCTGCAGGACGCGCGCGCCGGCGACATGATCCACTCGCTGTGGGAGCTCATCGAGTACGCGACGTCGATCACCACGCTCTATCCGGGCGACGTCATCAACAACGGCACGTCGGGCGGCACGGCGGCCGGGGCGCGCGACACGCGCGGCGAGACCGACCGCTACCTGAAGCCGGGCGAGGTCGTCGAGGCGAGCATCGACGGGATCGGCACCCTGCGGCTGCCGGTCGTGGCCGGCGACGAGCCGTCGGGTCTGACCGGCGCGCAGTTGCCGCCGGTCCGCACCTACCGCGACTGACGGCCCGCCTGGCGGTCGACGGTGAATCGAGGGTCACGCCCCGGGGCGGCCGTGCCCAGGGGCGTGACCGCACCGGCAGCGCCCGGCGGAGGGTGGCAGAATCAGCCGCCGACAGCTTTCGGCAGCGCGCAGGAATGTAGTCGGACGGGGGCCGTCGCGGGCACCCTACCGCTGGTCAGCGCGCGCGTATCTCTCGCTCCAGCGTATCGACGCGGCCGATCAGCTTGGCGATCTGCCAGCCGTTGAAGAGCGCTCCCGCCGCGGCGAGGAACGACGTGATCGCCGTGATCACGGCCACGATCTCCATTGCTTCCATCGTCGTCGTCTCCCGAGTCGGTCGGCACATGACCGCCCTGGAAGCTGCCATACACCCTACACCCTGTACGGCTGGGCCCGCCCGCGCTTGCCTGAAGCCGGTGTCGTGGGCGATCATGCACGTTTCGCGCCGGCCGCCTCCGGAAGCGTTCGCCCGCTGCCGGTCGCCCCGCGCGCCGGTTGCTCCCGGTGCGTCTCGATGCCGGTGCCGGAGGTCAACGACAATGAGAAACCGACCGTTTGCGGCCGCCGTCGTTGCTGCTGCGTTCCTCGCGCTCGCGGCGCTGCCCGCGGCGGCCCAGTCCGGGGCGGCGCCCGAGCCGCTGCGCACGCCCGACGGGCAGCCCGACATCTCGGGCATCTTCACCTTCCGCACCCTGACGCCGCTCCAGCGCCCCTCCGCCCTCGAGGGCCAGGAGACGCTGTCGCTCGAGGAGGCGGCGGCGTTCGAGGCGTCGGAGCGGACGCGCCTGAACCGTGACCTGTTCGACCCGATCGCGGGCGCGCCGAGCGCCGGCTACCAGCCGCGCGCCGAGGGCGGGGTCCTCTCCTACAACGAGTTCTGGTACGAGCGCGGAGTGGAGCTGACGAGCGACAAGCGGACGTCGCTGGTCGTCGATCCCCCGGACGGCCGCATCCCGTTCCGCCCGGAGTACCAGGCCGCGTCGCGCGTCCGGCGCCTGAACCTCCGGAACGGCTTCGCGGACTCCTACACCGACCGCAGCCTCGCCGACCGCTGCATCATGGGTTTCAACGCCGGCCCCCCGATGGTCTCGAGCGCCTACAACAACAACGTGCAGATCCTGCAGGCGCCGGGCTACGTGGTGGTGTTCAACGAGATGGTTCACAACGCGCGCATCATCCCGCTCGACGGGCGCCCGCACGGCGCGCTGCGGCAGTGGTCGGGCGACTCGCGCGGCCGGTGGGAGGGTGAGACGCTGGTGGTCGAGACCCGCAACTTCCTGCGCGAGACGAGCCTCGGCGGCTCGAGCCGCGACACGCACGTCGTGGAGCGCTTCCGCCGCGTCGACCCCGACACGGTCCTCTACGAGTTCACGGTCGAGGACCCGAACAACTTCACGGGCCCCTGGACCGCGATGATGCCCCTCCGCCGGACCGACGGCACCCTCTTCGAGTACGCCTGCCACGAGGGGAACTACGGCCTGGAGGGCATCCTGGCCGGCGCGCGCCGCAAGAACACCCAGCGGGTCACCGAGATTCCCTGAGGCGGCGGCCGGCGGCGGCCGTCAGCCCTTGACGCAGACGACCTGCTTGAGGGTGTGGACGATGTCGACCAGGTCGGACGAGTTGGCCATCACCGTGTCGATGTCCTTGTAGGCGCCGGGGATCTCGTCGAGGACCCCGGCGTCCTTCCGGCACTCGACGCCCGCCGTCTGCCGCTCCAGGTCGGCCGCCGTGAAGGCGGCCTTCGCCTGCGAGCGGCTCATCCGGCGGCCCGCCCCGTGCGCGCACGACTCCAGCGACTCCCGCGAGCCGCGCCCGCGCACGATGTACGAGCGCGCCCCCATGCTGCCGGGGATGATGCCGAGATCGCCGCGGCCGGCGCGGATGGCCCCCTTGCGCGTCACGTAGACCGCTTCGCCGAAGTGCTCCTCCTCGGCGACGTAGTTGTGGTGGCATTCGACGGCCGTCCCTGCCACCCGGAACGGGGGCAGGCAGGTCCCGAGCGCCGCGAGGATGCGGGCCATCATCAGGCGCCGATTCTCCAGCGCGTAGCGCTGCGCCCAGGTCACCGCCTCGACGTAGTCGGCGAAGTGGTCGGAGCCCTCCTCCAGGTAGGCGAGGTCCTTCGCCGGCAGCCGCGCGAGGTGCCGCTCCATGTCGCGCCGGGCGAGGGCGATGAAGTGCCGGCCGAGCACGTTCCCCACCCCGCGGCTCCCGGAGTGGAGCATCACCCAGACCCGGTCCGCCTCGTCGAGGCAGACCTCGATGAAGTGGTTGCCGCCGCCCAGCGTGCCGAGCTGCCGCGGCCACCGGTCGCGCACGTTGCGGAGCATCTTCCCGACGCGCGGATGGCGCTCCAGGATCCGCTCGACGCCCGGCCGCAGCGCGTCGAGCAGGGCGTCGTCGGCCACCGGCCGCTCGTGGGCGGCGAAGCCGACGGGGACGGCGTCCTCGATCGCCCGCCGCACCGGGCGTAGCGAGTCGGGCAGCCGCGAGGCGTCGAGCGTGAGCCGGGCCGCGCTCATCCCGCAGCCGATGTCGACGCCGACCGCGGCCGGAATCAGCGCCCGCCGGGTTGGAATCACCGAGCCGACGGTCGCGCCGATGCCAACGTGCACGTCGGGCATCGCGGCCACGTGGCCGACCACGATCGGCAGCCGCGAGACGGCGCCGAGCTGCTGGAGCGACGCCTCGTCGACGTCGTCGGTGAAGACCTTGACGGGGACGCCGCCCCGATCGAGCACCTGTCGCACGGGCATGGGTCGATCACCGGGGCGGCATGCCGTAGCCCATCGCGCGGGCGGCCTTGCGAAACGCGGCCTCCGATGCCGTCGGCACGGCCAGGAGACGCTCGCCGGCGCGCAGGCAGAGGCGGGCGGTGCGCTTGCCCGTGGCCAGCCGGGTGGCGATCTCCGCGTCGGCGCAGTCGACGAGCAACGCGGTCCCTCGCATCTTCAGCGCTAGCGCGCCGCGTCTCACGGCTTGCAGGAAGCCGTCGACGGTCTCGGGCAAGGGTTGATAGTCCCGCGCGGCGAGGAACTTGCGAAACTCGTCGGGGTCGTGGCCGTCCTCGATGGCGGCGAGCGCCCTGTCGCGGTCGAGGCGCCACACGCCGTCGGATTCCTCGGCGGCGTAGGTCTCGAGCATCGTCCGCTCGCCCGGCGACAGCGGCGCGTCCGCGTGTATCGAGAGATCCGGATAGAGCGTGAGCGCGGCCCGCGAGGCGGGTGTGCTCGCCTCGTAGGCGTCGGCGATGCCGAGGCAGTAGGCGCCCAGGGCATTCAGCCGGAAGGAATGGAGGCCGTCGTAGCGGCTCAGGTACAGCAGGTCGTCGGAGCCCCACATGTGCGTGTAGTTCTCCCGCGCGCCGTGGGGTTCGGTGTAGGCGACGTCGATCAGGCCGAGGGTGGCGGCGTACTCGAACAGCAGGCAGAGGGCGTACCGGCCTTCGACGATGGCCCACTCGTGGGAGCCGTCGTAGCCCAGGCTGCCGTACCTGGGTTCCGCGAGGTACAGGTTCCAGGGGTTGCGGTTCACGGCGAAATCGAAGCCCGCCACCTGCATGAACCGGCCGAAGTCGTCGAAGCCCACCCATCGGCCGACGGGACACTGGGACAGCGCGTCGGCGATGGCCGAGCGACGCCCCGACACCGCCGTCATCGTTCGGCGGCCGCTGCCGCGCGTCTGTCCCTTGATCGCATCGACGCGATTGAACTCGTCCAGCAGCTTGCTCCCGAGCCACCGCTTCCAGGTCGCGCGCAGCGTCTCCGCCGCCGGCGCGTGCAGGGCGGCGCGGCCCGCCTTCGTCAGCGCCAGCTTCGACCCACGGAGCTCGGCCAGTCTGGCTGCCTGCACGAGGCAGGGCCAGGCGAACGCCCGGATCGGACCGATCTCCCGGACCCGCTGGGGCGCCCTGGATGCCCACCATTCGAAGTAGTCGCCGTCCGCGAGCACCTCGGCGATGCGCTGGCACGCGGCGGTGCCCGGCCGTCGCGTGCTGGTGCCGACGGCGATGCGTCCCGCTTCGATCAGCCGCAGGACCGCGAGCAGGTCGTGCTGCGCGGCCTGCTCCATGTCGCGTCGCGTCAGCGGCACGCCCTCGGGCAACTCTCCCGCCGCCGGGGCCTCGGCCCCGGGAGGTGGCGGCACGAAGCCCCGCAGGCGCCCGGCCAGCTCCAGGGGCACGATCGTCGGGTCGACGCCGCCGCGCCGCGGCGCGTAGATGAAGAAGTGCAGAAGGGTCGCCGACGGTGTGGCTGCGGCGCCGAATCCGGCGGGCAGCCGGCCGTACTTCAACTGGAAGTGGTGTCGATCGAAGAACCCGTCCGGCGTGCCCAGAGCCTCGCGCACCGCGAGCTGCTGGGTCTCGTCGAGCGCGTCCCACAGACCCCGCAGCGAGTCGCCCCGGAGCAGCCCCTGGATCTCCGCGATCAAGTCCGGCTTGCGCCGGGGCGGCGGTGCGGCTGCACGCTTCCCATCGTGGTCGTGCCGCCGCGCTGCGTCCACTGCGGCGCGCCGCACTTTCGACGCCAGCGCCAGCATCGGCCGGAGGAGATCGGCGCTCGCGAGCTCGAGCGCCTCCGATACCGTGGTCAGCGGCGATGAGAACGTGCGCGCCATCGGAGCCGTTCACTCGCGGTCAGTTGCAGGATGCGGGCGTCGCGGTGGACGTTGGCGATGCCGTCCGGATCCACACCCTTGCTCCCATCCGGCGTGCAAGGCCGCGACGGCCCTGTCGTTGCGCCGCGCCTTGGCCCCGTGCTGGAGCGGGCCGCGGCAGATGACCCGGTCGGCCCAGAGTCCGCGGAGTCGGATCGCGCCGGCTCTCGGGCCGCAGAACGACATCGTACAGCACCAGCGGGCGCTGCCGCATCGCGGCGCGGCGACGGCAGCCTCGACGACAATGGCGCCGGCACGCGTCCCCCCGCGTTGATCGGTCGCGACGAGTTGATCGACGGCTTCGGCGTGACCCTGCGGCGGACGTTGACGGGCAGGTCCGGCAAGAGCTGCATGCTGGTCGGGCTGCGGGGCGTCGGCAAGACCGTCTTGCTGAACCGTTTCGCCGAGATCGCGGAAGCGGAGGGAGTGAAGGTCGGGTTCATCGAGGCGCCCGAGAACGGCGACTTCCGCACGCTGCTGGCGGTTCGGCTGCGGAGGATCCTGCTCGAGTGGAACGGTCGCGTCAGCCGGGCGGTCACCACCGCGCTGGGCGTTCTCAAGTCGTTCACCCTCAAGCTACCCGGCGGGGCCTCGATCGCCATCGGGGTGGACGCCCTTGCCGGGCGGGCCGATTCGGGGCTGCTGGCAGAGGACCTGACCGACCTTCTCGTCGCTGCCGGCGAGGCCGCCGGCGCTTGCGATTCCGGGCTGATGGTGGCGGTCGACGAGGTCCAATACCTGTCCGGCGACGAGCTCGCCGCTCTGGTCACGGCCATCCACCGAACGACGCAGCTCGGACTGCCGATCCTCGTGACCGGCGCCGGACTGCCTCGACTGCCGGCTCTGGTCGGCGCCGCCCGGTCGTACGCCGAGCGTCTCTTCGAGTTCCCGGCCGTGAGCTCGCTGCCGCCGGAGGAAGCCGCCGCCGCCATCGCCGTTCCGGCCGGCGAGCTCGGCGTCGAGCTGACGTCGACCGCGGTGGACCGTGTCGTGAGGGAATCCGCCGGGTACCCCTACTTCCTTCAGGAATGGGGTTATCACGTCTGGAACGCGGCGCCGGCGAACCCGATTGACGACGACGACGTCAACGCGGCCCGACCGAGCGTCATCGATACGCTCGACCGCGACTTCTTCCGCGTCCGGTTCGATCGGTTGACCCCCAAGGAGAAGGACTACCTCCGCGCGATGGCGGTTCTCGGGCCCGGCCGCCACCGCTCGGGCGACATCGCCGCCGCGCTCGGGGTCAAGGTCGAGTCGGTCGCTCCGCGCCGGTCCGGACTCATCGCCAAGGGCATGATCTACAGCCCCGCGCACGGGGACACCGCGTTCACCGTTCCGCTCTTCGATCAGTTTCTCCTGAGAGCCATGCCGGACCGGTGATTCCCTCGATCCGCGCGACGCCTCATCGTGAAGATCTCGACGGGGACGCCGCCCCGGTCGAGCGCCTGGCGCTCCGGCAGCGTCAGATGGCTGCGATGATCACTTCGGCAGCCCTCGTTCGTCGTAGAGGACGTCGCCGTGCTCAACGGCCGACGGGCCTGGCTTCAACCGCGCCGCGCAACGCTCGCCGATGGTGAGTAGTTCTCGAACCAGCGCATCGGCATTACGCAAGCGCTTCTCCCGCTCCAGACGCTCGCGCAATGCGGCGGTGATGGCAACGGTCGTGGTTTCGCCCGTCACGCTGGCGAGTTCGGCGGCGAGTCGACACGTCTCCTCGTTCTCGATCTTGAGACTCATCGCTGGCGCTGGTTTGGAGGCAGGCCGGATTCTACCCCCGATCCCGGTGCCTCCCACCTCGCTCCTCTCAGCGCCACCACGTCCTCGTCGAAGCCCTGTCGGCAGAGTTCCAGCCGCGAGTTGCCCCTTGACGTTCCCATTGGTCGAGGGCGAGAGGGTCCAACACGACCAGCGCGACCTTGCGGTCCACCGACTCGTGCACGCACCGGGCGAGCGCGCGGGGAACGTGGAGGATCATCACTGGCGTCGAGGGGGGATCGTCCACGACGGTGAAGCGCGCGACGGGCGTGAACTCGCGCACAATCTCGTCGCGCCAGCCCCCGCGGCGACCCCGATGACGTGCGGGGCATCTCCGTCAGCGGGTGTAGCGGTAGTCAAACACGCACGAGGCGCCTGCCATCTCGCGGAACCACACCGTGGCGCTCGCCCCGAACTGGTCCGTCAGCCGGACCGGCTCGTGCAGCGCGAAGCGCACGGGCTGGGGCAGGCCGTCGTTGACAGCGATGTTGTCCGCGTAGAGGTACGTGCGATCCAGCGTGTCGATGATGGGGTTCAGCCGCCCGTGAACGCCGGGCAGACGTCCGGTTCCGTCGGCGATAATTAGGGAGCCTCCGTCGGGGACGGGCTCCATCCGGACCTCCAGCGGCTCGCCGGGCCGATGGTCGCGCGTCACGTGCGCCGCGAGCTCCTTCGCCGCGCACAGCACGGTCATCGGCAACTTGGCGTAGAGCACGAAGTCGGCGCGACCCGCCGCGTCGGTGCGAGCCTCGCGATACGTCCGGTTGGGGTAGAGCAGCAGCACGTTCACGTCGGGCCGCGGCCGGCCGGTGCCGCCGTGCCGAACCGTGATGCGGGTCGTCACGCCTTCCGGCTGCGGCGGGCTGGCCGCTGGCAGAACGACCTTCAGCTCGCGCTCGCCGATCAGCTCAAAGACAGGCCGCTCGCCGGCTAGCGCGAACGTCTCGTCCTCGATGACAGCGATGCCCTCACCTCGCCGCTCGATGAAGCACCGCCGTCCGCCGGCGCCGGGCACGTCGCCGACCGGGCACTGTCCCAGCCGCGATGCCAGCAACTCGTTGCGCGTGAACTGGCTGGTGCGCAGGTCGTCGGTCGTCATCGAGTTGCACAGCCCACCGGGCGAGTACAGCTCCAGGCGGTCGTTGAACAGGAACAACCGTATGCGCGACCCCGACACCGCGTAGTCGCGATGCACCACCGCATTGACCACCGCCTCGAAGACCGCGCGTTCGCTGAACTGCGGCACGTCGGAGCGGGCCGGGTCCTTGTACGCCGCCACACGCCGGTTGCGAACCACGAAGTGCATGGCCTCGCGTACTTGCCGGTCGAGGGGTCCCGCGATGTCCTGCGCGTCGATCTGCCGGCCCGCGTCCATCCGCAGGCCACCGTAGCAGACGGCCTGAATCCAAGCGTTCGGCAGCCATTCCCGCGGATCCTCCGCCGCCAGAAGCACGCCCCCGACGGTGGCCCGCAGCGCGCCGTGCCGATCGTCCTTGAGGAACTTCAGTTTCGAGAGCGTGACCTCCGCGGGCTCGTCCGCCCGCGAGCTCGCGTACCGCCACCACAGCTCCGGATTCAGGCTGTTGACGCCCGTGCCCCGCACCACCTGCGTGTCGGTGGACGCGGCGTCCGACTGCCCCCGCGCCTGCGCCAGCCGCCGGACCTCCGACGCATCCATCTGCCGCTTACGGTTCCCGCGGCGATGGAAATGCCCGCCGGGTGACCGATGCACGGTTGCGCCCTCAGGCACCTCGACGACCAGAGCGCCGCCGCCCGCCGACCCCGGCGCCTCCACCCGGAACAGACTGAAGTCCAGCGGCGGCTTCGCTGCGTCTGAACAGATCTCCGTCACGAGGTCGGCGAGGGCATCCAGTTGCGCGGGGGTCAGCCCCTGCGGCCGGCGCACGTCGGTAACGCCGAGGACGAGCCGCCCGCCCCGGCCGTTGGCCAGCGCTGCCAACCCGTCGGCCAGGTCGTCCCGTCTGGGGGCGACGACCCGGTCCCCGCGGAAGCGAGCCTCCTTCAGCTCGAGCTCCGTGTCCTCACCGAGTGCGACCTGCCGCCACAGACGTGAGACGTCGATTGGCATCTGTGTCGCCCACCTCATTGCAGCCGTGCCGGTCCTGCCCTCCTGCTAGGGTCGAACGAGGGGGAGGAGCCTCGCCGACACGAACCAGTTCCCTCACTCCGTTTTCTCCGGTGCGGTCTGGCTCACCGCCGATTCAATCAACGCAATAGTCTCCCGCACCAGGTGCCTGCCGCCTTTCATCGCGTCCAGCACTTCCGCCAGCACCGCACTAACCCTCTTCCGCGACACATTTAACTCCCTGGTCATTCGCGGCAAGCTCCGCGCCGACCCCTCGAAGCCCACCATCCCGTCAATCGCCGGGTCGAAGCCATCTCTCAAGCTGCCCAGGTCGTCTATGACCTGCTTGAGTTGGCTATCGCGTTCCGGTCCTTCGGGAAGTAGCCAGGCAGCCTCTCGCGTTGCGGCGACACCGCCAGCCAGAGTGTCCCGGAACAACGGCAGGTCCTTGCTCAGCTTCTCGGAGAAGCAGTTCATGTCCTCCGCCGCCTTTCCGAAGAGGGCTCTCGCTCTTCCTGGTCGTCCGGTCGTGAGCCGGCGTCACCTTCAGTGCCAAGTTGTGAACTAGGCACCAGAAGAGCCCTAAGTTGTTGCGTAAGGTGTCGTCTGATCTGCCGTTCAAACTCGTCGGCGGATCCGGAGTCGCTGTATAGCACGCCATCCCGCTTCAGTCGTTCTCGAAACGCCTTGACCTTCTGAAGTTGGGCGGGGTCGATAGCGTCCAGCGGCAAAAGCGGCCTGCTTGAAGTAGAACAGGATCCGCACGGCCCCCGGATTCTCCTGGTGACGCGTCAGGGCCCTATCGAATTCCTCCTCCGTCCCGGAACCGGCTCTGGGTGTTGCGGTCCCGAATCGCGCCCACATCACGCCGAGGAAGATGTCGTAATCGCCCGGCAACTGTCGGTTGATGACATCTTGCGCGTCAGAACCGATCCCGGGAGTTGCATGAGTCTGCCAGTCGACAACCTCCAGCCGGGCTGCCTGCAGGGAAGCCATGCCGAGGTCTACTTCCTCCACAGCCCCCCGGACAAGCCGGGCCTCCTCCTGTACGTCACTCGGACAAGCTACGAGCACGCTGAATACACGGTCGTCTCTGGGCATTTCCCACCTCTTGTTCCACAGGCTGAGCGCAGACAGTGGCAGGAAATCTATGTGTTCACTGCAGCACGTTCCGCTCGGACTGTCATGGTCATGTTCTCAGATCAGGCGACCAAGTGTCTGATGTGATTGGGCCAAATTGGGCGACAGTCGAGAGCGATCAGTCCGCCGGCTGGTAGGTGGCGAACGAGGTCGGCGTCTCCCAGACGGTGACGCGGACGACGGGGAAGCCGTGGGCGCGGGTCTGCTCGAAGATGAGGCGGGCGATGTGCTCGACGGTGGGGTTCTCGTCGCTGACGAACACGGGCTCGCCCAGCTCGCGGAGCGGGGCGATGAGCGGGTCGTCGCGGTGGAGGATCATCTTGTGGTCCAGCTCGCGGTCGATCCAGCCCTTGATGTCCCGCTTGATGTCGCTGAAGTCGCAGACCATGTGCCGGTCGTCGAGCGATTCGGTCCGCACCTCCACCTCCGCGACGGCGTTGTGCCCGTGGGGGTGCTTGCAGACGCCGTCGTAGTTCAGCAGGCGGTGCCCGTAACAGAAGTCGATGCGCTTGGTGACTGAGTACATGATGCGCCTTCAGAACGCGTAGCGCAGCGAGAGCTGCAGGCCGTGGCTCGCGAGGCGGGCCTGCGTCTCGCCGAGGCGGAACTCGTTGGGCCGGCCGTTGCGGTAGTGGATGCTGCCGTCGTGGTAGAGCACGCGGCCGGTGCCCGCGCCGGTGGCCACGCGGCCGGACGCCAGGTAGCGCCAGGCGAGGTCGAGCGTCGCGGCGGCGCCGAGCGGCATCGCGAGCCCCGCCGCCGCCATCCAGGCGAGGCTGGTCCGCCGGCCCGCAGGAACCAGGGTCATCGTGCGCGGGAACGTCATCGTGGTCTCCTCCAGGGCGATGCGCGAGACGCCCGCCGCGCCGCCGACGAACGGGCGGAGGTGACCGAGCCCCGGCAGGCCCAGCTCGGCCAGGTCGGCGTACGCCGCGGCCAGGCCGGAGAGCACGGACAGGTCGGCCGACACCGATTGCCGGCGGTCCGCGGCGAGGAAGTTGGCGCGGCCGGCGTAGGCGGCGCGCGGGCGGGACTGCACGAGGCCCTCGATGCGGAGCGCCGGGGCCGCGCGGTAGCCGATGCCCAGCTCGACGCCGGTGATGGCTCCGAAGTTGCCGAGCGCACCGTAGGGGGCGCCGTCCGTCCCGGTTTCGCAGCCGTACAGGGCGTCGGTCGCGCAGTCCGCGTCCCGGAACCGCGCGTCGGAGGAGCGGTCGAGTCCCACGCCGGCGCGCAGGTAGACACCGTCCGCCTCGGCGACGCCGGAGAGGATGGGGGACGCTGCGGCCAGCACCATGAGCACCGCACCCATCCCCCGCGCCGACCATCTCCGGAGCGGAGGCGCCGTACGCCGGAAGCCGCCGCCGGTCACGGACACGTCCCACCCGCGGGCACCGCCTCGGAGCGACCCGCCCGCCGCCTGTGCCCTCGAGGGCCCGGTCACGGAGAGGTCGCGGCCGGGTGCACCGTCACGGTGACGTCGACCGGCGTGGTCTGGATGGAGTCGTCGGCGTAGCCGCGCAGGACGTACGTGCCCGCTTCGCTGAAGCGGACGGTGGTGACGGCCTCGCCGCCCCGGCCGCCCTCGACGGGAATGGCCTGCGGGTCGAACGTGGCCGTGCCGGAGCCTCGATACTGCGTCCAGGTGAGGGCGAGGCCGGTCTCGCCGGCCACCCGCGCGCTGACGACGGCCTGGTTGTTCGGACTCGGGAGCGACGCCCGCAGCCGGGCCGCGGCCGCCGCCCGGGCGTCCGACGGCGCCCTTGCCGGCGGACGCGGCCCCGGGATTCCGTCGTCGCTGACGACGGCGGTCAGCGTCAGCGCGTCGGGAAGCGTGACCTCGAGCTCCGTCCCGCCGGGCAGCGAGATGTCCGGCCGCTGGTTGTCGGCCGGCGCCCCCTGCAGGCCCATGCCGCGGTTGGCCCGCAGCACGCCCCCGTCGAGCTCCCACGAGAGCCAGATCGACCCGTACGCCTTGTCGGTCCGGCCCGCATGGGTGAGGGTCCAGACGAGATCGCGCTCGCCGTCGCCGAACTCCGCCGGCACCTCGACCGTGAAGACGAACTGCTGCCGCCGCGGGTAGAAGTGCGTCGGCTGCCCGCGGTCCGGGGGGCCGGGCTCGAAGAAGTTGGCCTCGCCGGCCGGGATGTGCGGCGTCTCCCGGTAGTTGCGGTTGAGGTACCCGAAGTACAACGTGTAGGAGCCGTCGTCGTTCTGCGTCCAGCCCTCGTAGACGGGGGCCACGTTCTGCCCCCGATCCCAGCGCACCTGCGCCCCGGCGGGCGCGGCCGCAACGGACGCCGCCAGCGCGAGCCCGACCGCCGCGGTTACCGCTGCCCGCTGCCCTTCCCTGGTCATGACTGTCCTCATCGCCACCGTCGGCGTGCGGCGGACAGCGCCGTAATGCACGCTGCTCACGAGCCCCGCCAGCCCACCATTCGTCGCCGCGACCGCAAGCTCGCGCTGCGGCCTGCGCCCAACCAACCCTCCAGTGAGTCTGCGCCTCCCGGTGGGAGGCGGCGCCGTTTCACGGCGCAGACTCCTAGTTGTCGTTCGCGGTCAGGGCCTCACGCTCGGCGACCGCCGCCTCGAACTCCTCGTCGCTGAGCTCGAACCAGCTCGTCCAGGTGAAGCTCATGTCGTCGCTCGACCGCTGCCCGAAGCCGGCCCAGTTGCGCGGATCGGGGTTCCAGCGGTTGGCGCGGGAGTTGTCGTGCCACGTGATCGTGTGCAGGATCGTGTTCTTCGGCAGCAGCGGCTGCACTTCGTCCGCGTAGTTGTAGACGATGTGCCAGCCGAAGTCCCAGTCCGCGCAGCTCAGCGTCTCGACCTCGCCGTCCGGGTAGATCGCCTCGATGCACTGCCGCTTCCCTCGGTTGTGCAGGTGCGGCTGGAACCCGGTCAGGCGGACGTTGGCGTCGAACGTGTGGTAGCTGTCGTGCCGCACGTCGTCCTCGCCGGGCGGGATGTCGAGATCGTAGTTCTGGCCGAGGCCCCGCGAGAAGAGCTCGTGCTCCGGCTCCTCGCCCTTGGGGTAGAACGTGAGGCCGACGCTGGTGCGGTCGGTCCGCTCCTCGCCGATCGAGGCGTAGTGCATGTTGAAGCGGACGATCGACCCCGCCTTGACGAGGCGCCCCGTCCCCTCGGGGAAGACGTCGCCGTTCTTGCCCTGCGCGTACTCGTTGAGGAAGTCGCCCTCGTCCGAGTCGATGGACTCCTGCAGCCGAGTCACCGCGTGGTGCACCACCGGGAAGCCCTCCGCCGACGGCTTCGTCTCGACCGCCTTGATCCAGCGGTCCTCGGTCAGGCCGGACTCGGAGAAGAGGTCGCCCCACCAGTTGGCGCCCTCCGCCGGAACCACGAAGGGCTCCGGAATCGGCACGATCCAGTCGGGCTCGCCGGTGTGCCAGATGTCGCGGGCGGCGAACTCCACCGGCGGCGGCATGTCGGCCGGGTTGCCGCGCGGGGCGCCCGCGTCGACCCAGTCGACGATGGTCTCGATCTCGCCGTCGCTCAGCGAGCGGTCGTACTTGAAGCCCTGCACGCCGATGTTCTTGTCGATGAACCAGGGAGGCATGGTCCGCGTCTCGACCTTCTCGCGGATGGCGCGGGCCCAGGGCCGCGTCTCCTCGTAGGTCAGGAGCGACATCGGGGCGATCGCCCCCTCGCGGTGGCAGCTCTGGCAGGAACGCTGCAGGATGGGCGCCACGTCGCGCGTGAACGTCGGGTCGTCCGCCTGCGCGCTTGCCGTCCCGGGAACCAGCAGCAGAGCGGCGGCGACGGCGGCAACGCCGAGCGATCGAATGCCTCGGGCCTTCATGGAACTGCCTCCCCTCGCGGATACGCGTACGCGGAAAAGCTGCCGGCGGTCCGACCGCCGACGGTCGTCCGCGTGATCTGCCTAATGTGCAGCGTGACGGGCCGCCCTGTCAACCGGAGGGGAACGGGAGTGGGCGCGCGGTGGTCAGACGACGGACGAAGGGCTGGCGCCGCCAACCCGTCGCAGGCTCCGGGTCGGCCCCAGCCCCCACCGTCCCAGGAGCTTGCGCCGCGGCACTCCCGTGCGTTGACGTTCTGCGGCGCAAGCTCCTAGACTCCGCGCCAACCATCGACACCCCCCTCGCGACGGTCCCCATGAGCCTCATCCGCCTGCGGCAGGTCTCCAAGCAGTACGGGCGGAAGCACGTGCTCCGCGATGTCTTCTACCGCCTCGCCCCCGGCGATCGGACCGGACTGCTCGGGCGCAACGGCTCGGGCAAGACGACGGTGCTGAGGCTGATTCTGGGGCGGGAAGAGCCGTCGGGGGGCGAGATCGAGGTGGCGGCCGACCTGCGCATCGGCTACTTCTCGCAGTTCTCGGAGCTGAGGGGCGAGGCGTCGATCGAGTCGGTCCTGCGGGAGGTGTTCGAGCCGATCCGGCGGATCGAGGCCGATCTGGCGGACGTCGCCCGCGCGCTCGCGGAGGGCGCCGCCGGCGACCGCCAGAAGGGGCTGCTGAAGCGGTACGAAACGTTGACGGCCGAGATGGAGCACCGCGACGGGTGGACGTACGAACACCGCGTCGACACCGCGCTCAGCCGGCTCGGATTCAGCCATCGGCACCGGACGATGCCGATCGATCACCTCTCCGGAGGATGGCGGAACCGGGCGGCGCTGGCCAGGATCCTGCTCGAGGCGCCGGACGTCCTGCTGCTCGACGAGCCCACGAACTTCCTCGACTTCGACGGGCTGGCGTGGCTCGAGAGCTGGCTCACCCGTTTCACGGGCGCCGCCCTCGTGGTCTCGCACGACCGGCACTTCCTGGACCGCGCCGTCAACCGGGTCGTCGAGATCCAGAACCACCGGCTTCACGAGTACGACTGCGGGTTCGTCGAGTTCGTGCGCCGCAAGCGGGGGAAGACCCGCCAGCTCGAGCGGGAGTTCCGGCACGAGGAGGAGCTGCTGGCCTTCGAGGCCGAGGCCATTCAGGACCGGCGCGAGGCGGCCCGGAACCCGAGCCGAGCGCTCGCCCGCCGGCTCGCGAACATCCGCAAGCAGCAGGCGCCGCGCGAGGTCGACACCATCGTGACCGGCATCTACCGGGGAATGCGCACCGCCGACGAGCTCTGCGAGGTGACGCAGCTCTCGAAGCGCTACGGCGGGCAGACGCTGTTCGACGGCCTCGACTTCACGCTGCACCGCGGAGACCGGCTGGTGGTCGTCGGACCGAACGGTTGCGGCAAGACGACGCTGCTGCGGGTGCTGCGGAACGAGGTGACGCCCGACGCGGGCCGCGTCCAGTGGAAGCTCGGCGCCCCCTTCGTCGACTACAACGCCGTCCTCGACGGCCTCGACCCGAAGGCGACGGTGACCCGGAAGGTCAACTTCGAGGGGCTCGCGCACCGGGCCCCGCGCAAGCAGGTCC
>JAPOVI010000438.1 GCA_026708265.1 Acidobacteriota bacterium
CCAGGTTGCCGAGGGAATGGCACGCGGTGCAGCCGCCGGACTTCACGGCCCGCATCCACTCCGCCTGGCTCCGCACGTTGGGCGAGATGCCGTTGCCGTCGGGTCCGGTGCCGGGGAACTCGTCGCGGCCGGGCACCTCGATGAGCGACAGCCAGTAGCCGGCCGGGTAGTACTGCGCCGCCGCGGCCGCGTCGGGCGCGACGACGGCCGTCAGGTCGAGCGTCGAGCCGGGTGTCGCACGGACCTTCTCCGAGTCGACCAGCCCGTAGCCGCGGACCCAGACGTCGTAGGTCGCATCGGGCAGATCGGGAATCACGTAGCGACCTTCGTCGTCGGTCACGACGATCCGGTTGAACAGGGTCGGCAGATCGCTCGTCTCCGCGATCACCCAGGCGCCCGCCTCGGGGCCATCGGGCCCGGTGACGACGCCCCCGATGTCGTCCGCGTCGATGTCGATGGTGCCCGTCTGGCCCGCCGCCGGCGAGGCCGGCACGAGAAGGACGGCGAGCGCGATGCTCGCGGCGACGGCGACGACCGCGTTGATGGTCCGCATGCTGTCTCCCTCCGCTCTCCGAGTCCGGCCGGGGCGGTCTGCGACGGACCGGACCCCCGGCCCGACCCGGCTCGGATCGTGCCTGAATCGCGGCGGTCGTTCAAGCGTCCGCCGCCCCGAAGTGCTTCGCTACCGGGCGCGGTCGAGCTCGATGCGATGGACCCGCGCCACCATCTGCATGTAGCCGCCAACGGCCGCGAACCGCTCGTCGGCGGCCTCGGTGATGTGCGTGCGGGCCGGGCCCGCGCGGCCGAGCGCCTCGTGGTAGAGACCCACATAGAGATGCGCATAGAACCGGCCGCGCTCGCCCCCTCGCTCGCCGGCGGCGAGGACCTCGTCCGGCGTCATCGCGCCGCGGAACATCTCGTAGATCTCCGCCATCGGGATCCGCGGGTCCGGACCGACGGGCAGGAGCGCAGTCAGCGCGCGCCCGGGCGACTCCTGGCGAGCGACGCACAGGAAGTGCCACGCCGCGTTCTCCACGTCGTTGGGGTTGACCGTCCGGTGCGACTCGAACTGCTCCCGGCAGTCCTGGTAGCGTCCGACGTAGTAGAGGGCGATGCCCCGCTGCCACAGTTGCGGTGCGACGTTCGGCGCGAGCTCGGCCACCCGGTCGAAGCCGGCGGCGGATTCCTCGAGTCGCCCGCGGTCGAAATCGCTGACGGCTCGGCTGAGAATCGACCGCAGATCCTGCGCCGGCGCCGCGCCGGGCGCGAGCAGGGCCAACGAAACCAGCACCGACCAGACGAAGCTGCGTCGCGGCATGATGGGCCATCTTATACCCGCCTGCCTGCTGTAGCCGCGCCAGCCGGCGCCACGCCCTCCGTCACGCGCCGCCACGACGCGTCGGCGCGCTCCGACCCCGTCGAGCCGCGACCGACCGGCCAACGGCGCGGAGCGGCGGAGCCGGTTTGCATCTCCCACCATGCGTGCGAAGATCTAGCCGCCCGGCCCACTCCAGAGGCCGGGAGGAGGGAAGCAACGATGCATGCAGGACGACTGCGGCTCCTTGGAGTCGCGCTCGCCATGGCTGCGGCCATGGCGTATCCCGTGTCCACGCAGGACGCGACCATGAGCTTCTTCATCACCAGCGCCGGTCCCGGCGACGGCGCCAACCTCGGCGGCCTCGAGGGCGCCGACGCGCACTGCTCGACGCTGGCCGAGGCGGCCATGGTGGGCGGCAAGACCTGGCGGGCGTACCTCAGCACCACCGGGCCGACCGGGATCAACGCCCGTGACCGGATCGGGAGCGGCCCCTGGTTCAACGCCGACGGCGTGGAGGTCGCGTCGAGCGTCCACGACCTGCTGGGCGACAACAACCTGACGAAGGAGACCCAGCTCACCGAGAACGGCGACATCGTCAACGGCCGCGGCGACAGCCCCAACATGCACGACATCCTGACCGGGACCCAGCTCGACGGCACGGCCTGGGAGGGCGAGGGCGACAGCACCTGCGGCAACTGGACCAGCAACGCGTCGGACGGGAGTGCGCTCGTCGGCCACCACGACCGGACCGGCGGCGGCCCCAACCCGACACACTGGAGCACCGCCCACGGCTCGCGCGGCTGCGGCCAGGCCGATCTGCAGGCGACCGGCGGCAACGGCCTCTACTACTGCTTCGCGATCGACTGATCGCGCCGCAGAGCATCGACCGGGTCGCGCGCGGTCGTTCGCATCCGAGTCTGATGGACGACCGACGCGTGACTGCTCGGTGGGGTTCGCACGCACCCGCCGGGGAAACGGAAGGGCCGGACCTCCACCCGATCGCGGGCTGGCGGGTCCGGCCCTGCTTGTAAGCGCGGTCGGCGGGCGCACCGCTTCGTCGCAGCGCTCCGCCGTCGCCGGGCTCCCGGTATAATCGAGCCCTCCATGCCACGCCGGTCCGCACCACGGCGTGCCCCCCGTGCGGTGGCGGCCCCCGCCGCCCTGCTCGTCCTCGCCGGTTGCGTGCTCGGCGTCAGCATGGCGGTCGCCCTCGATCCCGTGCCGGTCGAATCGAGGGTCGCCGACCGCCCCATCGAGATCGCAGACGAGGGGTACGTTTCTTCCGACACCTGCCGCTCCTGCCATCCGGCCGAGTACGCGAGCTGGCACCATTCGTTCCACCGCACGATGACGCAACTGGCGACGCCGCAGACCGTCCGGGCCGACTTCGACGAAGTGACGGTCGCGGAGACGGCAGGAGCGCCGATGCGCCTCGAGCGCCGCGGGGGCGAGTTCTGGGCGGAGTTTGACGACCCGGGCTGGGAGGGTCCGCCCGCGGAGCGGCCGCGCATCGAGCGCCGCGTCGTCATGATCACCGGCTCGCACCACCAGAACATCTACTGGTACGCGACCGGCCACGACCGCGCGCTCAACGTGCTGCCGGCGGTCTACCTGCTCGACGAGGCGCGCTGGGTGCCTCGCAGCGCGGTGGTCCTCCATCCGCCGGGACAGGGCGTGGCGACGACGGACGGCCACTGGAACGCCATCTGCATCGCCTGCCACACGACGCGCGGCCGGACCGGATTCGACACGCCGTTCGGGGCGGAGCCGATCGTCGAGCAGTCGGTCGACACCTCGGTCGCCGAGCTCGGAATCGCCTGCGAGTCGTGTCATGGCCCCGCCGCCGAGCACGTCCGGGTGAATCGCAACCCGCTCCGCCGCTACGCGCGCTACGCGGACGACGACGGGGCGGACCCGACCATCGTGCAGCCGGCGCGCCTCGATCCGGCGCGGGGGGCCGAGGTCTGCGGGCAGTGCCACGGCATCTGGACGTTCCACGACGCCGCCGGCGAGCGGGCCGCCAACGCCCACGGACTCCCCTACCGCCCCGGCGACGTCCTGCGCGAGTCGCGCTTCGTCGCCCAGCCGAGGGTGAACGGCGACGCCGCCCACATGCGCGCCCTGCTCGCGGCGGACCCGGAGTTCGTGCGCGGGTCGTTCTGGCCCGACGGGCAGGTGCGGGTGTCGGGCCGGGAGTACAACGGGCTGATCGACTCGCCCTGCTACGCCGACGCGACCGATCCCGAGCGCACGATGACGTGCCTCTCCTGCCATGCGATGCACCAGACACCGGACGACCCGCGGCCCGCGGCGGTCTGGGCGGATACGCACCAGGTCGGCGCCGACCGCGAGGGGGACGGAGGGTGCGTCGGCTGCCACGCGTCGATCGCGGCCGACGTCCCGGCCCACACGAAGCACGACGCGGACTCCGCGGGGAGCCGCTGCTACAACTGCCACATGCCGTACACCTCGTACGGCCTGCTGCGCGCGATCCGCAGCCACACCATCGGCAGCCCGTCCGTGCAGGAGAGCGTGGATTCGGGCCGGCCGAACGCGTGTAACCTCTGCCACCTGGATCAGACGCTGGCCTGGACCGCCGACTGGCTGCGCGCCTGGTACGGCATCCGGCCCCCCGCCCTCGATGTCGAGGAGCGCGCGGTGGCGGCGTCTGCCCTGTGGACACTGAAGGGCGACGCCGGCCTGCGCGCCATCGCGGCGTGGCACATGGGTTGGGAACCGGCGCAGCGGGCGTCGGGCTCGGCCTGGATGGTGCCGTACCTGGGCGAACTGCTCGGCGATCGGTACGACGCCGTCCGCTACGTCGCCGCCGCGTCCCTTCGGAGCCTGCCGGGCTTCGCGGACGTGCACTACGACTACGTGGCCCCGGCCGAGGCCCGCCGGGAGGCGGCGGTCGACGTGCTCCGGACCTGGCGGTCGAGCGCGGCGGCGACCGAGCGGCGCGACGCGCGGCTCCTCTTCACCCGCGACGGAGCGCTCGATACGGCCGCGATGCGCCGCCTGTTCGACACGCGGGACCGGCGCCCACTCTTCCTCCGGGAGTAACCGTGGCGCGCGCCACCCCGACGAGCGGAACGACGGCGACCTCCCGCTACGCCCGGCGGCATCTCCGCTTCGGGTGGTGGTCGCTGCTGGTCTTCCTTGCTCTCGGCCTCGTGCTCGAGACCCTGCACGGCTTCAAGGTGGGCTTCTATCTCGATGTCGCCAACTCGACCCGCCGTCTGATGTGGACGCTGGCCCACGCCCATGGCGCCCTGCTGGGCCTCGTCCACGTCGTCTTCGGCCTGAGCCTGCGGGTGGCCGCGGAGAGCGCACCGGCACGCCTCGCACTCCCTTCGCGAGCCCTCGTCGCCGCCACCGTCCTCCTGCCGGGTGGCTTCTTCCTGGGGGGCGTGACGTTCTACAGCGGCGACCCGGGGGTGGGCGTCGCCCTCGTGCCGGTCGGGGCCGTGCTGCTGCTCCTGGCCGTCTTCCTGGCCGCTCGCGCTGCTTGAGGCCCCGCCGGCACGCCGAGCGCTACTCGACGGTGATGGTGACGTCGTGCGGGGTGAGGAGCATTCCGTCGCTCGCCCACGCGCGCAGCGTGTAGGTGCCAGGCTCGTCGAACGTCACCGACGCATCGAAGCTGGCCGAGGTCCAACCGTCCCCGGCCGTGTGCGTCGCCTCGGGACCTGACTGGGCCGTCCGGGTCACGAGGCCGTCCACCTCCTCGTCCTGCTGCACTTCCGAGACGGAGCGCTGGTACCCGGAAGGCTCCAGGTCCGCGTCGGCCGGGCCGCGATGGACGACCCACAGCAGCCCGAGCCCGTTGCGCGGTGGAGACGGCTTGCGGTACCAGCGAACGTTGTCGGGCGCTCGCGGCGTTCCCTCCGGCGGCGTGAGGGACGGTAGCCGGCTGCGCGGCCGCCGGGGCGGAAGCGGGGTCGGCAACTCGTCATCGGTGATCGAGGCGGTGAGGGTCACCTCTTCCCCCACTCGCGCCGTGTCGGTCGACGCCGACGCGGTGACCTCCGGAGGCCGGTTGGCGTACACCTGGTCCTTCGGCCGCCCGAAGCCGGTGCGGTTGTTCGACGTTATGGTGTTGGCGTCGATCTCCCATTCCGGCTGCAGCCAGCCGACCGCCCGCTGCTCGCTGCCGCGCCGGACCACGGTCCACACGAGACCGTCCTCCGAAGAGCGACCCATGTCCGCGGGGACATGCACGGTGAACTGGTAGCGCTGGGTACGCGGGTAGTAGTACGTCGGCTGGCCGCGATCCTCGGAGCCCGGCGAGAAGTAGTTCCCGGGCCCGATCGGGATGCTCGGCTCCTCGCGGTAGTTGCGGTTCAGATAGCCGAAGTGCAGCAGGAAGCTGCCGTCCTCGTTGCGGGTCCAGCCTTCGAAGATCGGCTGGATGTCCTGCCCGGAATCGAAACGCTGCTGCGGCTGGGTGACGATGGGCACGTCGCGCGGATTGACCTGCGCCTCGACGGCGCCGGCCACCGCTACCAGCAGACCCGCTGCGACCGCGGCGGCGACCCCTCCCGACCTGACTCTCATTGGTGTTCCCCCAGGAGCGCTCTCTCAACGCTCTCGTGACGCTCCCCAAACGCTCTCGTGACGCTCCCCAAACGAAAGAGGCACCCTGCGGAACGCTTCCACAGAGTGCCTCGGTTCGTTGCGCTCCGCGCCGCGCCAGGGCGCCGACTCCTAGTCGTTGTCGTTCGCCGAGCTGAGCTCCGCCTCGTATTCCTCTTCGGTCAGGTCGTACCAGCTGATCCAGCCGAAGGCCATCTCGTCGATCGTCCGGCTGCCGCCGCCCGTCCAGTTGAGCGGGTCGAGGTTGCCCCGGTGCGCCTCGGTGTTGTCGTGATAGCTGATGACGTGCAGCTTCGTTCCCGCCGGATAGATGGGCTGCGCGTCATCGGCGTAGTTGTAGACGATGTGCCAGTTGAAGTCGAAGTTGACGCAGTTGATCATCTCGGTCGTCGAGTCCGGATAGATCAACTCCAGGCACTGGCGCTTGCCGAGGAAGTGCATGTGCGGCTGGAACCCGGTGAGCTTGCCCGGCAGGTACATCGTGGCGTAGCCGTCGTGGCGCGTCACCTGGCCGGCAGGGATGTCGAGCTCGCCGGCCTGCCCGAGCTGCCGCGAGTAGAGGATCTTCTCCGGCTGCTCGCCCTGCGGATAGAGCACCATGCCGAGCTCGGTGCGGTCGACCACTTCCTCGCCGATCGAGTGGTAGTGGAAGCTGAAGCGTACGCGCGCATCGGCCTCGAACAGCTTGCCCGTCCCCTCGGGGTACTTGTCGGCGTTCTTGCCGACGGCGTACTCGTTCAGGAAGAAGTCGTTCGAGCTGTCGTCCGGCGGCGCCTCGGGGTCGGTGACGGCGTAGGTCAGCGCGTGATGGACGACTCGGAGGTCGCCGGCGCGCGTCTGGATCGCCTTGATGAAACGGTCCTCGCCAATCCCGGACTCGACGATGTAGTCGCCCCACCAGTCGCCCGCCTCGGCCGGCACGGTGTGCGGCGGCGAGGTCACGATGACGTCGGGCGGGAGCTCCCAGGCGCCGAAGTCGGGCAGCTCGACCGGCGGCGGCCCGTCGGCGGGATTGCCCCGCGGGGCGCCCGCGTCGACCCACGCGGCGACCAGATCGATCTCCGCGTCGCTCAGCGAGCGGTCCTGCTTGAAGTCCTGGATGCCCACGTTCTTGTCGACGTGCCACGGGGGCATCTCGCGCGCGACGACCTTGTTCCTGATCGACCGTGCCCAGGGCCGCGTCTCCTGGTAGTTCATCAGCGACATCGGCGCCATGTTGTCGGGCCGGTGACAGACCTGGCACGAGCGCTGGAAGATCGGCTCGATGTCCTTGTGGAAGGTCGGCGCCGCATCCTGGGCCAAGGCGACGCCCGGAACCAGCGCCGCCGCCGCGACGACGGCGAGCCCGGCCATTGCCAACGTGGCATTCCTCATCGAAGCACCTCCAAAGAAGGCCCGCAACGGGCGCTTCGCCTACAAGACAGGACCCGCCACGGGAACTTCGCCGCAGACGGGTGCCAGAGTGCGTAAGTGTAACGCGGCGCCCGGGGACGGTCAACGGGCGGCGCCCCGGCCGGCGCCGGCGCCCCGGCCGGCCCGACGGCGACGAAGCGTGCGCGTGCCCTCGCGGCGCCGCCGGCAGGTCAGCGGACCGCCGATTCCGGCCCGCCCGCCTCTCGCTCCAGGTAGTCCCAGAGCACGTTGGCCATCGCCCGCATCCCGACCGGCAGGGCGCCGTCGTCGGCCCGAAAGGTCGGCGAGTGGTGATCGCCGGACACCGTCCCGGGCTTGCGGGCGCCGAGCATGAAGAAGAAGCCCGGCACCTCGTTGGCGAAGCGCGAGAAGTCCTCCCCCGCCATCCAGGGATCCGCCAGGGCCACGTTGCCCTCTCCGACCGCGGCGGTCAGGCTCGGGACGGTCGCGGACGTCAGCGCGCGGTCGTTGATGGTGACCGGCACGACGCGGTCGTAGTCGAGCTCGAACGCCCCGCCGCCGGCCCGCGTCACGCCGTCGAGGATCTCGCGCATGCGGCGCTCCACCGTGTCCTGCACGTCCGGGTCGTAGGTCCGGACGGTCCCCTCGAGCCGCACCTCGCCCGGGATGATGTTGAAGCGGGTGCCGCCCCGGATCAGACCGACCGTGACGACGCTCGGCGCGAGCGGCGACAGGTTGCGGGAACGGATCGTCTGGAGCGCGGTCACCGCCTGCGCGGCCATCACGACGGGATCGATGCCGTGATGCGGCGCGGCCCCGTGCGCCTGCCGCCCGCGGATGACCGCGCGGAAATGGTCGACCGCGGCCAGTGCACCACCGGGCGTGTAGGCGACCCGGCCGACGTCCGCGTGCGCGCTCGCGTGCAGTCCGAACACCGCCTCCGGCCGCGGATCGTCGAAGGCGCCCTCCTCCAGCATCAGCTTCGCGCCGCCCTCCTCTCCGGGCGGTGGGCCCTCCTCCGCCGGCTGGAACACGAAGACGACGGTGCCCGGCAACTCGGCCTGCACGCCCCTCAGGATGGACGCCACCCCCAGCTGGACGGCGGTGTGGATATCGTGGCCGCAGGCGTGCATCACGCCGACCTCCTGCCCGAGGTAGGTCGTGCGCTTCGTCGACGCGAAGGGCAGATCGGTCGCTTCGGTGACTGGCAGCGCGTCCATGTCGGCCCGCACGGCCACGACCGGCCCCGGGCGCCCGCCGCGCAGGACGGCAACGACGCCGGTGTGCGCGATGCCCGTTCGCACGTCGTCGAACCCCAGCCTGCGCAGGTGGTCGGCCACGAGCGCGGCCGTCTCCACCTCGCGGTTGCCGAGCTCGGGATTGGCGTGAATCCGATGCCGGATCT
This sequence comes from Acidobacteriota bacterium, assembly GCA_026708265.1. Lineage (GTDB taxonomy): Bacteria > Acidobacteriota > Vicinamibacteria > Vicinamibacterales > UBA8438 > JAGWAJ01. The sequence continues at coordinate 8,694 of JAPOVI010000438.1, forward strand.
CCGTGATGCGCGGCAGCACACGCTCGATGGCAACGTCGAACCGACCCTGGCCGGCGGCGCTCGACGGCGCTCCCCCTGCCGCCAGTCCGGTCAGTGCGGACGCCAGTGCGAGGCGAAGAACTCGGTGCAGCATCGACTCCATTCTAGTGCGCCCTTTCGGGCGCCTCCCCGGCCCCCGCCTGCCTGGCAACTCGCGCGGGCCTCCCTCCGCAGGCCTTCTGCGGCGCTGGATCGCAGCCGGCCGCCGCCCCGCGACCGACGGCTCTTCCCGCGCCGCGACTCTTTCTATAATGGTCACGCGGGTCGCGGGCGCCGCAGGCCCGCGCCGCTCGCGCGCCCGAGGACGACATGCAGCAACGAGCCCGCGCCCGGACCCATCTCGCGGCCCTCGGGATCGCGGCGCTCTGCGGCGCCTGCGGAGATGCGCCGGAGGCGCCGGCGGCGGGGTCGACGGGGACGGGTGCCGCGGCCTCCCCCTCCGCTGCCGCGGCAGGGCAACCGGTCACCGGGCGGGTGCCGGTTTCCCGGGACGGATCCCTGTCCGTCGTCATCCTCGAGCCCCGAAGTCCCATCGACGTGGCGGCCGTGACCGATCCGGTGACGATGGATCAGCTCGGCATGGAGTTCCTGCCGCCCGTCCTCCTCGCCGGGCTGGGCCAGCCGGTCCATTTCAGGAACAGCGAGGACGTGATGCACAACGTCCGGGTCTACAACATCGAGACGAAGGACACCGCCTTCAACATCTCGACTCCGCTCGGCGGGACCTACGAGCATCGCTTCGAGGTCGCCGGCACGTACCGCGTGGCGTGCGACATTCACCCTGCCATGGGGGCGAGCGTCGTCATCACCGGCGCGCCCTACGCGGCAGTGGCCGGGCGGGACGGCCGCTTCACCCTGGACGAAGTGATCCCCGGTCCCTACACCGCGGTGGTCCAGGCTGGAACGGCGCGCTCCGAGCACGCGGTCGACATCCGGCCGGCGCCGACCGAGCTCGACCTCACCGGCGACTGACCGCCGCGACGCGCGGGGCGCCACCCGCACGCGTTGCGCCGTGATGCCGCCCCGCGGGTCCGGGCGGCCCGGCCCACCAATCCCCACCGCACGACTCCGCCTGCCGCCCAGCCGGCCCCTTCCGGAGCCCCGCCGCTCTACTGCGCTGACTCCCGGCCCCGGTCGAGCCGCGCCTTCAGCTCGTCGATCTCCGCCTGCAGCCGGCGCACGTCCTCGGCCATGCGCGGCAGGCGGTTCAGGTAGAACTGCTGCTTCTTGATGTTGCGGAGGGGGCGGGCGGGCGTTCCCCAGTAGACCTCGCCGGCGGGCACCCGCTTCCGGCTCGGCACCCCGCACTGCGCGCCGACGATGCCGTGGGGATCGATGCGGCAGTAGTCGGCGATCCCGACCTGGCCCCCTATCGTCGCTCGCTCGCCGACGGTCGAGCTGCCCGCGATGCCGGTCTGGGAGGATACGGTGGCGTGCGTTCCGATCCGCACGTTGTGCGCGATCTGGCACAGGTTGTCGATCTTGACCCCGTCGTCGACGACGGTCTCGTCGAGCGCGCCCCGGTCGATGCAGCTGTTGGCCCCGACCTCGACGTCCGATCCGATCGTGACGTGCCCCACCTGGGGAATCTTGAGGTGCCGCTCTCCGTCGAACACGAAGCCGAACCCGTCCGCGCCGATGACGACGCCGGCGTGGATGGTGACCCGATCGCCGATCTCGGTCGCGGCGTAGAGCACCACGCGGGGGAACAGGAGGCAGTCGTCGCCGATCCGGCTGCCCCGCCCGATGTAGCAGCCGGGATGGATAACCGTGCCGCGCCCGATCGTCACCCCCGCCTCGACGAGCGACCAGGCGCCCACGTGAACGTCATCCGCGAGCTGCGCCTCCGGCGCGACGATGGCGGTCGGATGCACGCCGGGCTCCGGGCGGTGGCGGTCGAGCAGCCACTGCGCGGCCCGCGCGAAGGCGACCCGCGGCCGCTCGACCACGATGACCGTCCGGTCCGGCGGTTCCCCCGGAGGCACCAGCACGCACGAGGCGCGCGTGGCGGGAACGCGGGGCAGGTAGGCCGCCTCGGCGTAGGCCAGCGCGCCGGGCTCCGCGCGCTCCAGGCTGCCAACGGTGTGCAGCTCTGCCGTCTCGTCTCCGTGCAGCGCGCCCCCGACGTAGTCGGCGACCTCCCGTGCGGTGCGTGTCGGCATGAATCTCTCCGTCTCGAGCGACCCGGGATCGGGCGCGGGGGAACTTCCCGCCGCGCGCCCCGGCGGACGACAGCGTAGCAGGAGCCGCCAAAATCCTAATTGATTAGTTGACATGCTCCCCCGCGGCGGCTACAGTCGTGTGAGCAGGACGACACGCCGGAGCAGGACGACACCGACGCGAGCAGGACAGCATCGACGCGAGCGCGACGGGAGAGGGAGGATGGCGTGGCCCGCACGCGGTCGGCGACGTTGACGGACGGCGAGTTGCGGCTGATGCAGGTCCTCTGGGAGCGGGGAAGCGCCAGCGTCAGCGAGGTGCGGAGCGCCTTGCCCTCGCCGCACCGACCCGCCTACAACACGGTGCTCACCGAGCTCGGCATCCTGGAGCGGAAGGGCTACGTGCGGCACACGAAGAACGGACGGGCGTTCATCTACCAGCCGGTGGTCGACCGGGAACGGGCGCGGCGGAGCGCCGTTCGGCGCTTGGTCAGTCAGTTGTTCGACGGATCGCCGGGCTCGCTGGCGGTCAGCATCCTCGAGCACGAACCGGTGGACGAAGCGGAGCTGGCCTCCATCCGGCGCTTGCTGGATCTCGACGAAGGAGCGTAGAAGCGGAATGGGCGACGCCGTGACGTGGATCTGGCAGGGAAGCCTGGTCGCCGTGCTCCTTGCCGCCGCCCTGCGGGCGGCGACCGCCCTCCGCATTCCCGCTGCGACACGCTACGCGCTCTGCTGGCTCGGTTTGGGAATCGTGATGACGATGCCGTTCGTCCCGGCTCTGGCCGGCGCGCTCGCCGCAGGCGGGCACCCCGCGGGAGCAGGACGCGAGGTGCTCACCCTGCCGGGGGCGCCGACGGTGTTCGTGACCGGGACGGTCGCCGCCTGGGCGCTGCTCGCCGCCGGCGCTCTGGCCCGCCTGGCCGTCGACCTGCGCCGTCTGCGGCGGCTGAAGGCCCGTGCGCGCCCGATGCCCGACGGCGTGCAGCGCCGCCTTCCGCTGTGGCAGAGTGCGCGGCACGGCGGACGGCGCGCGCAACTGGCCGTCGTCGAGGACCGCGTCGCCGCATCCGTCCTCGGCTTCCGGCGGCCGATGATCGTCGTGCCGCGTGCGCTCCTGGACGCTCTCAGCGACGCGGAGCTCGACCAGATCGTCGCCCACGAGCACGCCCACGTCGAGCGTCGCGACGATTGGACGAATCTTCTGCAGCGGGTCATCGCCGTGCCGTTCGGCCTGCATCCCGCCGTCTGGCTCATCGGGCGCTGGATGCACCGCGAGCGTGAGCTGGCGGCCGATGAGCGGGTGGCGCTCAGGACCGGCGCGCCGCGCGAGTACGCGCGCTGCCTGGCCCGGGTCGCGGAGGCCATGGCCGGGTGCGCGGCTCCGGCCCTGGCATCCGGCGCGCTCGGCTGCCGGGGCGTGGTCGCGCAACGAGTCGCGCACCTGGTCGGACTCGGGCGGCGGCGCGCCCGCCGCCCGTCGCCCTGGACGGTCGGGGCGGCGGGGCTCGTCGCGACCGCCGTCGCCCTGCTGGTGGGCGGCCGCGCCCCGGAGGTCGAGCTCGGGGTGGGCCGCGGCGCGGTACCCCCCGTCCGTCTCGCGCCTCCCCCGGCGCCGACGCTGTCGAGCGCCGCGCCGGTTGCGCCGCGGCTCGTTGCGGGTGCCGAGCGTGACGGGGCCGTGCGACCTCGCGTTCCCGGGGTCGGGGTCCCGGCCCCGCCGGTTCCCGAGATCGGGGTCCCGGCCCCACCGGTTCCCGAGCTACTGGCCGCGGGCCGGCCCTTCGATCGCCGCGCGCCGTTCGGTCTGCTGCCGGGAGCTCGACCGGGCATCGCCGGGCGGCGCCCGGATTCGCCGGACCCGCTTCCGGCCCGCGACTTCGGCCTGCCGGCGCACCAGACGCTCGTGGCGCCCGTGGCCGGGAACGTGGCCGGCGAATCCCGGTGGGCCTGGGCGGAGCGAACCGGTACGGCACTCGGGTCGTGGTTCGCGGAAGCGGGCCGCACTACCGGAGGCGCCTTCCGCGATGTCGGCGCCTCGATCACTCGGACGTTCACCGGCCGGCGGTGAGCCTCCATCCAGGAACAGGTCGAGCATTCCACACGGCCCGGCCCACCGGCGGAGGACGCAGACGTCGATGCGCATACACCTCATCAATCCCAGCCACATCTCGTTCGGCATGGCGGTGATCACCCCGCGCTGGCCGTACGTCCTCGCCGAGGCGACGCCGCGTCACCTGGGCGACCCGGTCATCGTCGACGAGACCCTGGCCCCGTTCGAGCCCGCCCGGATCGAGGCGGGCGACGTGGTCGGGATCAGCATCCACACCGGAAACGCGCTCCGCGGCTACGAGGTAGGTCGGGCCGTCCGCGAGCGCGGCGCGCGGGTCGTGTACGGCGGCATCCACGCCACTCTCTATCCGGACGAGGCGCACGAGCGGGGCGGTGCGCACGCGGTGGTGAAGGGCGACGGCGAGGGCATCTGGCCGCACGTGCTCGAGGCCTGCGCCGGCGGGCGCCTCGAGCCGTTCTACGAGGGGGGCCGCGTGGCGGGGCAATCGCTCCGCAAGGCGCGCTGGGACCTGCTCCCCCGCGACCGCTACATGTTCGGCTCGGTGCAGACCGTCCGCGGGTGTCCGAAGCACTGCTCGTTCTGCTCGGTCTGGCGCACCGACGGGCAGGAGCCGCGGCAGCGGACGACCGACGCGGTGGTCGAGGAGATCGTGGAGCTGCGCCGCATGGGCTTCCGGTTCGTCACGCTGGCCGACGACAACTTCTACCCGGTGACCCTGGAGGACCTCGCGCAGGCGCGGCGACGGAAGGACCCGTCCCGGCTCCGCGAGCTCGAAGCGCTCCGGGCGGAGCGCTTCGAGCTCATGGAGCGGCTGGCCCGCCTGCCCTCCGACACGGTGTTCTACACGCAGATCACGATGGAGGCGGCCGAGGACCCGGCGTTCCTGGAGGCGATGCGGGACGCCCGGATTCGGGGCGCCCTCATCGGCGTCGAGTCGGTGTCGGACGAGGGCCTGAACGACGTCTACAAGGACTTCAATCTCGCCGGCGACGCCCTGATCTCGCGTCTCCAGGAATTCAAGCGGCACGGCGTTCACGTGCTCGGGTCCTTCATCTTCGGGCTCCCGAGCGATCGACGCGACACCTTCCGCTCGACGGCAGCGCTCGCCCGCGAGGCGGACATCGACTTCGCGCAGTTCCTCACCCTCACGCCGTTCCCCGGCACCGTGGACTTCCAGAAGTGGGAACGGACCGAGGCCGCGGAGATGCCGAAGGTCGACGGCGTGCCTCTCAGCCGCTACTGGCTCATCCCGCAGGCGGTGCGGCCGAAGATCTTCTCCCCGCATCCCGCGATGACCGCGGAAGACATCCGCATCGGGACCCAGTCGGCCTGGGACCACTTCTACCGCCTGTCGTCCATCTGGCGGCGCTCGGCATCGGTCAAGTCCCTCAAGGGGCGCCTGGCCTACGTGCTGGTGTCGAAGCTCTACCGGCAGATGTACGCCAACACGGGGATCGCGACCGACAGCGCGCGCGTGTCGCGCGCCGCGACCTGGGCGAGCCTGCTCGCCCGCCCGCTGCAGCGCCTCTTCGCGGGCCGGCCGATGCCCGATCTGCAGGTTCCCGACCCGCCGCCCGTCGCCCCCGATGCGGCGGCGGCGCAGCCCCAGCCCTCGGTGTAGGTCGCAGGCGTCTCGCTGCGGAGATCGGAACGGAAGGAGGACGGAGATGCGCGTCATGATCCTCGTGAAGGCGACGGAAGCGAGCGAGGCCGGCACGCTGCCGTCCACGGAGGAACTGGAGGCGATGGGCAGGTACAACGAAGAGCTCGTCGCGGCCGGCGTCCTGCAGGCCGGCGAGGGACTGCACCCTTCCTCGAGCGGCAAGCGCGTCGCCTTCGACGGCCCCGAGCGCACCGTCGTCGACGGGCCGTTCGCCGCGACCGGCGAACTCGTCGCCGGGTTCTGGCTCTGGCAGGTCCGGGACATGGCCGAGGCCGTCGAGTGGGTGAAGCGTTGCCCGAATCCGATGCCCGTCCCGAGCGAGATCGAGATCCGTCCCGTTCTCGAGGCGCCGGACTTCGGCGACGCGCTGACGCCGGAGCTGGCCGAGCAGGAAGACCGGTTGCGCGACCGGATCCGGGAGGAGACGCCCGGCGCCGAGAATCCGCGGTCGTGAACGCCGCAAGGTCGCGCCGGGAGTCTGCGCCGCCCTGGCCCGCCATTCGTCGCCTGACGGCTCCGTCCGGCGCCCGACCAACCCTCCGGGAGTCGTCGCCGTTCTACGGCGCAGACTCCGGGCTCGAGACCGCCCGCTCGACCGCCGCGGCCACCCGTTCCACCGGGATCGCGTCGAGGCACGGCGGTCGTCCGTCCCGGGTCGGAGGCGACGGACATTCCTCGAAGAAGCGCTCCCGGCACGGGGAGCAGGCGAAGACGGCGCTCACCTCGACGGCCGTCGCGCCGCCCCGGGGACGCGGTCCGGTGACCCGGGGAGCGGACGGCCCGAAGATGGTGACGGTGGGAAGGCCGAGCGCCGCGGCGAGGTGCGCGGGGCCGCTGTCGTTGCCGACGTAGACTGCACACCGCTCCAGCAGCGCGCAGAGCTGCGGCAGCGTCGCCCCACCCGCTCGGGCCGCGCCATGGGCCGCGAACCACCCGGACGGGGCCTCGAAGGGGCTGCGATCGTGGACCAGGAAGCGGCGCCCAGGCTCGCGGCGCGCCAGCGTCTCGACCAGCGCGCGGAAGCGGGCCGGGGACCAGGCGCGCGGAGCCTTCGCGGCGGCGGGGTTCACGAACACCGGACGCGCGTCATCCGGCCAGCCGGCCGCGGCGAAGGCGCTCTGCGCGAAGCGGCGATCGCCCGCCGTCAGCGCCAGGGACAGCCCGGGCGTGTCGACCGGCGCGCGACCGTCGTCTGCCTCAGCCCCCCCGGCGTTCGGCACGCGGGCGGCGAGCGCCAGCAAACCGTCCGCCCGATGGCCGGTCGGATCGGGCGCGACGGCATCGGTCAGGAGCGCCGCGCGACCGTCGGTCCGGTGGCCGATGCGCCGTGGAATCCCCGCCAGCCAGACCGTCAGGGCCGCCTCGAACGAGGGCGCCATGACGACCGCCGCCCCTGCCTGCATCCGTCGCAGACGCATCGCGAGGCGCCAGACCGATGCGGCGCGCGCCGGGCCGCGGCCGGCCGGCGCCGGAAGCACCTCGTCGAGGGCGCCGATGCGGCGCGCCAGCCCGCAGTGGGCATCGCGCGCCAACCCGACGATCCGGGCCGCGGGTCGTGCGGCGCGGATCGCCTCGACGGCCGGCAGGGCGAGGGCGATGTCGCCGACCCAGTTCGGGAGCCGGACGACCACGCACCCGTCGCGCGTGTGCGAGCCGCGCACGCCGCCTCCCACCTTGTCCCGCCGCGGGCCGCGCGCTACTGTTCCGCGATGGCCGCGGCGGTCGTGCTCGATCTCAACGGAGTGCACCTCGTCCGGGACGGCCGGACGATCCTCGACGGCATCGACTGGCAGGTCCTCGCCGGCGAACGCTGGGTGGTCGTGGGGCCGAACGGCTCCGGAAAGACGACGCTCTGCCGCCTCGCCAGCCTCTACGTCCATCCGTCCGCGGGCGTCGTGAGCGTGCTGGGCCGCCGCATGGGGCGCTCGGACGTCCGCGCGCTGCGGGCGCACCTGGGGGTCACCAGCCAGGCCCTCGCCGACCTGATGCGCCCGGAGCTCCACGCCGCCGACATCGTCCTGACGGGCCGGAACGCCGCCCTCACCCCGTGGTGGCACGAGTACGATGGGGCCGACCGCGCCCGCGCGGCGTCCCTCCTCGCGCGCGTCGGCTGCGCCCACCTCGCCGGCTCCCGCTACGGGACGCTCTCGGCCGGCGAGCGCCAGCGCGTGCTGCTGGCGCGGGCCCTCGTCAACGATCCGTCCCTGCTGGTGCTCGACGAGCCGACCGCCGGGCTCGACCTGGCCGGCCGAGAGCAGCTCGTGGCCCTGCTCTCGGAGGTCGCCGCGGCCGACGCCGGCGCCATCGTCCTGGTGACGCATCACGTGGACGAGATTCCCCCCGGCTTCACGCACGTGCTGATGCTCTCCGGCGGACGCCTGGTTGCCCGAGGCCCCCTGGACGCGACGTTGACGGCGGAGCGTCTGTCGACCTGCTTCGGCCTGCCGCTCCGCCTCGCGCGCCGCGACGGACGCTGGTGGGCGTGGGGGGCGGGAGACGCCGCGCGGGCCGGAGGGTGACGCGGTCCTGCGCCGCGTTCACGCGACGACGGGGGCGTTCTCCCGGAACTCGCGCACGAGGGCATCCATCACCGCGTCGAACGAGCCGGCCTCCGCGTGGACGCGGCGCTGCCGGCGGTAGCTGGGACCGACGCGCAGCATCTCCGCGATCCGCGACAGCTCGGCCTCGCTGCCGAGACGCCGGGCCGTCGGGCGCAGCGTCTCGACCAGCCCCAGGATGCTCTCCGACAGCCGCTCGAGCCGGCCCTCCTCGTCGACGATGATGTCCGCGTCGACCGCCCAGCGGGCCGCGCGCCACTTGTTCTCCCGCACGATCCAGTGGCGCTGCACCGGGAGGTACATCCCGGCGTCGTACTGATCGCCCAGCCACACGATGAGGGCCTGGACCAGCGCGGTCATGGCGATGACGTCGTCCAGGGTCGGCAGGCCGTCGCAGATCCGGACCTCGATGGTGCCGAAGTCCGGGTGCGGTCGGATGTCCCACCAGATCTCCCGCACCGACTCGATCGCACGGGCGTTGACCAGCGTGATCATCAGCCGCTGGAACTCGGCCCAGTTCCGGAAGCGGTACGGCAGCCCGGCCGTCGGCAGGCTCTCGAAGATCTTGACCCGGCACGATGCCAGCCCGGTGTCGGCGTCGGCGAAGAACGGCGAGCTCGCCGACAGCGACAGGAGGTGCGGGAGGTAGGTGGTCAGGGAGTTGAAGACCGCGATCGCCTTCTCGCCGCTCTCCACCCCGACGTGGACGTGCAGCCCGAAGATCATCAGGCGCCGCGCCGGCCACTGGCACCGATCGACGAGCGTATGGTAGCGCTCCTTCTCCGTGATCGCCTGCTCGCCCCACTTCGAGAACGGATGCGTCCCGGCGCAGGCGAGCTCGTAGCCGAGGCGGTCGCACACCGCGGCCAGGGCCCGAATGCGCTCCCCGAGCTCCCGTCGCACCGCCGCCACGTCGTCGCAGACGCTGGTGTTCAGCTCGATCGTCGACTGAATCAGCTCGGGCTTGACGTTCCCGTCCTGACCGCAGGCCTCGAGGATGCCGGGGGCGCCGGCAACGAGGTTGCGCGTCTCGGGGTCGAGGATCTGCAACTCGACCTCGACGCCGAGGGTCGGTTTCGGGGAACCGTTGAAGCGGATGCGCATGGGCTCCCGGCGTCCGAGGCGGGACGCTTGCCGGTCGCGGAGCGGCCTGATTATATATGGTGACTCCCAGGCAGCGAACTCGATGCCGCGCCCGACGAAACACCGGTCACCGTTCTGGCGCTACACCGTGTTCCAGGTGCCCGGCTGGATCGTGGCGACCACCGCCGGCTGGTGGATGGTGACCTCTCTCGACGCGCCGGCGTGGGTCGCGGTGGCGCTGCCCGCGGCGTGGTTCGTCAAGGACATGGCGCTCTATCCGCTGGTGCGCACCGCGTACGAGATCGACGACACGCCGCCCATCGCGCGGCTCGTCGGCCGCGTGGGGACGGCCGCGCAGCGCCTCGCGCCGCGCGGCTACGTGCGCGTGCGGGGCGAGCTGTGGCGGGCGGAGACGGACGCGGGCACCGCGGTGGAACGGGAGGCGGCGGTCGAGGTCGTCGGGGCGGCGGGACTGACGCTGCGGGTGCGGCCGCGGGCGGCCGCCGACCCGTCCGTGGAATAATCGCGCGGCGGTGCCCCGCCCGACGGCGGGCTCCGTCCGGAGCCGCTCCGCCATGGATCGCAGCTCACGCGCGGCGCTCGCCCTGACCGCCCTCCTGTCGGCGTGCGCCGCCGACGGCGGCGCTCCTCCCGCGAGGAGCGGAGACGCGCCTCCCGGGCCGATCGACCCGACCCCCTGGTTCACCGATCAGGCGGCGGCGACCGGTCTCGACTTCGACCACTTCAACGGCATGACCGGCCAGTTCTACCAGCCGGAGATCATGGGCCCGGGGGCTGCCCTGCTCGACTACGACAACGACGGCGACCTCGACGTCTTCCTCGTGCAGGGACAACTGCTCGACACCGGGACTCCCGTGCAGCCCGTGCCGCCCGAGGGCGAGCTGCGCGACCGCCTCTTCCGCAACGACCTGACGGTCCTGGCGGACGGGACGCGGACGCTGCGCTTCACGGACGTGACGGTCGCGAGCGGGATCGTCGCCCGCGGCTACGGGCAGGGCGTCGCCGCCGGCGACATCGACAACGACGGCTGGGTCGATCTGTACCTGACCGGCTTCGGGCGCAACCAGATGTTCCGCAACGACGGCGACGGCAGCTTCACGGACGTCACGGCGGCGACCGGCACCGCGAGCCCGGAAACCTGGAGCGTCTCCGCCGGATTCGCCGACGTGGACCACGACGGGTGGCTCGACCTGTTCGTCGGCAACTACCTGCGCTACACCCTCGACACGCACATCCCGTGCTTCAGCGCGTCGGGGCCCCTCGACTACTGCGCGCCCGAGCGCCATCCGCCGCAGCGCAGCCGCTTCTACCGCAACGACGGGGACGGTACCTTCACGGAGGCGACCGCCGCCGCGGGCATGGCGGAGGAGTTCGGGCCGGCGCTCGGCGTGTCGAGTGCCGACTTCGACGGCGACGGCCGAATCGACCTGTTCATCGCCAACGACCAGCAGGAGAACCAGCTCTGGATGAACCAGGGTGACGGGACCTTCACGAACCGGGCCCTGCTGGCCGGCGTGGCCCTCGACGAGGCCGGCGTCGCGAAGGCCGACATGGGCGTCGACGCCGGCGACTTCGACAACGACGGCGACGAGGATCTCTTCATCACGGAGCTGACCGGCCAGGGGAGCACGCTGTACGTCAACGACGGGCGCGGCCGGTTCACGGAGCGGAGCGCGCAGTCGGGCATTCGCCGCGCCAGCCTGCGCTACACGGGCTGGGGCGCTGCGTGGCTCGACATCGACAACGACGGCCGGCTCGACGCGCTGGCCGTCAACGGCCTGGTCGCCCAGGATCTGGACGCCCTGACGCCCGACAACCCCTTTCCCTTCCAGCAGCGGAACCAGGTGCTGCACAACCTCGGCGACGGCCGCTTCGAGGACGTGACGGACCGGGCGGGCGCGGTGTTCGCCCTGCGGGCGGGCAGCCGCGGCCCCGCGCTCCGCCCCGTCCCCCAC
>JAPOVI010000097.1 GCA_026708265.1 Acidobacteriota bacterium
TTCCAAACCCGGAGAGACCGCCCATGCCCGACACCGCGATCGCCATCGCGCCCACCGAGACCCCGCCGCCGATGCACCCGATGGACCCGCGCCGGGGCGAGAACCTGACACCGATGTTCGGCGCGTTCCTCTGCTGGCTGCTTCGCCTGGAACCCATGACCCGCCCCGCTATCACCGGGATCGCCATCGCCGGCGACTCGGTGCTGGCCGCCACCACCGACAGCCCGTTCTTCGACGCCCATCTGGGCTCGGTCGAGGACTTCGAGCGCAACCTGCGCGGGTGGGGCGAGGCCTGCGGCGCCGACGGCGCGACCGTCGACGGCCTGGTTGCCCGCATGCGGAGGTGCGGCCGATGACCTTCCCTGATCTTCCGCCCGGCTACGACCGCCACCGCGCCGCGCTCGACATCGTCGATCCGGGCGCGTGCAATCCGTCCGGCGTGGCGTTGGCGCTGCACACCGCCTGCCGGCAGGCCATCGCCGAAGGCGTGCCGCAGCGCGACGATCCGGCCATCCGGCTGATCGGCCTCCAGCTCGCCTGGCTGCTCGGCGTCGACCGTGTGCTCGACGGCGAGGAATACGGCCGGCTGATCGAACACTGCCGCGCTCGCGCCGAGGAGCGCGAGACCGCCGGCGCACGAGAGATCGCGGCATGAGTCCGCTCGACGCGACCGAAGCGGGCTTCGGCGAACTCCCGCTGCTCGACATGCCGGCCGCCCCCGCCTCGGTGCGGGAGGCCGCGCATCGCCGCCGGCTCCAGGGGCGCTTGTTGCGCGCAGGCCGCGAGGCGGTCGACGACCGCGAGCTGCTGGAGCTTCTGCTCTCCGGCCGGCGCGGCATCGCCGACAGCGGGGACTCCGCCGCCGCCCTGCTGGCGGTCTTCGGCACGGCGCCCCGCGCACTGGCCGCCCGCCCGGACCGGCTGCGCAGCGTGCCCGGCCTCTCCGACGACGCCATCGCCGTCCTCAAGGCCGCCGAGGCGCTCGGCATCGCCATGGCGCGGGAAGAAGTGCCCGACGCCGTGCGTCCGTCCCTCGCCAGCTACGACAGGGCGATCGACTATTGCCGCACGCTGGCCGGCCACCGCGAGGTGGAAAAGTTCCATCTGCTGTTCCTCAACCGCAAGAACAGGCTTCTGGCAAGCGAACTCCACCAGCATGGCAGCGTCTGCCACACCCCGGTCTATCCCCGCGAGATCTGCATCCGGGCGCTGGAGCTTCAGGCGACCGCGGTCATCGCGACGCACGCGCATCCCTCGGGCGACCCCGAGCCGTCCCGGGCCGACATCGACATGACGAAGCGCATCAAGGACGCGCTGAAGACAGTCGGGGTCACCCTGCTCGACCACATCGTCGTCACCCCGACCGGAGCGGTGAGCTTCCAGACGCGCGGGCTGCTCTGACGCGCCCGCCCGCCCGCCGGTCCCGCACCCCGCGCGATCGACCGCCCCTCCGACAATCCCGCATCCCGACCCGCCCGACGCAGGGAGGACAAGCCATGCTGCACAGGATTACCGGCCGCGCCACCAAGTGCGGCCCCTCCGCGATTTCCGCGATCGCCGGCGTGCCGACCCACGAGGCCGCCGCCGTCATCCGCCGCCTCTACGACCGGCGCGCCGTCAACGGCGTCTACATGGACGAACTCGCCGCCGCGCTCGCCGAGCTCCGCTGGGAGCCCGATTACGCGCTCCGCCATCCGAAGCGGCATGACCGTCCCCATGCTCGCCGCAAGGAGGTTTGGGAGCGAATTTTCGCAGACGTTCCGTTCGACGTCCGTGCGGTCACGCTCGGCAAAATGTTGGACGTCGCGCCGGCAGGGACATGGGCGATATCGGCGAGTCGGCATTTCGTGGCCTACAGCGACGGGTTCGTCGCGGACTCCGCCTGGTTCTCGCGCCGACCCACCCCGTGGTCGCGCGCCAATCCCGACCACGACCGCGTTGCCCTGCGCCGCATCCGCGAGGCCGTCCGCTTCGTGCGGGTTTCGCGGGACACCCGCCGCCGCAGTCCCGTTTCGGAAGAGCGCTGAGCCATGCCCCGGATCATCAGGACCGTCGTCTACGGCATCGACGAGCTGTCCGACGAAGCCAAGGAAAAGGCCCGCGCCTGGTATCGCCAGGACGGGCTCCGCGACGAGTGGTACGAC
>JAPOVI010000183.1 GCA_026708265.1 Acidobacteriota bacterium
CTCGATGGGGGCGAACGGAAACGCCCCGCCCCAGGAATCCTGAGACGGGGCGCTCTCTTGCGGCGGGGATGCGGACCGGGCGGGGTCAGGCGGCCGCGGCGTCGGGAACCGGATCGGACGGGCCGAGCTCGACCGCGACGCGGCCCTGCGTCACCGTCACGGTGACGGTGCGGTCGGGCGGCATGAGCCAGAGCAGGTCGGTCCAGACGGCATTGGCGATGGCGCGCTTCTGCGCTTCGTCGGTCGGGCTCTGCCGGCCGGGGATGGACAGGGTCATGGGTCAGTCTCCCTTGTGTCGAGCGGATGGAAAATCGCCATGGGCCTCACCAGGCCGCGCCGGCGCCGCCGAAGGTCACGGTCACGTCGGGCCGGCGGATGCGGATGTCGACGGCGCGGCCCTCAGGCGCCAACCACATCAGCTCGCGACGCACCGCGTCGGCCAGGGACTGGCGGCAGGCGTCGTCGTCCGACAGCAGCAGCCGGGTCGCCAGATGCAGCGCGTCCTCGTCGAAGCGGCCGAGCTGGGTCTCGTAGCTGTCCGCCCCGGCGTCGTCCGACGGCGAGAAGAAGGCGTTGCGGAGCAGTGCTGCGAGCTGGTGCGGCTGGAGCGCGCTGTCGGCGGTCACCAGCGGCAGGGCGTCGTGGAGCCAGCTCCAGGCCTCGCCCGCGAAGGCGAGATCGGCCGGCAGGGCGAGGGTGCGTTCCCGCCCATGAGCCTCCCGGACGGCGAGTTCGATGCGGACCGCTTCCGGCCTGGGTGGCAGATCTGCGGCGGTCGGCCCCGTCCGCTCCGGCAGCGGGGCGTCGTCAAGCGCATGGGTCCTGCCGTCCAGCGTGACCTCGACGGCGATGCCGGTCGCGCGGTCGAGCCCGTCGTACCAGCCATAGCCGTCGAGCCTGCGGTCGGCCTCGAACAGGCGCGGTGAGACGCCGCCCCGTTCGGCGGCGCGCCACAGTGCCTGGTCCCCCGGCGGCTCGGCTTCGCAGGCCATGACCAGGGCGTCCTTGCCGACGGGTGCGAGCTTGGGCGGGTCGCGCCAGTCGTCAACATGGGCGATGGAGGGCCGCCAGGGGCGGAGCACGGCCGGCGGCGGCGTCATCTCGATGCCGGCGTCGCGCGCCCGCGTCCAGTCCTCGAAGGCCGGACGCGGCGAGGGATCGGCCGCCATGGCGCGGTAGACCGCGAACCGGGCCGCCGCGCGCATCTCCTTCAGGAAGGCGTTCTCGACCGCCTCCTTGCGTGCGGGCAGCACCAGTTCCAGGTTCGGGCAGTCGTCGACGTCCGCCAACACGGTCCAGGCCGGGCCGTGGACGGTCTCGACGGTGGGCAGGCCGACCGTCAGGGTCAGGCCGAAGAAGCTGAGGTCGGGGTCCCTGTAGCCGTCGCGGCGGTTCCTGAAGACCCCGAATACGAGCCCCCGCCATCGCTCGGCATGGACCGCGCCGTCGAGGAAGGCGCGGCGGGGCAGTTGTTCGGGGGCAGCGTCGCCATCGGTGCGGTCCTCGAAGATCACCGGCAGCGGGTAGTGCCGGGCGGCGGTCTCGGCCGCATTGCGGATCGCGGCCAGAGCTTCGGTTGCCCGGAAGGAAATCGCCGTCCCGTGCGGATAGGGTGCGCATTCGTCGGCCCGGACCTCGGCCTCGGCCTCCCCGAGGAAGTGCTCGGGCGACAGCGAGACCTGCCAGCCCGGCACCATTTCGCCATCGGGCAAACGCGGCCTGGACGAGACCGTGCAGTCGCGCCGCGCCAGGCTGGCGAAGCCGAAGCCGGCGGCGTCCTCGCGCCGGACCAGCGCACCGTCCCAGCCGTTCTCGCCGAAACTCAGCAGCACGGCCGGATCGGCGATGCCGGCGCCGTCGTCGGTAATGGTGACGGCAAGCGGCGTCTCGCCCGTGGCGGCGGCGGTTTGCTCCGGCCGGTCGGCGGGCGCGGCGACCGAAATGCGCACCCGCGCGGCGCCGGCGCGGCGGCTGTTCTGCAAGGTCTCGGCGAAAATCTCGGACAGGGTGGCGGCGTAGATGCGGGTGATGCGCTTGACGGCGCTCTCGTGGATGCGGGCGCGAATCGTGCGGTTCATGGGCGAACTGTATGGACGCCTCCCGGTACACAAGGACCGTTTCCGGTGTGACGGTCGGGCAG
>JAPOVI010000100.1 GCA_026708265.1 Acidobacteriota bacterium
TGCCATCCTCGAGTACGACCACCTGGGGCGGCGCCCGCTCGGCTCGATGGGCCACTACATGACGTACTCCGGCCTGCTCATGCTGGTCCTGGCGGTGGCCGGCGCGCGGCTCCTCTTCGCCCCGCGGGACCGGGTGTGGGCAGCGCTCGTGACGCCCGCGCTGTGCGTGGCGCTGGCCCTGACCTTCACCCGCAGCGCGTGGGTCGGCGCATCCGTCGGCGTCAGCCTGCTGTGCCTGCTGCGGGTGAGCCAGGTCGTCGCGCAGCGCGACGTGCGGGGACTGGCCCGGACGCCGGTGCTGGCGGCGGCGGTCTTCGCGCTCGCGGCCCTCGGCTTCTCCGTGGCCCCGACCGCGATCACGGACCGCGTCTACTCGACCTTCGACCTGCAGGATCCGACGAACCGGGACCGGCTGGCGATGGTCCGCGTCGGCGCCGGCATGGTTCGCGACCATCCGCTGACCGGGGTCGGCCCGGAGATGGTGGAGGTGCTGTACCGCGATTACCGGCCGGCGGACGCGGTGAACGCGACGAACCCCCACCTGCACAACGTGCCGCTGCAGATCGCGGCGGAGCGGGGGCTGCCGGCGCTGGCCCTGTGGGGCTGGTTCGTGGTGGCGGTCGTCGTCGATCTCGCGCGGCGCTTTCGACAGCCGGCCACGCGCCCCCTCGCTGCCGCGGGCCTGGCCGCCGTCGCGGCGATGCTGGCGGCCGGGATGTTCGAGTACAACTTCGGCGACTCCGAGTTCCTGATGCTGCTGCTCGTCCTCGTTACGCTGCCGGCGTCTGCGGAGCGCAACGCTCCGGCGGAGCGCGAGACGGCGGCGACGGCGGGCGCTCGGACGGCCGGCCCGACCCCCGTCTGACCGCCGCCCGGGCCGGGCATCGGGCCTCGCCGGCGCCCGCTCCGGGCCTCAGTGCCGGAAGTGGCGCCGGCCCGCGAACACCATCGCCAGGCCGTGCTCGTCCGCGGCGGCGATCACCTCGTCGTCCCGCCTCGATCCGCCCGGCTGCACGACCGCCGTCGCCCCCGCTTCGGCCACCGCATCCAGCCCGTCGCGGAAGGGGAAGAAGGCATCCGACGCGGCGACCGTGCCGGCCAGGCTGCCGCCCGCCTTCATCGTCGCCACCTTCACCGCGTCGACCCGGCTCATCTGGCCGGCCCCCACCGCGGCGGCGCGGTCCGCATGGGCGAAGAGGACGGTGTTGGACTTGACGTGGGCGCAGACGCGCCAGGCGAATCGGAGCGCCGTCCACTCCGCGGGCGAAGGCGCGCGCCGGGTGACGATCCGCAGGTTGCGGGCGGGGTCCGCTGCCGCAGCGGCACCCCAGGCGTCCGACGCCTCGACCACGCGATCCCGCTCCTGGACCAGCCAGCCCCCCAGGATCGACCGCACGTCCCGATGCCGCGGTCCCCCCGCCCCGTCGGCCCCGAAAGCGCCGGTGACCAGGCGCAGGTTCTTCTTCGCGGCCAGCACCGCCCGTGCGTCGTCCTCGGCTTCCGGCGCGACGACGCACTCGACGAACGTCGACGCGATGGCCTCCGCGGTGCCGGCGTCGAGGGGGCGGTTGAGGCCGACGATGCCGCCGAACGCCGAAAGCGGGTCCACGTCGCGCGCCATGACGTAGGCGTCCCGAAGCCGCCCGGCGGTCGCCACGCCGCACGGGTTCGTGTGCTTGACGACGACCGCGGCGGGCTCCCCGAACTCCAGGGCGAGGCGGGCGGCGGCGTCCAGGTCGAGGAGGTTCGTGAACGACAGGGCCTTGCCCTGCAGCAGCCGCGCGCCCCCGAAGCCCCACGACTCGGCGTCGCCGGAGGCGTACAGGGCGGCTGCCTGGTGCGGGTTCTCGCCGTAGCGGAGGTCGCCGAGCTTCGGCGCGCTGACGATCAGGCGGTCCGGGGCGGTGCCCTCCAGCGTCAGCGGCGATCGGGAGAAGGCGCCGCCGCCGGTGTCGACCGCCGCCAGCGCGGCCGCGATCGTCGTGTCGTACTCCGCCGTATGCGCGAACGCCTTGCGCGCGAGCGCGAAGCGGAAGCCCGGCTCCGGGCCGCCGTCTCCGTCGAGCGCCTCGAGGACCGACGCGTAGTCGGCGGGGTCGACGACCACCAGGACGTCGGCGAAGCTCTTGGCAGCCGCGCGCACCAGCGTCGGCCCGCCGATGTCGATCTGCTCCACCAGCTCGTCGAAGGTGGTCTCCGGGGCCGCCGCGGCGCGCGCGAAGGGGTAGAGGTTCACGACGACGACGTCCAGCGGGGCGATCCCCAGCCGCCCGATGGCGGCCATGTCGTCCGGCCGGCTTCGCCGGGCGAGAATGCCGGCGTGCACGCCCGGATGGAGCGTCTTGACCCGGCCGTCCATCATCTCCGGGAACCCGGTCACGTCGGAGACGCTCCGCGCCCGCAGACCCGCGTCCGCGAGGGCCCGCGCGGTGCCCCCGGTGGACACCAGCTCGGCCCCGCGGTCCGCCAGTCCGCGCGCCAGATCGATCAGCCCCGTCTTGTCGGATACGCTCAGAAGTACACGCATCGGTGATTCGTCGCCTCCCGGGATGGCCCGCCGCGCCGGCGGGCGGGCGCTTGACATCGGAGAAACAGGGTCGCTAGCATGCAGTTCGCGTTGGCCGCAGCGTCGGCGTCGAGACCGCGGTTGCGGTCTTTTTTTGTGCTCGGTCAGAGGAAGGCGTAATGCGCATAACCGGCAAGGTCAAGTGGTTCAATAACGCCAAGGGGTACGGGTTCATCGAGCGGGAAGCAGGCAGCGACGTGTTCGTGCACTTCTCGGCCATCCAGGGCGACGGCTTTCGCACGCTCGAAGAGGGACAGGACGTCGAGTTCGAGATCGTGGACGGCCCCAAGGGGCCGCAGGCGGGCAACGTCACCAAGCCCTCGTGAGGCCCGACGCCGGCTCCTCACGACGCGCAGCGATTCGTTCAACGGTCTGGCCAGGCGGGAGTCGGCGGCCCGGTTCCTGACGGCCGATCGGCTCACGGGCGGGGAATCAGGAACCACACCAGCGGCAGCCACAGCTCGCGGGCGTAGGGCACCGGCCGGTCGTCGATGAGCACGTCGCACTCGTCGTGGCGTCCGACGATCTCGAACAGATCCCGGAGCTTCGCGGCGTCGCGCGGGAAGTAGCGGGCCCGGTGCCGCAGCTTCCTGCCGCTTCCGACGGCGCGGTACTCGGCCGCGCCGCGCGCCAGCACGAGCGCGCGCTCGTAGTCCGGCCCCTCGAACCGCGGGAAGCTGAGGGTGATCGAGAACGGCTGCGGCTCCCCCCGGAACAGGGCGGCCCGCAGATCGGGATCGAGCGCCGCGAGCTCGGCCTCCGTCGGCTCTTCCTCGAGGTCGGCGTAGGGCCAGAAGCGCTCGAGCGGGCGATAGGCCGGCCGCCGCCCCTCCTCCGGTCGCTCGCCCGCTGGCAGGTGCGCTTCGCTCATCGCTCCCACAGGACCTCGGGGCGGCTCTCCCCGTCCGCCGCCGGCGGCGGAACCTCCCGCCGCCTCGGACAGGCCTCGCACGACAGCCGGGTCCCGTCGGCCGCCGCGACGCCGGCGCCGCCGCACGAGCCGCGGAGGCACGGGTAACGGAACGCGAGCCCCACGGCCATGATCAGCATCGCCGCCGCGATCACGCCCAGCGTCAGCAGGAAGAGAACCACCGGCTTCATTGTAGGAGCTTGCGCCGCAGCAGCGCAAAACCGCCGCCGCGCGAGCTCCCTGTGCGCCCGCCAGGCCGCACCAGCGCCTCGAACGCCGGCGTCAGCCGGTCTCGCAGCGCGCCGCCGTCCTCCTCGACGACGAACAGCGCCGCCCAGCCCCGCTCCGCCGCGAGGGCATACCCCTCGTCCGGGCCGAGCACCTCGAGCGCGGTGGCCAGTCCGTCCGCCCGCGCGCAGCGGTCCGCGAGGACGCTCACGGCCCGCAGGCGGTGGGTGACGGGCCGGCCCGTGCGCGGGTCGATGGTGTGCGACACGCGGACGCCGGCGAGGTCGTAGAAGTTGCGGTACTCGCCCGACGTCGCCAGGGCCCCGTCGCCCAGAGGGACGACGCGGCGGATGGCGGACCGCCCCGGCCGGGGCCCCTCGATGCCCACCTGCCACGGCGCCCCGGTCTCGGTCGTTCCGTGCGCCCGCACCTCCCCGCCCACCTCGACGAGGTAGTCGACGATGCCGCCCGCGGCGAGAGCCTCGGCCGCCCGGTCGACCCCGTGGCCCTTGGCGATCGACGACAGGTCGATGCGAACCCCGGGCCGCTCCTTGCGCAGCGTCGACGAAGCCTCGTCCACCTCGAGGTAGCGGTAGCCGACGTCGCGGCGGAGCGCATCGATCTCCGTCTCGGTCGGGAGCGCCGTGGCCGGCCCGGGCGCGCCGAAGCCCCAGGCGTCGACGAGCGGCGCCACCGTGACGTCGAGGGCGCCGCCGGTCGTGTCGCTGATCGCGATCGACTCGCGGACCACGGCGACGAGCCCCGCGGCAACCGGGAACGGCGCGGTCTCGCGCCAGCGGTTGAAGCGGCTCAGGTCGGAGTCGGGGCGGTAGTGCGACATCGTCGCGTCGACCTCGTCGAGCGCGGCCTGCACCGCCGCGCGCAGCCCTGCGAGTCGCGGTTCGTCGATCCCGCGGCCGACGACGGTGACGGCGTAGGTCGTCCCCATCGTCGCGCCCCGGAACGTGTGCCGCGCGACCGCTGAGGCGTCGGTCGGGGGCGCCGCGGCGCAGGCCGCCAGCAGGGGGAGAAGGATGATCGCGGCCAGCCGTTTCACGGCGCCGACTCCTGGCCCACCATTCGTCGCCTGTTGGCTCCGCCTGGTGCCCAACCAACCCTCCAGGAGTCCGCGCCGTTTCACGGCGCCGACTCCTAGCCGAAGTCGTCGAACAGGATGTTGTCCCGCTCCACCCCGAGCCCGTCGAGCATCTGCATGCACGCCTGGAGCATGAGGGGCGGTCCGCAGAGGTAGTACTCCACGTCCTCCGGCGCGGGGTGGCCCTTCAGGTAGTTGTCGTACAGCACCTGGTGGATGAACCCGGTCAGGCCGGTCCATTCGTCCTCGGGGAGCGGCTCCGACAGCGCGAGGTGCCACTCGAAGTTGTCGTGGTCCGCCGCGATGGCATCGAAGTCGTCGATGTAGAACGCCTCGCGCAGGCTGCGCGCGCCGTACCAGAAGGTCACCTTGCGGTCGGTCCCGATGCGGCGGAACTGGTCGAAGATGTGCGAGCGCATCGGCGCCATGCCCGCCCCGCCGCCGACGAAGACCATCTCGGCCGGCGTCTCCTTCGCGTAGAACTCCCCGAACGGGCCGGAGATGGTCACCTCGTCGCCCGGCTTCAGGCTGAAGATGTAGCTGGTCATCTTGCCCGGCGGAGTGCCCTCCGGCGCCCGCGGCGGGGGCGAGGCAATCCGGACGTTGAGCATGATGACGCCTTTCTCTTCCGGGTAGTTCGCCATCGAGTACGCGCGCGTGACCGGCTCGTCGAGCACCGCCCGGTAGCGCCACAGGTCGAACTTGTCCCAGTCGGCGCGGTACTCCTCCTCGACCTGGTAGTCGCGGTAGTCGTAGGTGCCGGGGGGCGCTTCGATCTGGATGTAGCCGCCCGCGCGGAACGGCACCTCCTCGTCCGCCGGGAGCTCCAGGATGAGCTCCTTGATGAAGGTGGCGACGTTGTGGTTCGAGCGCACCTTGCAGCGCCACTGGCGGATGTCGAAGATCTCGGCCGGGATCTCGATCTCCATGTCCTGCTTCACCTTGACCTGGCAGGACAGGCGGACGCCCTCGCGGACCTCCCCGCGGTTGACGTGGCTCCGTTCGGTAGGCAGGACGGCGCCGCCCCCCTCGGTCACCTTCACCTTGCAGACGCCGCAGCTCCCCTTGCCGCCGCACGCCGACGGGACGAAGAGGCGGTTGTCCGCGAGGGTGCCGAGCAGGGTCCCGCCGGCCGCGGTGCGCAGGGCCCGCTCCGCGTCGCCGTTGACCGTTATCGTCACCTCCCCGGTGGCCACGAGCTGCCGCCGCGCGGCCATCAGGAGGCCGACGAGCGACACGATCACGAAGGTGAACATGGCGACGCCGAGGGCGACGGTGACCATGGCTGAAAGACCCGGGCTAGAGCTGGACTCCCGCGAAGGCCATGAAGCCGAGCGCCATCAGGCCCACGAGCATGAAGGTCAGGCCGAGCCCGCGCAGGCCCTCGGGCGGGTTCGAGTAGCGCAGCCGCTCCCGAATCCCGGCCAGGGCGACGACCGCCAGCGCCCAGCCGATCCCCGATCCGAGGCCGAACACGGCGCTCTCGGCCAGTGTGTAGCTCCGCTCGACCATGAAGAGCGACGCCCCCAGGATGGCGCAGTTGACGGCGATGAGCGGCAGGAAGATGCCCAGCGCGGCGTGCAGCGGGGGCACGAAGCGGTCGAGCACCATCTCGACGATCTGCACCATCGCGGCAATCGTCCCGATGTAGGAGAGGAAGCCGAGGAACGACAGGTCGTAGTCGGCCAGCGCCGGGTGCAGCCAGGCCATCGCCCCCGGGCTGAGCAGGTGCGCGTAGATCAGATTGTTCATCGGCACGGTGATCGTCAGCACGAAGACCACGGCGCCGCCGAGACCGAGGGCTGTCTTGACCTGCCGCGACACGGCGAGGAACGAGCACATGCCGAGAAAGAAGGCGAGCGCCATGTTCTCGACGAAGATCGACTTCACGGCGAGGCTCAGGTAGTGCTCCAGCATCACTCGGCCTCCACCTGATCCCGCTTCCAGCTCCGCAGGGCCCAGATCAGGAAGCCGATGATGAAGAACGCGGCCGGCGAGAGCACCATCAGCCCGTTCGGCGTGTACCAGCCCCCCTCGCTCGCCAGCGGCAGCACCGTCGTCCCGAACACCGATCCCGACCCGAAGAGCTCGCGCACGAACGCCGTCAGCATCAGGATGAGGCCGTAGCCGAGGCCGTTCCCGAGCCCGTCGATGAGGCTCAGGCCGGGCGGGTTCTGCATGGCGTAGGCCTCGGCGCGCCCCATGATGATGCAGTTCGTGATGATGAGGCCGACGAAGACCGTGAGCTGCTTCGACAGCTCGAACAGGTAGGCCTTCAGCACCTGGTCGACCATGATCACCAGCGAGGCGATGATCGTGAGCTGCACGATGATCCGGATGCTCGTCGGAATCTGATTCCGCAGCGCGCTGACGAAGAAGTTCGACGACATCATCACCGCCACGACCGCCGCGCTCATCACGAGCGCCGTGTCCATGCGCGTCGTCACGGCGAGCGCGGAGCAGATGCCGAGCACCTGCAGCGTGATCGGGTTGTTGTTGAAGAGCGGGTCGACGAGCGCCTCGCGAGGCTTTGTCATCCTGCGCCCCCGGTCATCCCGTGCCCCCGGCCATCCTGCGTCCCCGCGCGGAGCGTGTCCAGGTAGGGCCCGAACCCCTCGCCGTCGAGCCAGAACCGCAGCATGTTCGTGACGCCCCGGCTCGTCATCGTGGCCCCGGCCAGGCCGTCCACCCGGAAGGGGTCGTCGGCGGGAGGCCCCGCGAGGCCCCGGATCACTTCGATGGCCGGCGCACCGTCGGGGCCGAACGCCCGGCGGCCGTCCCACAGGCCCTTCCAGCGCGGGTTGTCCACCTCGCCGCCGAGGCCCGGCGTCTCCTTGTGCTCGTAGTAGGTCAGGCCGCGGATCGTCTCGAGGTCCGCGTCGAGCGCCACGAAACCGTAGAGCAGGCCCCAGAGGCCCAGCCCGTGCACCGGCAGCACGACCAGGTCGAGCGCGCCGTCCGCCTGGCGCAGCTCGTAGACCAGGGCCTGGTCGGCGACACGGCTCAGCCCGGCGTTGTTCGGCGGCGCGGTGCGGCTCGTCGCGGGGTCGGCCGCGGCGGCGCGCGGATCGAACGTGGCCGGATCGGCGTCGGTGGCGGCGCCGGTGGCGACGTCGATGACCACCTGGCGGATGGGAGCGAAGCGCGCTTCGATCTCGTCCTGCTCCAGCGTTTCGTCCGGAGCCGCCAGCCCGGCCGCCACGAGGACGTTGCGCTGCATGTCGAGCGCCTGGTTGACGAGCTGCCGCTCCCGCAAGGAGACGGCGGAGGACGACACCACGATGGCGCAGGCGACACAGATCGCCGTCGCGAACCCGAGGTTGTAGAGCACGCTACCCTGCATACCGCGCCCTCCGGCGCCGCGCGTTCGCCTGGATGGCGAAGTAGTCGATCAGCGGCGCGAACAGGTTCATGAACAGGATGGCGAGCATCATGCCCTCAGGATACGCCGGGTTGACGACGCGGATGAGGACCGAGAGCACGCCGATCAGGAAGCCGTAGACGAAGTGGCCGCGCGGCACCGCCGGAGCCGAGCCCGGATCGGTCGCCATGTAGACGGTGCCGAACGCCCAGCCCCCGAGCACGAGGTGCCAGGCCGGGGTGACGTCGAAGAACGGGTTGGTCGCCGACCCGATGGCGTTCAGTCCGGCCGCCATCAGGATCGTCCCCGCGGCGACGCTCACCATGATGCGCCAGGAGCCTACGCCGGTCGCGACGAGCAGCAGGGCCCCGAGCAGACAGGCCAGCGTGGAGGTCTCGCCCATCGATCCGGGCACGAACCCGACGAACGCGCTCCACCAGTCGGTCTCCGCGGCCATCGCCGCCGAGCCGCCCAGCGTTGCGTCGGCGAGCGCCGTCGCTCCGCTGACGGCATCCGACGCGGTGTCGGCCGCAATCCAGACCGCGTCGCCCGACATCTCGGCGGGATACGCGAAGAAGACGCCGGCGCGGGCCACCAGCGCCGGGTTCAGGACGTTCATGCCGGTGCCGCCGAAGATCTCCTTGCCGACGACGATGCCGAACGAGATGCCGAGGGCCACCTGCCAGAGCGGAATGGTCGGCGGCAGGGTCAGCGGGAACAGCATGCCGGTGACGAGGAAGCCCTCGTTCAGCTCGTGCTTCCGCACCACGGCGAAGAGGAACTCCCAGAGGCCGCCGACCGCGAAGGTGACGACGAGGATCGGTACGTAATAGAGGCCGCCGTGCACCAGGCAGCTCACGAGGTCGTCGGGGGCGAAACCCAGCCCGGCCGCCTCCATCACCGCGGTCTGCCAGTTCGCCAGCGGCGCCGCCCCGGCGGCGATCGCCAGGTTCGCCTGGTAGCCGGTGTTGTGCAGCGCCATGTAGATGCAGCCGGCCAGCGCGACGACGACGGTCATCATCATGCGCTTCAGGTCGAGCCCGTCGCGCACGTGGGCGGCGCCGGCCGTGACGTGGCCCGGCGTGTAGAGGAACGTGTCCTGGGCTTCCCACAGGGGGTAGAGGCGGGAGAGCCGCCCCCCGGGCTCGAAGTGCCGGGCCTGGGAGTCGAGCAGGCGGCGCAGGACCTTCATGCGGCGCTCAGACCTATCCTTCCTTCTCCAGCTCGTCGAGAACGCTGCGGAGGTGCGGCCCGAACTCCGTCTTCCCGGCGTCGACGAAGGTGCACAGGGCCACGTCCTCCTCGTCGAGCTCCAGGCACCCGAGCTCCTCGGCCCGCTCCACGTCCCGCATCGCCAGCGCGCGCATCATCGGGGTGGCCATCAGGTCGAGCGGCATCACGCGCTCGTAGCTGCCGATCGGGACGATCGCGCGGGGCGAGCCGTGGGTGGAGGTGGTCAGCGCGAGCCGGCGCCGGGGCAGCCACGCCGACGCGAACGTCCGCACGGCGGAGAAACGGTCGAACCCGGGGCGCAGCCAGCCGAGGAACTCGCGCTCCCGATCCTCGGCCAGCACGGACACCTGCTGGTGGTAGCGGCCGAGGTAGCCGTGGACCTCGCCGGCCGCCGCCCGCCCCCCGAACACCGACCCGGAGATGATGCGCACCTCCTGCTCGCTCGCCAGCTCGCCCGCCACGAGGGAGTCGGTCGAGGCGCCGAGCCGCGTCCGCAGCAGGCGCGGCCGCGCCACCGGCGGGCCGCCCAGCGAGACGACGCGCACCGGATCGAGCTCCCCGGCCTCGAACAGCCGCCCCGCCGCGATGACGTCCTGGACGCCGATGTGCCACACCACCTTCCGTCGATCGACCGGATCGAGGGTGTGGATGTGGAGTCCGACGGTCCCCGCCGGGTGCGGACCGACGAAGACCTCGTGCCGCACCCGCTCGCCGGCCGCCGGCTCGAGCCGGGTGTGCTGCCCGGTGCAGAAGTGGATTGGCCCGTCGGTGAGCCGCTCGAGCGCGGCCAGACCCCGGTCGAGCGCAGGGGCCCGGTCGCCCACGACGGCATCGATGGAGGGCGCCAGAGGGTTGGTGTCGATGGCGGTGACGAAGATCGAGTGGGGGCGGACCGCCGGGTCGGCGACGCGCCCGTAAGGTCGCGCGCGCAGGGCCGTCCACAGGCCCGACTCCAGCAGCAGGGCGCGCACGTCGTCCGCCGGCATTCCGCTCGGATGCCGCCCCGAGAACGCCGGGAACCGCGCCGCTTCCGGGTCGCGGCCCTCCCGTTCGGCGCGGCTCGCCTCGATGACGACCGACCGGAGGGCCCGACGGTCGCCTCGGTGGACGCCCACCACGGTTCCCGCGACAGGCGCCGTGTAGCGCACGTCGGGAGTGCGCTTGTCGTGGAAGAGCACCTGCCCCCGGACGACGGTGTCGCCGGGCGACACCTGCATCGTGGGCCGCAGCCCGACGGCGTCCGCGGCCAGCACGCCGACCCGGTGCGGGGGGGCGGCATCCTCGACGGTCTGCACCGGCTCACCGGCCAGCGGGAGCCGGACGCCGCGGGTCACCCTGTGCCGTGCCATCGTGGAACGTCGCTACGGCGGGCGCGAGACGCCCCGCCTTGTGAAACATTTCTCAAGCTGTCGCCCGCGACGGCCCCGTCGAGTGTCGAGCGACTCCCTGTTCTGTGACGGAAGTGCCGAGCCGACCCCAAATCGGGCAACGACACCGGCGAGGCGACCCCTGCGGGACTGTGCGCATCGTACTTTCGCGGGCGGGTCGAAGTCAATCTCCCGCGGGCCGTGGGGCCACCCGGCTGCGCCCCCGCCTCACGGAGTAAATCGCTTTCTGGCAACGAGTTAGCCTTGACTTCGCGCCCGCGCGCGGGTAGGCTGGCAGGCCGTGACGATACGGCTGAACGGGGAGGACTACGAGTTGGCGGAGCCGGTCACCGTCCACGGGTTGCTCGACCGCCTGGACATCGATCCGCGGCGGGTGGCCGTCGAGCACAACCTCGTCGTCGTCCGTCGCGCACGGTACGACTCGACGTTGGTCCGGGGCGGCGACGAGGTGGAGATCGTCAACTTCGTCGGCGGAGGCTGATGGCCCGGCCAGGAGTCTGCGCCGCAGGACCCGCAACGCAAGAGTCTCACGCGCGCGCAGACTCCCAACGCGCCCGCAAGGGCGCGCGAACTGCATGGACGACGACCTCCTGACCATCGCCGGCAAGACCTTCCGCTCCCGACTGATCGTCGGCACCGGCAAGTACGCCTCCCACGACGTCATGCGGCGCGCCCATGACGCCTCCGGGGCCGAGATGGTGACGATCGCGGTTCGCCGCGTCGATCTTGACGCCCGCGACGGCTCCTCGCTGCTCGATCACATCGACACCGACCGCTACGCGCTGCTGCCGAACACGGCCGGCTGCTACACCGCCGACGAGGCGATCCGCACCGCCCGGCTGGGGCGGGAGGCGGGGCTCACGAACTGGGTGAAGCTGGAGGTCATCGGCGACGAGCGCACGCTCTTTCCGGACAACGAGGCACTCCTGGCGGCGACGCGGGTGCTGGCCGGCGAGGGGTTCGTCGTCCTCCCCTACACGAACGACGATCCGATCGTCTGCCGCAAGCTGGCCGCGGCCGGCGCGGCCGCGGTGATGCCCCTGGGCGCCCCGATCGGCTCCGGGCTCGGCGTGCAGAACCGCAACAGCCTGACCATCATCCGCGAGCAGGCCGAGGTCCCCGTCATCGTCGACGCCGGCGTCGGTTCGCCGTCGGATGCCGCGGTGGCGATGGAGCTGGGTGCGGACGGGGTGCTCATCAACACGGCGATCGCGGGCGCCGACGACCCGGTCTCGATGGCGGAGGCGATGCGGCTCGCGGTGCGCGCCGGGCGGCTCGGCTACCTGGCGGGCCGCATCCCCCGCCGGCGCTACGCCGCCGCGAGCAGCCCCGTCGAGGGCCTGGTCGGCCACTGAGCGCGCCGGCCGCGGCGGCCATCTGCAGGATGCCGTGCGGCGTCGGCGCGCGAGACCGACATCCTGACCGTGCGCTTCGACGTGCCCCGCGGTCGTGGCAGCCAGCGACCGGTCGGTCCGTCTTCTACGACGCGGACCCCTTACCGGCCGCCGCGGGAGCACGGGAGCGGTCCTTCCCGCCTGCAGCGCGGCGCCCGATGCGCTCGATGTCGGCGTCGACCATCATGCGGATCAGCCCGGCGAAGTCGACCGACGGGCGCCAGCCGAGATCGGCCGCGGCCCGCGACGCATCGCCGACCAGGTGCTCCACCTCGGCCGGCCGCATCAGGGCCGGGTCGGTGCGGACGTGCTCGCGCCAGTCGAGGCCGGCGTGGGAGAAAGCCGTCTCCACGAGGTCGCGCACCGAATGGCTGGTGCCGGTGGCGATGACGTAGTCCTCGGCCCGCTCCTGCTGCAGCATGCTCCAGATCGCGCGGACGTAGTCGCCCGCGAAACCCCAGTCGCGCCGCGCGTCGAGGTTGCCCAGCGCGAGCGACTCCGCGAGCCCGGCCTTGATCCGGGCCACCCCGTCGCTCACCTTGCGCGTCACGAACTCGAGGCCCCGCCTCGGCGATTCGTGATTGAAGAGGATGCCCGATACCGCGAACATGTCGTAGCTCTCGCGGTAGTTCACCGTGATGTAGTGGGCGAACACCTTCGACACGCCGTAAGGGCTGCGCGGATAGAACGGGGTCCTCTCGTTCTGGGGCGTCTCGCGGACCTTGCCGAACATTTCGCTCGACGAGGCCTGGTAGACCTTGATCGAGGTGTCCACGAGGCGCACCGCCTCCAGCATGCGGGTCACGCCGAGCGAGTTGTACTCGCCGGTGAGGATCGGCTGGTCCCAGGATGCGGGCACGAACGACATCGCCGCGAGGTTGTAGATCTCGTGCGGGCGCACGTCGTCCACGAGGCGGACGAGGGAGAGCTGGTCGAGCAGATCGGCCGGGCGCAGGTCGATGCGATCGAGCAGGTGCTCGATCCGCCAATGGTTCGGCGCGCTCAGACGCCGCGCCACCCCCACGACCTCGTAGCCGCGCTCCAGCAGCAGCTCGGCGAGGTAGGATCCATCCTGTCCGGTTATGCCCGTGACGAGGGCGCGTTTCGACATGCCGGCAACCACCCGGACCGAGCGACCCTGCCCGAGCCGCCTCGGATTATACGAGACCGTCTGAGATCCGGCCGGCGGAGCGCACCGGCCTCCGCCTGCCGTCCCCGCCCGCCATGACCGCCACCGAGTGGATCGACGTCGCCGTCGTGGGGGCCGGCGTAGCGGGACTGGCGACGGCCTCCGAGACGGCGGCCCGAGGGCGCACGACGTGCCTCCTCGAACGCCGCCCGCGCCCCGGACAGGAAGCCAGCACCCACAACAGCGGCGTATTGCACGCGGGCATCTACTATCCGCCCGGCTCGCTCAAGGCGCGCCTCTGCGTCGACGGAAGGGAGCGGCTGTACGACTTCTGCCGGCGGCACGACATCCCGCACGCCCGCTGCGGGAAGCTGATCGTGGCCGGCGAAGCGGGAGAGGTGTCGCGACTCGAGTCGCTGGCCGCCCGCGGGCGCGCGAACGGCGTCGACGACCTCGAGCTCGTCGACCGGGCGTTCGTGCGGCGGCGCGAGCCCCGGGTGCGCGCCGCCGGGGCGCTCTGGTCGCCTTCGACCGGCATCGTCGAGGCGGAGGGCGTCGTCCGCACGCTGGCGCGAGAGGCGGCCGCGGCCGGCGTCGCGCTGTTGCCCGGGACCCCGGTCACGGGCGGCTCCCCCATCCCCGGCGGCATCGAGCTGCGCACGCCGCGCGAGACCATCCGCGCGCGGGCCGTCGTCAACGCGGCCGGCGTGCACGCCGACGAGGTAGCGGCGCAACTCGACGGAGAGCGCTTCACGATCTATCCGGTGCGGGGGGAGTACGCCGAGCTCGCGCCGGCCGCCCGAGGGCTGGTGAACGGACCGGTCTATCCGCTGCCCTTCGCCAGCGGGCACGGCCTCGGCGTGCACTTCACGCCGACCACCTGGGGCACCGTGACGCTGGGGCCCACGGCGCGCTACCAGGCCGCGAAGGACGACTACGAGTCGGACCGCCTGCCCCTGGGCGCGTTCCTCGACGCGGCCCGCACCCTCGTGCCGGCGCTCCGGCGCGACGACCTGCAGCCGGGCGGCACCGGGATCCGCGCCCGCGGCGCCCCTGCCGAGCAGGCCTTCTGTGATTTCCGCATCGGTCGCGACCCGCGGATCGGCCGTCTCATCCAGGTGGCCGGAATCGACTCGCCGGGGCTTACGGCCTGCCTCGCCATCGGCCGCGAGGCCGCCGACCTCGTCGACGCGGCCCTCGCCGCGGACGGGTAGGGCGTGTCCCTCCGACCGCGCCGTCTCGAGCCTCGCGGCCCTCGCGCGGAACGCCCGTCCCGGCGCCCGGCAAACCGCCGGCGCGGGCTCTCGGCGCAGCGTCACCCGGCCGTCTCCAGG
The DNA here is from genome assembly GCA_026708265.1 of Acidobacteriota bacterium. GTDB lineage: Bacteria > Acidobacteriota > Vicinamibacteria > Vicinamibacterales > UBA8438 > JAGWAJ01. The sequence continues at coordinate 14,640 of JAPOVI010000100.1, forward strand.
CGGTGCGCCGCGTAGCGGGCGACGGCGTCCTCCCAGCTCGGCAGCGAGACGCCGACCCCGGCCAGCTTCGCATTCGAAAGGGCGCAGTAGGCAGGGCGGGGGGCCCGGAAGCGAACGTCGGCCAGGGTTGCCCTCTCTACGAGTCGCTCCGGCGCGCCGAGGCTACGGGCCAGCGTGCGGGCCACTCGGAGCCAGGTCGCGTGGCCGGAGCCGACGCAGTGGTAGAGGCCGGGGGGCGGCGCCGCGGCCAGCAGGTCGCGGGTGGCGTGGGCGGCGTCGTCGGCGTACGTCGGCGAGACCGTGCGGTCGGCGAAGGCCCGCACCGGGCGCCCCGCGAGCAGGGCGTCGGCCATGCGGTCGAGGGTTCCGCGACGCGTCGGACCGGCACGTCCAGGTTCGTCGATCGCTCCGAAGAGGCTCTCCACGCGCAGGACGTAGTGCGGCCTGCCCCGTGCGAACCACTCCCCGAGCAGCTTGGAGGCCGCGTAGACGCTCCGCGGGTTCGGGGCGTCTTCCTCCGTGTAGGGTCGCTCGGCCTCGCCGTCGAAGACGAAGTCGGTGCCGTAGTGAATCAGGACGGCGCCGGCGGCGCGCGCCGCGGCCGCGAGGGTGCGGACGCCGAACGCGTTGACGGCCAGAGCGGTCCGCACCTCGTCCTCCGCCCCGTCCACGTCGTTGTACGCGGCGCAGTTGACGATCGCCTCGGGGCGGGCGTCCGCGACCCCGGCGTGCACCCGTCCGGGATCCGTCAGATCGATGTCCGATCTCGCGGCCTCGGTGACCTGGTCGCCCGCCGCCGCGAGCAACCGTCCCACGGCAGTCCCGAGCTGGCCGCCCGCCCCCGTGACCAGCACCCTCACCGTCACCCCGCCCCGGTTCCAGGCGCGCCTCTCACCGGGACCGCTCCTTCACCATCGCGCGGGTCTCCCGATCGATCTCGCGGCGGCGGATGGTCTCGCGCTTGTCGTGGGTCTTCTTCCCCTTCGCCAGACTGACGGCGACCTTGACCCGCCCGTCCTTGAAGTAGAGGCGCACCGGCACCAGGGTGAAGCCCCGCTCCTGCGTCTTGCCGACGAGCTTGCGGATCTCGTAGCGGTGCAGCAGCAGCCGCCGGCGGCGCAGCGGAGCGTGCTCCGCGTAGCCCCGGTGGCTGTAGGGGCTGATGTGCAGGTTGCAGAGGAAGACCTCGCCCCCCTCGATGCGGCCGTAGCTGTCCTTCAGGTTGACCCGGCCCTCGCGAATCGCCTTCACCTCGGTGCCGAGGAGCTCGACACCCGCTTCGTAGGTCTCGTACAGGTGGTAGTCGTGACGCGCCTTGCGATTGTCGGCGATGAGGCGCTGGCCCGACCGCTCGTCCGGCATCGGTTCGTCGTCAGGGCTTGGAGGCCGGCCGGCCGGCGGGGGCTGCCAGCGTGGCAGCGAGGCGCACGGCCGCGATCATACTGGACGGGTCGGCCACACCCTGCCCGGCGATGTCGTAGGCGGTGCCGTGGTCGACCGAGGTCCGCACTATCGGCAGGCCCAGCGTCACGTTCACGGCCTGTCCGAACGCCACCAGCTTGACCGGGATGAGCCCCTGGTCGTGGTAGCAGGCAATCACCGCGTCGAAGTCGCCGCGGAGGGCCCGCACGAAGAGCGTGTCGGCCGGCTCCGGCCCCGCGACCGAGATGCCGCGGGCGCGGCAGGCCTCGACGGCGGGGCGCACGACGCGATCGTCTTCCTCGCCCAGCAGGCCGCCCTCGCCGGCGTGCGGGTTGAGCCCGGCGACCGCCAGACGGGGGCGGGGACGGCCGAAGCGGGGCAGCTCGTCGTGGGCGAGGCCGACGACCTCCTCGATCCGCTCCCGCGTCAGGCGGCGGGGCACCTCCGCCAGCGGCACGTGCGTGGTGGCCAGCACCACGCGGAGGCGCTCCGCGTGGAACATCATCGCCACGCGGCGGGCGCCCGTCAGCTCGGCCAGGAGCTCCGTATGCCCGCGCCACGGGAGCCCCGCCATCGCCCACGCGGCCTTGTTGATGGGCGCCGTCGCCACGGCGTCGATCCGCCCCGCCACGGCGTCCCCGGTCGCCGCGACGACCGCGTCGTAGGCGCAGCGCCCCCCCGCGGCGGTCGCCACGCCCACCGGCGCCGGCTCGCCGCGGTCCCGCACCCCGTAGAGGACCGGCGTGCAGACCGCGCGAATCGCCGCGTCGTCCGCGGTCCGCTCCGCAATCTCGGGTCCGATTCCCGCGGGGTCGCCGACCGTTATGCCGATGCGCGGGAGCGTCATGGGTGGGAGTCAGGCACCGGGGGGCGACGGCCGGCAGCGAAGGACGGGCCCCGCCACCGCAGGAGCCGTGGGCCGGACTCTCGACCGCGTCCGGAACGCGGAATCAGGCGCCGCCGCCACAGCCGCCGCACCCGCCGTCGGCGCCGCCGCTGCTGCAGCCCCCGCCGCAGCCGCCGCCGCTGCGGCTGCACGATCCCTCGTGCGCGCAACCTGCGAACTGCTCGCCCGCCGCGTTCGGGAGCTCGTAGCGCAGGCAGCACTTCAGGCGCCCGCAGAGCCCCGACAGCCGCGACGGGTTGAGGCTCAGGTTCTGGCGCTTCGCCATCTTGATCGAGACCGGCGCGAAGCCCGGCAGCCAGGTCGTGCAGCAGAGCGGCCGCCCGCAGGTCCCGTACCCGCCCAAGAGCTTGGCCTCGTCGCGCGCGCCGACCTGGCGCATCTCGATGCGGCAGCGGAAGACGAGAGCCAGCTCCCGCACCAGCTCGCGGAAATCGACGCGTCCCTCGGCCGTGAAGTAGAACACCAGGCGTGGGCTGTCGAAGAGCTGCTCCACCCGCACCAGCTTCATCGGCAGGCTGCGCTCCCTGATCTTCATCACCGCCACGCGCTGCGCCTCGCGCTCGCGGTGCTGATGGCGAAGGCGGGCCGTGACGTCCTGCTGCGTCGCGCGGCGCACGACCTTGTCCGACGACGCGCCGGGCGGCGCCTTTCGCGCGGCTGTCTGGGGCACGGTGCGCGTCACCGTGGCGTACGACCGCTGCTCGCCGCGCTGCACGATGACGGCGTCGCCGGGGACGAGGGGCGACTCGAACTCCACCCCGTCGAGCAGGAACGGACGCGCCCGGCCTACCGGGTCGAACTTGACGCTGACGAACGGACGGGCCTCGTCGTCCATCGCTACAGGCGGCAGGCCAGCCAGTCCGCCACGACCTTGGGGCTCGCGTTGCGCGCGACGGCGGCGACGGCTTCGTCGACCGCTCGGAACGCCCGCAGACCGCGGCCGTTCCGGTACGCTTCCGCCAGCCGGCCCAGGCCGTCTCCGAGGTCGGCGTTCGCCAGCGGTGCGGTTGCGCGGGACGCGACCACCTCCATGTCCCGCAGCAACGACGCCAGCGCCTCCAGACGCAGGCGCAACGCGTCGCGGTCGGCGGCCGGGGCGCGACGGCCGCCGGAGCCGGAGGCGAGGGCCTTCGCCCCCTCGATCCGCACCCGCGGATCGGGCGCGCCGGCTGCGGACTCGAGCAGGCCGACGGCGGCCTCGCGCGCCGCGGCGTACTCGCGCGAGGCGGCGGCCAGGGCCCGGCCGACGCTCCCACCGGCCGCGGCCGCCGCTACCCGGGCATCCCCTTCGGCCCAGCCGTGGGACGCGGTGAGGAGCCGGACGATCTCCTTGGGGGCAAGCTGCCCGAACCGGATCCGCGGGCAGCGCGATCGCACCGTATCCAGGAGCATGTCCGGCCGCGCCGTGACGAGCAGGAACTGGCTCGCGGCCGGCGGCTCCTCGAGGATCTTGAGGAGCGCGTTCTGCGCCGGCGGCAGCAACCGGTCGGCCTGATCGACGATGACGACCCGGCGCCGGCCCTCGAACGGGCGATAGCCGGCCTGCTCGATCGCCGCCCGGATCACGTCGATCGCGATCGTACCGGTCTCGCCGGGGGCGATCGTGCGGACGTCCGGGAACGCGTCGCGAGCAATCCGGGCGCACGGGGCGCAACGCCCGCAGGCATCCGTCGCGAGGTCCACCGCCCCGCCGCCCGCCCCCGAGCGCGGCGATGCGCAGTTGACCGCCTGCGCCGCGGCGAGCGCGACCGTGCGCTTGCCGACGCCGTCGTCGCCGGTCAGCAGGAGGCTGGGCGGAAGGGAGTGGCGCGCAACGGCACGGGCGAGCAGCGCCACCGCCCCACGGTGTCCGACGATGTCGGCAAAGGGCATCGGTGCTCGATTCGCATCGTAGCACGCGCGCCGTGTCGGGCGCGTCGGGAGTTCGCTGGCGCGGACGTGCACCCTGACCGCGCGTCGGAAGTGCCGCTGGGCGAGAACGCGCGCTCTGACGGGCGCGTCGGGCGTTCGATGGTGGCGCGAAACTCCTACGTTGCAGGCTTCTGGCGCGCTGAGTGGGGGCGCGGCATCTCGCGCAGGATCCAGACGACCGCGGCCATCAGATCGGGCACCACCGCGTCCGCCGCGAGTCCGTCGCGCGGCGCCGCCTCCTGCGAGGCGCCGTAGCCGGTGCGGACGAGCACCCCCCGCATCCCGGTGTTGCGCGCCAGGGCGACGTCGCTCCACTTGTCGCCGACGGCCACGGAGCGGGTCAGATCGAGGTCGAGATCCCGGGCGGCCTGGAGGACCATGCCGGGGCGGGGCTTGCGGCAGTCGCAGGCACGCCGATAGGCCTCGAGCGGCGCATGCGGGTCGTGCGGGCAGCAGTAGTGCCCGTCCAGACGCTGGCCGATCGCCCCAAGGCGAGCCTGGAGGAAATCGAGGGTCTCGCCGACGAACTCCTCCCGCAGCATGCCGCGTCCGACCCCGGTCTGGTTCGTCACCACGACGACTGCATAGCCGGCCTCTCGGAGAAGACGAACCGCTTCGAGACTCCAGGGGAAGAGGCGCAACCGCTCGATCCGCTCGAGATAGCCGGCGTCCTCGTTCAGCGTCCCGTCACGATCGAGGAAGACGGCCGGCTGCGACATGCGGCTCCCACCTCGCGGGCAGGGCAGGGAGATGGCGGGGCCGACGAGACTCGAACTCGCGACCTCTGGCGTGACAGGCCAGCGTTCTGACCAACTGAACTACGACCCCGCTCAGGGCTGCCCCGTGCCGTCGCACCAAGGCAGCTTTTGAGCATACACCATCGGTCGAGGCCGGTGCCACCCGCACCCGGATGGGGGCGCCCGTACGCGGCGTCGGGCATACGGCCGGGGGCCGATGCGCGGGACGGCGGGTGACCCGGTGGCGCGCGCCAGGACCTGGTGGCGCGCGCCGGGACCTGGTGGGCGGTACAGGATTCGAACCTGTGGCCGCCGGTGTGTAAAACCGGTGCTCTACCCCTGAGCTAACCGCCCGCCTTGTCGGGCCCCGACTATACAACGCGGATCCCGCCGCCGCCGGGCGGCGCGCGAGCCCGCCGTTCGTCGCCGCGACCGCAAGGTCGCGCTGCGGCCTCCGCTCGGCGCC
>JAPOVI010000308.1 GCA_026708265.1 Acidobacteriota bacterium
CGGCGGGGAACGCCGCGTAGAACTGGCCGATGCGGTCCCACTGCTCGGCGATGAGGCGGAAGTTGACCGCTCGCCGGCCGCGCTGGAGGACCGCGGTCCGGGTCGGCGCAGTAGATCCGCTGGCGGTGCAGACTGCGGATGCGGGGGCAGAACCGCATGCCGATCATGCCGAAGGTCGACCGCCCGCTGTCGCCGGCACAAACGTCGCCGGCACGAACGTCGTCTGGTGCCGCCACGCACCACTTCGGCGACCCTGGCGGGGGATTCCGGCGCGACCGTTCCTGGGGGTGTCCGCCGCGGCCAGCGACGCCCGTCCTGCAAGCCATCGTCGACCACCTCAAGGCTTGATGTGCTGGACCGTCTCGGAAGGGCTGCGCGGAGGCTCCTCATCAGGTGCCGGAAACAAGTCCTCTATTCCGCAGCCGAAGAACCGTGCGAACTTCCTTGCGTTCTCGACGGTGATCGTCTGGTACCTCCCCCGAGCGACGTCGCTGACGTAGGGCTGCGTCAGGTTGACAGCCTCCGCCAGGACCTTCTGCGTGACTCCGGCCAACGAGATCGCCTTCGCCACGCGATTGGCGGCCGGTTCGGAGCGAAGGATCACGAGCTGCTGTTCAGAGAGCATTCCGGAACGGACTCTACATCACGGCCGCTCGCGCACCGTGCTCGCGTCCCGCCCGTCGCGATCCTTGAGTAGGGTGGGCACGATCCACCAGCTCGGCATCGCGGAGAAGGTGCTGGCGGCGCACTGGCCGGCGTCATCCCTGCCGCGGGAGAACGAGCGCTTCGGGGGGCTTGGTCCTGGCCGTAGCGGGTTCCGTCGGTGGTCAGGCGCCGGCGGCGGGGTCGGGAGACTGGCCGGCCGCCAGGGTGGCCAAGTGTTCGAAGTACCCCTGGAGCGCGCTGGCGTCGGTCGCTGACGTACGACTTTGCATCTTGAAGCGGGGATACGCCGCGGCGTGCGAACGTGCGCCGAACCGGCCTTGATGAGAGCCGGCAGGCGTGGAAGTTACGTGGTTGGCCGGATCCCGATGTTGGAGCCCGGCGTCCATGAGAGGGTCCGCGCCGTGGTGGAGCCCGCGTCGCGCCGTGTCCGCCCCTCCAGCGCCCTCGACCTGCAGCGGGTGTTCATCGATGGCAACTTGGCGCAGCGTCCCCGGCGGCGTGCCCCGCGGATTGACGAGCTGGCCCGGCGACGCGGCCGTCTCGGGTCGGTCGTCCAGGTCCACCGCCTGCGGCTCGAGCCCCGCCGCGCCGTCCAGCGCCAGGTGGTCATCCTGGGCCTGCCGGCCGACCGTGGCTGGTTCAGCAAGGCCGGCCTCGGAGATGGTGTGCGTCCGGTCTCGCGAGGGGACATGTTCCTCGGCCGCTTGGTCGAGAACAGCTTGCACGTAGGCGTGCGTCTCTTCGTATGGCGGGATGCCGTTGTAGCGCCGCACGGCGGCGGGCCCGGCGTTGTAGGCGGCAAGGGCGAGCTCGGTCCCGAACTCGTCGGTGAGACGGCGCAGGTAGGCGACGCCGGCGTCGACGTTCTGTCGGGGGTCGAAGGCATCGGAAACGCCGAGGTCGTGCTGCGTGCCCGGCATCAACTGCATCAGGCCCTGGGCGCCGGCTGGCGATTGCGCGTTCGCGCGGTACCTGGACTCGACGGCGATGACGGCGTGCACCAGGTCGGGGTCGACGCCGTGCTGCCGGGCGGCGTCGTCGACGATGTCGGCGAAGGGCCGCTTGGCGGCCTCGGCCGGGCGCGCGAGGAAGCCGGCTCCAGCGGCGACGAGCAGCAGGAGTACGAGGCAACGGCGGGCGAAACGCGACGGCGGCATGGCAGCGCGCAAGATACCACATGCGCGGCGCGGGCCGGTGAAGGACCCTGCGCCCGCCCTGCGCCGAGCTGGCCGGGGATTTGCTGGTCTTCTTCGTCCTGCGGCTCGGGCTGGCGCTGCCGGCCGGCTCACGGGCGCAGCTTGTCGACGAACGTCGTTGGATGGGTTCCTGGACGCGAACGAGCGCGAACCCGGCTGGTAGTGGCAAGATGAAAAAGGACCCCGTGGCCATCTGAAAAAGGACCCCCTGAACACTCACGAAATGGCGGTCCTGTGGCGATGGATCGAGGGACGAGACACGGTTCGT
>JAPOVI010000361.1 GCA_026708265.1 Acidobacteriota bacterium
TCGTAGCGCTGCGCGCCGAGGGCCATCCGGACCCCGATCTCCCGCTGCCGCTCGGACACGGTTCGGCCGAGCAGGCCGTAGAGCCCGGCCGCCGCGACGAACAGGGCGAGCGCGGCGAAGGACGCGACGAAGAGCGAGTACACGCGCGGCTGGGCGACGGCGGCCGACAGCCGCGCGTCCATCGTCATCGCGTCGTCGAGCGGCGCGCGCGGATGCACGTCGGCGACCGCTTCACGCAGGAAGGGGAGGCTCGCGACGGGATCCCCGTTCGCGCGTACGGAGACGAACGGGTCGTTCAGGTTCATGACCGAGGCCGTCTCGCTCTGGGACACGGACACATAGATCTCCCCCGTGGAGCCGGTCGCCGCCAGATCCTGGTACTCGACGTCGGCGACGGCCCCGACCACGGTCCAGGGTTCGTCGTCCCGACCGAACAGCAGGCGCTGGCCAACCGCGGGGTCCCGGTCGAGGTGCTCACGAACGAGCGTCTCGTTCACCACCACGGCCCGCGGGGCCCCCGCCGCGTCGAGCCGGGTGAGGGTACGGCCGCTCAGGAGGCGCAGCCGCATCGTCCGAAAGTAGCCGGAACCGACCGTCTGCACCCGGACTTCCGGCAGCTCGACGCCGTCGGCCGGCTCGGGCCGGCCGGCGACGCGCACGCGTGCCACCTCGCGCCTGCCGCCGAACGGGAGGCCCGATGAGACTCCGGCCGCCTCGATCGCCGGCAGCCGCTCCATCTCGGTCAACCGGTCCCGCAGCGCGGCGTAGAAGCGCCGGCTCGACGCCCTGCGCTCGGCCATCGCCGCGAGGGTCATGGGTCCGGCGAGGAACGCGTTGTCGATGCCGGGGTTGCCGACTCGAGCCGTCAGCACGTTGGCCGGGTCGTATCCCGGATCGACGGAGACGAGCTGCACGAAGCTGCGGAGCAGGAGGCCGGCGCCGATCAGCAGCACGATAGCGAGCGCGACCTGAACCGTCGCGAGCACCGCCCGCGCGCGGTTCGCCCGCAGGAGGCGGAAGCCGCCGGCGGCCCGCGCATTGCCCTCGTTGAGGATGCGCACCAGCGGGAGCCGCGACCACTGGAACGCCGGCACCGCGCCGACGGCCAGCCCCGCCAGCACCGACACCAGCGCGGTGAACGCGAGCACCGCGCCGTCCACGTCAACCTCGTGGAGGCGCGGAACGTCCGCCGGGGCCAGCGCCGGCACGGCCCGGAGGACCACTGCCGCCGCTGCCAGGCCCAGCGCCCCGCCGCCCGCGCCGAGCACCACGCTCTCGGTGAGGAGCTCGCGGGCGATGCGCCCGCGCCCCGCGCCGAGGGCTCCGCGCACGGCCAGCTCGCGCTGCCGCGCGACCCCGCGCGCGAGCAGCCGCCCCGCCACGTTGACGCAGGCGATCAGCAGCACCAGGACCGCCGCAGCGCTCAGCACCTGCAGCGCCGGTCGGTGCTCGCGCATCATTTCCTCTTGCAGGGGGACCACGCGCGCCACGAAGTCGCGGGAGCGGTCCGGCGGTCGACGCTCGCCGGGCCGACTGTCGCCCGTGTCCGGCGGGCGCAACAGGGTGTCGACCTCGGCCGCGGCCTGTTCCGGGGAGACGCCGCGGCGGAGGCGCCCGAGCGCCGAGAAGGCGAACGAGATGGTCAGGGTGCGGCCCTCCGCATCCGGGACCGGGGCGGCGGACCACATGACCATCGGCGTCCAGACCTCCTCCTCGGGGCTCGGGAACGCGAACCCCTCGGCGAGCACGCCGGCCACGGTGTAGGCCTCGCCGTCCAGCTCGATCGGCGCGCCCGCGATGTCCGGGTCCGATGCGAACCGGTTGGTCCAGGCGCTGTGGCTCAGGAGGACGACACGCGGTGCGCCCTCGCGTGCATCCTCCGCCGCAAGGAGCCGGCCGAGACGGGGCGTCGCCCGCAGGAGCGGGAAGAGCGACGGCGAGACCATCGCTCCGCGCAGGGTGACGGGGCCATCCGGACCCTTCCAGACGACATTGCGCGACGCATAGGCCGCGACGTGCTCGAAGGAGACCGCTTCCTGCTGGAGCCGCGGCAGGGTGCGGTTGGTGAGCCACCCGATCCCGGGCTGCGCGGCGCTCCGGTACCCCACCCGCACGATCGCGGCGGCGTC
>JAPOVI010000264.1 GCA_026708265.1 Acidobacteriota bacterium
TGTTGGGGGCAACTGTAAATCTCCCATTCGTGGCAGCCGAAAACTGCACAGTCCGCAGTTTGCGGTAGCAGCTCCGTCGTTCGATGCTGTCGGCTTCGCCAACGGCAATGGAGCGACGGATGGATGTACGGATGGGAGATCAGGATGCAGTTGAGGCACTACCTGGAGCGAGGCGTCTCGAAGGCCGAGTTGGCCAGACGGTTCGGCGTCAGTCGGCGGACGATCCACGCGTGGATCGAGTCGGGCCAGTTGGACCGCGATCTGTCGTCGGGCGAGGCGCGGTACTCGTCGCGGCCGCGGGTCGCTCACAAGCTGGACCCGTACAAGGAGTTGATCGAGGTCCGTCTCGGTGAGTTCCCCAAGCTGTCGGCGAAGCGCCTGTTCGACGAGGTGCGTGCGGCCGGCTACGACGGCTGCTACAGCCGCGTGAGGGACTACGTGCGGGAGGTGCGGCCACGGCCTCCTCAGGAGCCTCCGGTGCGGTTCGAGACGCCGGCGGGCCATCAGGGCCAGGTGGACTTCGGTACGTTCCGGCTGCCGTGGGGACGTCGGCATGCGCTGCTGGTGGTGCTCGGCTACTCCCGGCTCTTGTGGCTGCGTTTCTACACGCGGCAGACGATGCCGGTCCTCATCGAGGGGCTCGAGAGCGCGTTCGGTCGGTTCGGCGGCGTGCCGCAGGAGCTCCTCTTCGATCAGATGCGGGCCGTGGTCGTGTCGGACGACCGCGCCTCGGGCGGCGAGTTGGCGCTCAATGCCGAGTTCCTGCGGTTCGCGGCGCACTGGGGCTTCGTGCCGCGGTCGTGCCGTCCCTACCGGGCGCAGACCAAGGGCAAGGTGGAGCGGCCGATCCGGTACGTGCGGGAGAGCTTCTTCTACGGCCGGCCGTTTGTGAATGACTCCGACCTGAATGAGCAGGCCCAGCGCTGGCTGGAGGGCACGGCCAATGTGCGCCGCCACGGCACGACGGGCGAGCGCCCGGTGGACCGTTTCGAGCGTGACGAGCGTCAGGCGCTTCGTCCCCTGGCCAGCCAACCGTACCGGCGTCTGGGTGCTCGGCAGCCCCAAACGGCGGCCCGGCGCCGCTTCGTGGCGCCGACGGTACAGGTGCAGCGGCGTCCCTTGCGGGAGTACTCGGAGGCGGTCAGGTGAAGGCGCTGGCCGGCGACCGGCGGGCACGTCTGAGGGCGATGCTGGCGGACTTGAAGATGCCTGGAGCGCTGGAAGCCGTGGACGGCATCCTTGCTCAGGCCGACAGCGGGGCGGTGACCGCTTCCGAGGCGATCGAGGAGCTGCTTTCCGCCCAGATCGTGCTGCGCAACAACCGCCGACTGCAGGCGGCGATGCGCTCTTCGCGCCTGCCGGCGGTCAAGACCCTCGACCAGTTCGACTTCAGCTTCCAGCCCAGCATCAAGCGGGAGCAGATCGAGAGCCTCCACGAGCTGGGCTTCCTGCAGCGCGCGGAGAATGTGATCCTCCTGGGTCCGCCCGGAGTGGGCAAGACGCATCTCGCGATCAGTCTGGCGATCGCCGCCGCCGAGTCGGGCCGCAAGGTCTACTACGGCACGCTGGCGGCTCTGATCGAGTCCCTGACCGAGGCCAAGGCCGCCGGCAACCTGTCGCGCCGGCTCCGGGTGCTTACCCATCCGGCGCTGCTGGTCGTGGACGAGATCGGCTACCTGCCGATCAGCCAGGACGGCGCCGTGCTCTTCTTCCAGTTGATCAACGCCCGCCACGAGCGGGCGTCGACCGTCCTGACGTCCAACAAGGGCTTCGAGGAGTGGGGCGGTGTGCTCGGCGACGAGATCATGGCCGCGGCGCTGATCGACCGCTTGCTGCACCACTGCCACATCGTCAACATCCGCGGCAACAGCTACCGGATGAGAGCCCACCAGGACCTGCTTCGCCCGGCCCGCGAAGAGCGTCACCAGGAAACCGGCTCGTGATCAGCCGCCAACACCCCGGCCTCGTCGCGCGTCCGGTGTGGGCCTCCGGTCGCTCCGCTCCCTACGGCCCACACCGGCGTCCTGAGGCGCTACTCCGGACACCTGCTCCGGCCCCTACCGCCCAGGCACAAGTGTGCAGTTTTCAGTTGCCAGAAGTGTGCAGTTTTCGGTTGCCATTGACA
>JAPOVI010000259.1 GCA_026708265.1 Acidobacteriota bacterium
CGAGCCCCCGGATCCAGCCGGGAACGGTGTCGGGGAAGTAGCCGTCGGGGGTGACGGCGACGACGGTCCCCTTGTAGTCGGCCAGGAAGCGCTCGAGCCACGCCACCGACTCCGCGTCGAGGTGGTTGGTCGGCTCGTCGAGCAGGAGGATGTCGGGCGACTGCAGCAGCAGCCGGCAGATGGCCACCCGCCGGCGCTCGCCGCCGGAGAGCGTCGTGACGTCGGCCGAGCCGGGCGGCAGGCGCAGGGCGTCCATGGCCATCTGCACGCGCGAGTCGAGGTCCCAGGCTCCCGCCGCGTCGATCTTGTTCTGCAGCTCGCCCTGCATCTCGAGCGCCTCGTCCATCTCCGGCGAGACCAGGCCCGACGAGAGCGACGCGATGACCTCGTCGTACTGCTTCAGCAGCGTGCGCATGGACGCGACGCCCTCGTTGACGTTGCCCGAGACGGTCTTCGTCGGATCGAGCTGCGGCTCCTGCGGCAGGTAGCCGACGGTCAGGCCGGCGGCCGGGAACGCCTCGCCGTCGAACTCGGTGATCTCGCCGGCCATGACACGGAGCACCGTGCTCTTCCCGGCGCCGTTCAATCCCAGGACGCCGATCTTCGCGCCGGGCAGGAACGACAGCCAGATGTCCTTGAGCACGGTGCGGTCCGGCGGGTACCGCTTGCCCAGGCCCTTCATCGTGTAGACGTACTGTGGCGGCATCGTCCTGAGATCCTACGCGGAGCGCGAGACCGGGGCCAGCCGGCCGGCGGGCTCCGGAACGCTGAGCCGGACGGCGCTCTGGCTCCGACGCCGCCGGCGCGCGGGCTCCGCCGGCGCGCTCGCTTTCGTAGCGAGATTCGACATACTACGGACTGCGCTCACGGATGCCGACCGTCCCGGGGCTCGGGAGCGCCGCAACCGCACGCGCGGTTCAGGTTCAGGAGGATCGCATGCGCGCCATCCCGTCGTTGCTGCTCGGTCTCGCACTCGCCCTCGGCCCTGCGGCGCCGGCCGCCCACGGCCAGACCGACGACACGCTGGCGATCTACGTCATCGACGTGGAGGGCGGCGAGGCCACGCTCTTCGTGGCCCCGTCGGGCGAGTCGCTGCTCGTCGACACCGGCTGGCCGGGCTTCGACGGGCGCGACGCCGACCGCATCGCGGTGGCCGCGGCAGACGCCGGCGTGACCGCCATCGACTACCTAATCGTCACCCACTTCCACACCGACCACATGGGCGGCGCCGCGCAGCTTGCCGAGCGGCTGCCGATCCGGACCTTCGTCGACCACGGGACGACCGTCGATACGGGCGAGCGCCGCCGGGCCGCGTTCGACGCCTACGCCGACCTGCGCCGCGGGGGAGCCCACCGCGTCGTCGCACCGGGCGACGCCCTGCCGCTGGACGGCGTCGAGGTGGTGGTCCTCGCGTCCGGCGGCGCGGTGCTCGACGCGCCGCTCGAGGGCGCGGGCGGCGCCAACCCCTATTGCGAAGGCTTCGCGTTCCAGGGCCCGGAGATCACGAGCCGCTACGGCAACGCCGAGGACGACCAGTCGATCAGCGCGGCCGTCACGTTCGGCCGCTTCCGCGCCGTCATCATGGGCGACCTGAACTGGAACCAGGAGCACCCGCTGATGTGTCCGGACAACAAGATCGGGACGGTGGATCTCTACCTGGTCTCCCACCACGGCTCCGAGACGTCCGGCTCGGAGGCCCTGGCCCATGCCATCGCCCCGCGCGCGGCCATCATGAACAACGGCCCCCGCAAGGGAGGCGCGCCCCAGACGTTCGAGATACTCGGACGCTCACCGACCCTGGAGCACCTCTGGCAGAACCACTACTCCCTCCCGGCGGGGGACGCGAACCGGCCCGAGCGGTTCATCGCGAACCTCGACGAAGGCGTGGCGCAGGAGGATGGACGGACGGTCCACATGGGGCCGTCGCACTGGATCCGGGCCGAGGCGCGCCGCGACGGATCGTTCACGGTGACCAACAGCCGCACCGGCTTCAGCCACCGCTACGACCTGCGGGAGCCGGAGTCCGGGCGGTAGGACGGCGCCGGACTCCGGCAGGCCTGGCTGGGCGCCATGCGGAGCCGTCAGGCGACGACTGGCGGGCGAGGACTCACTCGAGCGTGAAGCTCGCCGCCGCGGTGCCGCCGGCCGTGACCGTCACCTGGCGCGTCGCGCCGTCGTAGCGCTCGTGCCAGACGGTCAGGTCGTAGGTCCCGGGCGGGATGCCGGTCAGCTCGTACCGCCCCCCCGCACCCGACACCGTTCCGATGTCGTCCGTGACGTAGATCCAACCCCGCATCCAGCCGTGGGAGTCGCACTCGACGCGCACCGGCCCGGGGCGCCGCAGGGGGCGCTCGATCTCCAGGCCGGGGAACGGGATGGCAATGTTGAAGAGCGTGCGATGCCGGTCGTCGTAGGCGTGCGTCGTGTGGAGCACGTCGTCCGCGCTGCGGACCGTGAGGACGGACCGCGTGGGCGCCACCTGGACGCGCGGCACGAAGTGGCAGCCGGCGTTGTCGATGACGGCCTCCGGACGCGCGTCGCCCCACGGCACCCCGGCGACGAGGATTACCGCGTTGGCGAGGCCGCCCGATCCGTCGACGACCACGGCCCGGTCCTCGACCTCGTCGCCGCAGACCTGCTGATCCGCCGTCACCTCGACCATGCGCGGCTCCGGGGCGTTCGTCACCGTCACCCGGCCGGCGATCGTCCCGGTCTCCTGCCCGCCGCCCCGTTCCGCGGTCGCCCCCGGCGCCGTGGCGAGAACACCCGCGACGAGCGCAGGCAGGAATGCAGCGACCGTCGTTCGGCGAATCGCGCCGCCTGGACGAACCTCCCGCCGACGAATCCGTCCGAGACGACTCTTCATGGGGGATCCAGCTCCCGTCAACGCGAAAACCGTGTCTGCGCGAGCGCCATGCCCGCCTGTACGTCGCGCCCTCCCGAAGTCTAGGAGTTTTGCGCCGCAGAACGCCAACGGAGTGCGTGCCGCGGCGCAAGCTCCCAAGACGGTGGGGGCTGGGGCCGTCCAGCGTGGCGGTGACGCCCCCAGGCGCTCGCTCCGTGTTGTCTGCGTATACTGCGTCGGATGGACCGTCGCGTCTTTCTGGAGCACGTCCGCCGGACCCGCTTCGCGCCGGGTGACCGGGCGACGGCGCGGGCGGACGCGCTCCGGATCGCTCGCTTCCTCCAGCGTCGGGGAGCGAGCCGAGTGATCGGCATCGGCTCGGCATTCGTGCCGGACCGGCGCTTCACGCGGCGCTCGGACCTCGACCTCGCCGTCGAGGGGCTCCCGCCCGAACACTTCTTCCGGGTGTCCGCGCACGCCGCGGACATGACTGCGTTCGAGCTCGACCTGATCCCGGTGGAGACCGCCGCCGACTACATCCGCCAGGCGGTTCGACGCGAAGGCGTCGACCTGTGACGCTCGACGAGG
The DNA here is from genome assembly GCA_026708265.1 of Acidobacteriota bacterium. Taxonomy (GTDB): domain Bacteria; phylum Acidobacteriota; class Vicinamibacteria; order Vicinamibacterales; family UBA8438; genus JAGWAJ01. Next base: position 3,434 of record JAPOVI010000259.1, read on the forward strand.
CCTTCGCGCGCCGCCTCGCGGCCGAGATCGAGCACGAGCTCCACGGCCTGGATGCGCTGCGGGACGAGCTCGCCAGCGCCCCCCGCGACGACGACACCTTCGCGCTGCGTGCACGAGGATCGATGCTCCACGACTTCTACTGCGGCGTCGAGCGCATCCTGGTCCGCCTCGCCGAAGAGCTGAACGGAGGCGTTCCCCAGGGGGAACGGTGGCACCGACAGGTCGTCACGGACATGACGCTCGAGATCCCGGACGTCCGACCCGCGGTGATCGACGCCGCTCTCGCGGAGGAGCTCGGGGACTTCCTGCGATTGCGGCACGTGTTCCGCAACCTCTATGGTTCGCGGCTGCAGGCAGAGCGCATGCGCCCCCTCGAGGAGCGGTTGCCCGACGTCCTTGCGGCGTTCCGCCGGCAGATCCGGGCGTTCGTGGAGTGGATGGTCGGCCCGCGAGCCGGCTGAGAAGCTCGACCGTCGCGGGTCGCTCCGAAGCCCCGGCGCTCATCGACGAGGGGCGGCGGCTCCCTCCGTACGGTCGCTCCCTGGTCCGCCGGCGGCCAGCCGGGCCTACACCGCGCCCCGCCCGCGCCCCGCCGGCACCTCGACGGCCGCCGGCTCCGGTGTGAAGTCCTCACCCGGATTGATGAAGCGGTTGCGCTCGAGGCCGTACTGCTTGTCGTAGAGCTGCTTGTAGCGGCCGTCGAGCGCCATCAGCTCGTCGTGCGTGCCGCGCTCGACGATCTCGCCCGCCTCGAGGACCAGGATCTGGTCGGCGCTGCGGATGGTCGACAGGCGGTGGGCGATGACGAACGTCGTCCGCCCGCGGCGCAGCGCCTGCAGTCCGTCCTGGATGAGCGCCTCGCTCTCGCTGTCGAGACTGGAGGTCGCCTCGTCTAGGATGAGGATCCCCGGGTCGGCCAGGATGGCTCGCGCGATGGCCACGCGCTGGCGCTGGCCGCCGGAGAGCTTCACGCCCCGCTCGCCGACGACGGTGGCGTAGCCGTCCGGGAACCCGTTGATGAACTCGTCGCAATGGGCGATGCGGCTCACCTCGCGGACCTCGTCCTCGGTCGCGTGCGGCTTGGCGAAGCCGAGGTTGGCCGCGATCGTCCCGTCGAAGAGGAAGTTCTCCTGGAGCACGACGCCCAGGTGGCCTCGGTAGTCGGTCAGGCGGATCGACTCCAGATCCCGCCCGTCGACCAGCACGCGGCCCCGCTTCGGTCGGTTGAAGGCCATGACGAGGCTGATCAGGGTGCTCTTGCCGGAGCCGCTCGATCCGACGAGCGCCGTCGTCGTGCCCGACGGCGCGGTCAGCGACACGCCCTTGAGCACCGGGACGTCCTTCTCGTACTCGAACCAGACGTCCTCGAGGCGCACCTCGCCGCCGAGGGCCCCGAGCGGGGCGCGGGCGGCGTCCTCCTCGTCCTCGGTCGCCATCTGCCGGATCTCGCGAATCCGGTCGAGGCCCGCGAACGCCTCCGTGATCTGGGTGCCGATGGAGGAGATCTGGATGACCGGCGCGATGACCATGCCGGTGAAGAGGATGTACTGGAACAGCGCCCCGACCGTCCACGTGCCGTCCATCAGCGCCTGCCCGCCGAGCACGATCATCAGGGCGCCGATGATCCCCATGATCAGGGTTGCCAGCGAACCGACGGCAGACACGCCCACGACCGCCTTCGCCACGTTGCGGAAGAGCCGGTGCACGCCCTTGGCGAAGACGATCTGCTCGCGCCGCTCGACGCCGTAGGCCTTGACGATGCGGATGCCTCCGAGCGTCTCGCCCAGGCGTCCGGTCACCTCCGCGTTGATCTTGCCGCGCTCCCGGAACACCGGGCGCAGGCGGGAGAAGGCGACGGCGAGCACGGACCCGAAGACGATCAGGGCGACGAGCGTCACGGACGTCAGCCGCCAGTTGAGATAGAAGAGCCAGGCCAGGGCGACCGCGGCCGTGAAGGAACCCCCGACGAGCTGCACGAAGCCCGTGCCGACGAGGTTCCGGATTCCCTCCGCGTCGGTCATGATGCGCGAGATGAGCACACCGGTCTGCGTGGAGTCGTAGTAGTGGACGGGCAGGCGCGAGACATGGGCCATGACCCGCTTGCGCATCTCGGTGATGGCGCGCTGCGCGGCGACGCCAAGCACGCGCGAGAGGCCGAAGCCGGTGGCCGCCGACACCACGGTGGCGCCCACCCCGAGCGCGCCGAGCAGGAGGAGCTCGCCGCGATCCCCGCCCGGAATGACCTCGTCGATGACGTAACCCGACATCCACGGTAGAACCAGGCCCGACAGGCGGCTGACGAGCAGCAGCACCAGCCCGAGGGCGAGGCGGTAGCGGTAGCGCCAGACGAGGCCGCGCGCCTCCTGCCAGGAGCCGGCCGTGAGGGCGCGCTTCTTCTTGTCGCTCATCGGTCGTAGACTTTCGCCATGGCTTCACCCCAGCGGCGCATCGTGCACATCGACATGGACGCCTTCTACGCGTCGGTCGAGCAGCGCGACGACCCCGAGCTGCGCGGCCGGCCGGTCGTGGTGGGCGGACGCCCCGACCAGCGCGGCGTCGTCACTGCCGCCAGTTACGAAGCGCGCGCGTTCGGGGTTCGATCGGCAATGCCGATGGCCAACGCGGTGCGGCGGTGCCCCGAATTGGTGATCGTGCGGCCGGACTTCAACAAGTACCAGGCCGTGTCCCGGCAGGTGTTCGCGCTGTTTCGGGCCGTGACGCCGGCGGTCGAGCCGCTCTCGCTCGATGAAGCTTACCTCGACGTCACCGAGAACGCGTGGGCCGAGCCGCTGGCCACGACCGTCGCCAAGCGCCTGAAGGAGCAGATCCGCGAGGAGACCGGCCTGACTGCCTCGGCCGGCGTCGCCCCCAACAAGTTCCTGGCGAAGATCGCCTCGGGCTGGCGAAAGCCGGACGGGCTGACCGTCGTCGCCCCCGAGCGGGTCGAGGCCTTTCTGCAGCAACTGCCCGTCAACGCGCTCCTCGGCGTCGGCCCCGTCACCGCCCGCAAGCTCCGCGCGCACGGCATCGTGGCCCTGGTGGACGTGCGCCGCTTCGACGTCGAGCGACTGACGAGCATCGTCGGGAGCCGGGCCGAGTGGCTGGTACGCCTGTCGCACGGCATCGACGACCGGCCGGTCCAGAGCACGCGCAAGGCCCGCTCGTCGAGCTCGGAACGGACCTACGCCGAGGACCTGACCGATCTCGAGGCCATTCGCAAGGAGATCGACGGCATGGCCCGCCGCACCGCGGCCGGGCTCGAGCGCCGGAAGATGACGGCCCGGACCATCACCATCAAGGTGCGCTACGACGACTTCACCACGATCACGCGCAGCGACACGCGCAAGCCGCCGACGGCGGACGCGGACGAGATCGCACGGCGGGCGGTAGCGCTGCTCGAACGTACCGACGCGGGAGCACGGCCGGTCCGCCTGCTCGGGGCTGGCGTGCACAACTTCACGACGGCCGCCGACGGGGCCCCGTCCTCCGCAGGGGACGCCGCCGCGGAGTCCGCCGGGACGGCCGACGCGACCGCGATGGCGCGCGAGACGCTCGGGAACCCACCGGGCGATGCCGGGGAGGGCGGTGGCGCGGACTCCGACTCTGACGCCGACGCCGACGCCGACGCCGGCGCCGGGCGCGTATGATCGACGGCACCCGCAGGGCACGACGGACCGCGGAACATCGCACCATGGCAGAGCCGAAAGCGGGCGTCGTCTTCTTTCCGGACCTCGGCCAGCTCGGCTGGGACCACGACTTCGCGTGCGCGTTCGACGCGCTCGACGAGCCCGGTACCGTGCCCGCGCGGGTGTCGATCGCGCACAACCATCTGTACAGGGTGTTCACGCCGGCGGGAGATCTGCTGGCCGAAGCGACCGGGCGGCTGCGCCACCGGGCTGCCGAGTCGGCCGCGCTGCCCGCCGTCGGCGACTGGGTGGCGGTCGAGGTGCGGGGCGCCGAGGCGAAGGCGAGCATCCGGGCCATCCTGCCGCGCCGGGGCTTCTTCGCCCGCAAGGCGGCGGGCGATCCGACGAAGCGGCAGGTGGTCGCCGCGAACGTCGACGTGGTCCTGCTCGTCAGCGGCCTCGACGGGAACTTCAACGTGCGCCGCATCGAGCGCTACCTCATGGCCGCCGCGGACGGCGGCGTCACGCCCGTCGTCGTCCTGAACAAGGCCGACCTCAGCCACGACCCGGCGGCCCGGGTCGCCGAGGTGCGGGCCGTCGCCGGCGACGTGCCGATCCACGTCACGGACTGCACGGCGAACGCCGGCCTCGACGCGGTGGCGCAGTACCTCGGCGCGGGACGGACGCTGGCCCTCCTCGGCTCGTCGGGGGTCGGGAAGTCGACGATCATCAATCGCCTGCTCGGCAGCGACCGGCAGCGGACCGAGAGCGTCCGGATGGGAGACAGCCGGGGCCGGCACACGACCGTCTACCGCGAGCTGATCGTACGGCCGGCCGGAGGCCTCATCATCGACACCCCGGGCATGCGCGAGCTGCAGAGCTGGGACGCCGACCGCGCCCTCGAGGAGACGTTCGCCGACATCGACGCGCTGGCGGCAGGTTGTCGGTTCCGTGACTGCCAGCACCTTGCCGAGCCCCGGTGCGCGGTGCGGGCGGCCGCCGACGAGGGGCGCCTCGCCCCGTCCCGGCTGGCGCACTATCATCGGCTGCGGGTGGAGCGCGACGCGCTCGAGCGCCGCCGGGACGAGCTGGCGCGGCTGGAGGACAAGCGCCAGACGAAAGCCCAGCACCGACTGATGCGACGCTTTCCGCATCGCTAGGACGGTTTCGGGTGGCAGGGCTGGCAGCAGGAGCAGGAGGAGGAAGAACCATGCGCAGGACGCGCCGGAACACCGTTCAGGAGATCATCATCGTCGCCGGCATCGTGGCCGGCTTCGCCGCCGGCATCGGAACACCGGCGCCGGCCGTCGCCCAGCCGGGCCTCGAGCTGCCCGAGGGCGTCGAGCGCAGGGCCGTCGACATCTGGAGCGAAGGCACCCGGATGGCCGCCGACCTCTACTGGCCGCGCGACGCGGCGGGGGATCTCCCGGCCATCGTCATGAGCCACGGCTGGGGCGGCACCAAGGCCAGCCTGGTCCGCAACGCCGCGATCTTCGCGGCCGACGGCTTCGTCGTGCTCGCCTTCGACTACCGCGGGTGGGGCGAGAGCGACGGCAAGCTGGTGGTAATCGGCGACATGCCGGAGCCCGGCGAGAACGGCGAGGTGCAGGTCGTCGCGCGCGAGATCCGGACCGTCGTCGACCCGATCGACCAGACGCTGGACATCCGCCGGGCCTTCGACTTCATCGAGGGCGAGGCGAGCGTCGACACGAGCCGGCTCGGCTACTGGGGCTCGAGCTACTCCGGGGCCCACGCCATCTGGGTGGCCGCCAACGAGCCGCGCGCGGCCTGCGCAGTGGGCCAGGTGGCGGCGGCCGATTCGCTCGATCTCGCGCAGACGTCGTGGAAGGACACCGGCGTCGACATCGAGGCGTACGCGCGCGAGCAGGCCATCCGCCGGGCGCGGGGCGAGATCGCGCCGCTGCCGCAGGGGACGGACAAGGCCCCCAACCTGAACGGCTGGGCGCACCTCGACAAGGTGATCGGCTACCGGCCGGTCGAGGACGCCTCGCGGATCACGATTCCGCTCCTGGTCGTCGACGCCGAGCACGAGGAGCTCTTCGACCGGCACCGGGCCGGCGAGCTGTCGGTCGAGCGGGCGAAGGCGAACGGGGCGCGGGCGGAGTACCGCGTGATCCCCGACATCTCGCACTACGACATCTACCGCGAGGCGTTCGACGAATCGGCCCAGATGGCGCTGGCCTGGTTCAACGACTGCCTGAAGTAGATGCGAGGAGGTTCCCGGGGCAGGCCGCGGCGGGGCAGGTCGCGGGACCGGCCGGACCGCGGAGGGGGCTCCGCCGCGCGGCCGCTCCGCGTCCGGTTCACGCGCGGACGCGGAGCGGCCGCGCTGCTGCTGGCCGGGGCCGGCGCGGCGCTCGTCTGGTTCTGGCCGGGCCGTGCGCCGGCCTTGCTGGTCGAGCGCACCGCCGATCAGAACGTGCTGCTCGTCACCATCGACACGCTGCGCGCCGATGCGCTCGGCAGCTACGGCGGACCGGCTGCGACCCCCAATCTGGATCGCCTGGCCGCGGCCGGCGCCCGCTTCGAGTTCGCGCACGCGCATGCCGTGGTGACGCTCCCTTCGCACGCCAGCATCCTCACCGGCGTGTACCCGTTCGAGCACGGCATCCACGACAACTCCGGCTATCGGCTGCCGCCCGACCGCCCGACCCTGGCCTCGATGCTCCGCGCCGAGGGTTTCGCCACCGGGGCGTTCGTGGCCGCCTTTCCGCTCGACAGCCAGTTCGGGCTCGACGCCGGCTTCGACGTCTACGACGACCGCTTCGGGCACGCGGAGGGGCCCTCCGACTTCACGATCGCCGAACGGCCGGCCGAGGAGGTGGTCGCCGTGGCCCGCGACTGGATCGAGGCGCAGGCCGGACGGTGGTTCGCGTGGGTGCACCTGTTCGACCCGCACGCCGCCTACCGGCCGCCGCCCCCCTTCGACGCCCGGTACGCGGCGAGCCCGTACCACGGCGAGGTCGCCTACACCGACCATGCGCTCGGGCCGCTCCTCGCCGCGGCGGCCGCGGGCGGGGCGCGCCCGACGTTGGTCGTGGTCACATCCGACCACGGGGAAGCCCTCGGGGAACATGGCGAGCAGACCCACGGCCTGTTCGCCTACGAGGCGACGCTCCGGGTGCCGCTGATAGTCGCGCAGGTCGGTCCGCGGGCGTCGGAGCGGCCGGGCGACGGCGTCGTCGCGTCCGAGCCCGCCCGCCATGTCGACATCCTTCCGTCGGTCCTCGACGCGCTCGCGCTGCCCGCGCCTCCCGCGCTGCCCGGTCGTTCGCTGCTGGACCCGGCGCGGGCCGACGCGGGCACCGAGCCGCTGTCGTACTTCGAGGCGCTGTCGGCCTCCCTCAACCGGGGGTGGGCGCCGCTGCGCGGGGTGCTGGCGGGGCGGAACAAGTACATCGATCTGCCGCTGTCGGAGCTCTACGACCTCGATGCGGACCCCGCCGAGCTGGACAACCTGGTCCCGGGGCGTGCGGGGCGCGTGCGGGAGCTGGCGGCGCTGCTGGAAGACCTGCCGGCGTCGGATCCGCTCGACCGCCGCATCGCGGAGACGGCCGAGGTCGCCGAGCGCCTGCGATCGCTCGGCTACCTCCGGGGGGCGGCGCCCCCCAGGGAGAGCTACTCGGCCGACGACGACCCGAAGCGCCTCGTACACCTGGACGAGGCAATCCACCGCGGCGTGGACCTGTTCCAGCGCGGCCGGGCGCGCGAGGCGGTCGAGGTTTACCGGGGCGTCATCGCCGAACGCCCCGAGCTGGAGCTGGCCCACCGGCACCTGGCCTTCCTGCACTGGTCGCAGGGAGAGGTCGACGAGGCGATCGCGGTCCTGACGAGCGCGCGGGACGCCGGCATCGCCAGTCCGTCCACCGCCGGCCAGCTCGGAATCTACCTGGCCGAGAGCGACCGGGCGGACGAGGCCGTGCCGCTGCTCGAGGCGCTTGTCGCGGGCGAGCGGCCGGCCCTCGACCCGCTGAACGCCCTGGGGATCGCGTACGCCCGCCGGGGCGACGCCGAGCGGGCCCTGCGGACGTTCGAGCGCGTCATCGAGCTCGACCCCGACAGCGCCATGGCGCTCGAGAACATCGGCACGGTCCACGTCCAGCGCGGGGATCGAACGGCGGCGGCCGCCGCATTCGAGCGCGCGGTGGCGCTCGCGCCGCGTTCCTCGCGCGCGCACGCCGGCCTCGGAGTGGTGCAGCTCCGCGGCGGCGATCGGGAGGCGGCGGTCGCGAGCTGGACCCGCGCCGTCGAGCTGGACCCGGCCAACTTCGATGCCCTGTTCAACCTGGCAACGGAGCTGGTCAACGCGGGCGACCCCGCGGCGGCGCGCCCGTACCTGGAGCGGTTCGTGCGGACTGCGCCGCCGGCCTTCTACGCCGCGGACATCCGGCGCCTCGCGGGCGTGCTGGAGAGCATCGGGCGCTGACGCTCGCGGCACCCTGCGCAGGACGTCCGCGGCGCAACGCCATCTTCGGGGGACGGCCGGTGCCTGTTGGCGACAGCATTGTCGCCAACAGGCACCGGCTACTGTTACGATGAGGTTACGTGGCGGGAGCGCGGAAGGTTCCCGATAGTTCGAGCGCCGGTTCCGCTGCTCCCGCACACGTGATGGAGGGCGGCGAGATGAAACGGCAAACGCTTCGTGCGACGCTGGGCGCGGCCACCGGGCTGGCGCTCGTTCTGCTGGCTTCACCTGCCTCGGCCCAAGTCGACCTGGGCCGCATCGACCTCACCGTCGAGGACACCACCGGCGCCGTGTTGCCGGGCGCCTCCGTGGCCATCACCGGCCCGGAAGATCGCTCCGACATCTTCACCGACGTGCAGGGCGAGGCGCACCTGCTGCGGCTGCCGCCCGGCACCTACGAGGTGCGCGTCGAGCTGCCCGGGTTCAGCGCCTACGTCGACACCGCGGTCCAGGTGCGGGCGGCGGCGTCGACTCCGATGGTCGCGACGCTGGAGGTCGGCGGGCTCGACGAAACGATCACGGTTACGGGGATCTCGCCCATCGTCGACCCCCGGCGCCAGAGCACCGACACCCACGTCACCCTGGAGGAGCTGCAGGAGATTCCGTCGTCGCGCGATCCGTGGGTGGTGCTGCAGACGATCCCGGGCGTCATCGTCGACCGCGTCAACGTCGGCGGCGCCGAATCCGGCCAGCAGTCGAACTACATGGCCAAGGGCGCCAGCAGCGACGAGAACACCTGGACCCTCGACGGCGTCGTGATCACCGACATGGCGTCGCTCTCGTCCCCCACGTACTGGGACTTCGACCAGTTCCAGGAAGTGCGCATCAACACCGGAGGCGCCGACGTCCGGAACCAGACCCCCGGGGCGGCAGTCGACGTCGTGCTCAAGAGCGGCAGCAACCAGTACCACGGAAGCGTGCGGGGCTACTTCGCCAACGAGGCGCTGCAGCACAACAACCTGTCGCCGATGCTGGCCGAGTCGATCGGCGGGCAGACCGGCAAGGGCAACCGCATGGAGCAGTACCGGGACTACGGCTTCGAGATCGGCGGCCCGCTGGTCCGGGACCGGTTGTGGGCCTGGGGCGCGCTGGGCGAGACCGACATCCGCCTGCGGACCCTCATCGACACCTCCGACCGCACCACGCTGACCAACCGGGCGCTCAAGCTGCAGGGGCAGGTGACCGACGGGCTGCGCCTCGGCTTCAACCACTTCAACGGGGCCAAGGTCAAGCTGGGCCGGAACGCCGGCCCGACGCGGCCCGACGAGACCACGTGGGACCAGGGGGGCCTGGGCTCCGGCCTCTACACCGCGTCCGGCAACTAGGTCGGGGGCGACCTGGTCGTGAGCGCCAAGGGAAGCATCTACAACAACGGCTTCTTCCTGACGCCGCGCGGCGGGCTCGACGTCGAGGGCGTCTACCGCGACGTCAACCGCGTCTGGCACAACTCGTTCGTGGACTACCGTTCGTACCGCCCGCAGCAAGTGGCCAACGTCGACGCCAACTACTTCCGTGCGAACCACGAGGTGAAGCTCGGCTTCGGCTGGCGCAAGAACACCGTCGAATCGCAGAGCACCTGGCCGGGAACGGGGCAGGTCAACATTCATCTCGGCAGCTATCCGACGAACGGCCTGATGCTGCCCATCTTCGTCGCGGACGCGGTGAACAACAGCGAGGGACGGTACCTGCACTTCTACGCGAGCGACCGGATCTCGATGGACCGTCTCACGATCGACCTGGGCATCCGCTACGACCGGTCGACCTCGTCCCTGCTGGAAGCGAGCCGCCAGGCGAGCCCGCTGGTCCCCAACCTGCTGCCTGCGCTCACCGCACCGGCGCTGTTCAACACCCATACATTCGACATCCTGGCGCCCCGCATCGGCGTCAGCTACGCTCTCGGCGAAGATTCCAGCACGCTTCTGCGCGCGAGCTACGGGCAGTTCGCATCCCAGTTGTCGGCGGGCTCAGCCCAACAGATCGCGAGTCCGATCTCCTACTCGGAAGTCTCCTTTCTGGCCGTCGACCTCAACGGCGACGGGATAGCGCAACCGGACGAGCTGCTGCTAGACGCCGGCATCATCAGCACCTTCGGCTTCGATCCCAACAACCCGACGTCAACCGACAGCGTCAACCGGATATCCCCGGACCTGACATCCCCCCGCACGCACGAGGTGATATTCGGTATCGACCGGGAGCTGCCGATCCCGAACTCGGCCTTCACCACGTCGGTTACGTATCGACGATTCACCAACACCCGGTGGTTACACCTGATCGGAATCACCTCCGCCCACTACGGCATCGTGGACACCCTCACGGCAACGCTCCCCGAGGCCGCGGGCGGCGGATCGGTCAGCCAGGACGTCTACGCCCCGCTCCCCGGCGTGGCGCTGCCGCCCGGCAACGGCACCGAGGAGAGTAACCGGGCCGGCTACCACCAGCAGTACTGGGGCTGGGAGGCCAACTTCATCAAGCGGCTGAGCAACCGCTGGATGGCGCGCATCGGCTACTCCTGGAACGACCACCGGGAGTACTTCACCGATCCCGCGGCAGCGATCATCGACCCGACGCCGACGCCGGGCAGCCCGCAGCGCGACGGCGGCCTGGTGATCACGAGCACGAGCGGCAGCGGGAAGTCCGACATCTTCTTCCTGACGCCGAAGTACCAGTTCATCGCCAACGGGCTCTACCAGGCTCCGCTGGGCATCAACATCGCTGCCAACCTGCTGGTCCGGCAGGGTTACGGGCAGCCCTACCACCAGGAGATCCAAGCCCACCCGAGGGACCCCGGCAACTTCAAGAACGTGTTGCTCACCGCGGACGTCGGCGCCAACCGGCTCCCGGCCATCCGGAGCTTCGACATGCGTGTCGGCAAGGAGTTCCGGTTCGACGAGGTCACGCTGAACATCGACCTCGACTGGTTCAACATCCTCAACGCGGGGACGGTGCTCGGCCGGCAGTACGACGTCGGGGCGGCCCCTGGGCTGACCGGCCCGGGGCAGACGCTGGAGATCATGAACCCGAGCCTGCTGCGTCTCGGTTTCCGGGTCGGCTTCTAGGAGCCTGCGCCGCAGAACCCGCCATGAAGTGCTCGCGCCTGACGCCGACTCCCCGCGCGCCCGTCAGGGCGCGCTAGCCCGGATCGCGGAGTTGTAGCCGATGTCCTGGCTCGCGCGCGCACTGCGAATCGGGGTGCCGGCCGCCGCACTGGCGGCCGGCTCGCCCACGCCGCTCGCCGCGCAGAACCCCTGCCCCGACGTGACGGCGGCGGCATCCCTGCAGGGCGCCGCCGCCGCGCCACCCTTCGGCGCCGACAAGCGCTTCGGGGTGGTCGACAATGGCGGGCGGTGGGGGGTCCTCGACAGCGTCTGGAACCACCGTACTGCCCTGGAGCGGGGGCTCCTGCGCCCGATGGCCGCGGACGATCCGGACGAGGCCGAGGCGGAGGACATCGGCGAGATCGCGGTGCTCAGGGACGAGGGCGACCTCGTCCGTGCCGCGAACATCTACGACCTGCGCGACGTCGCGCTGCGCTTCAGCCCGAACGACGACGGCGGCTACGACGTCACGCACCTCGGGACCGCGGCCTGGCGCTCGCCGGTGGGAAGCCAACTGACGCTGGGCGACGACGACAGCATGGCCCTCGATCTGCCGTTCGAGTTCACCTACTACACGGCCACGCACGAGGGTGCGTTCGTCAACTCCGACGGCAACATCACGTTCGAGGAGGGAGACAGCGCCAGCTCCGCGCGCAACGTCTCCCGGCTGCTCTCGGGGGCGCCGCGCATCGCGCCGTTCCTGGCCGACCTGGACCCTTCGTCCGGCGGTGGCGTGTACGCCCGGAGCGGCACGGACGCCGTCACCGTGACCTGGTGCGCGGTGCCGGGGTACGGCTCGCAGTCCACGACCACGGTCCAGGCCACGCTGCTCTCGACCGGGGTCGTCGAGATGACGCTCGACGCCGGCATCGGCCTCGGGGAAGCGGTCGTCGGGCTCTCCCCGGGCCGTACGACCTCGTTCGCCTCGGTCGACCTGAGCGACACCGCCGGCGCCACGGGCGGTGCCGCCGCGGTCGGGGAACGCTTCGGCCTGCGGGGCGAGCTCGACACGGTCGCGGTGGCTCAGAAGTTCCTGCGGTCGCACCCGGACAGCTACGATCAGATCCTCATCTGGACGGATGCCCCGATCCTCTTCGAGGCGTTCGCCTTCGAGATCAACATCGCGAACGACATCCAGGGCATCGGCCTGCCGATCTTCGAGATTCCTGCCGACTTCGGAAGCGACGAGCTGAGCAGCATCGTCGTCATGGGCTGGCTCGGGAAGTACTCCGACGACACGGAGATGGTGGTGAACGACCCGGACACCACCCTGAGCATCCTCGGGCACGAGGTGGGCCACCGCTGGCTCTCCTTCCTCGACTTCAGCAACCACGACCACGAGCGCTCGTCGGAGCTTCTCGGCCGGGACTTCGCCCACTGGAGCTTCTTCTTCGACTCCGACGCCTCGGTGATGGAGGGGAACGACATCGAGGCCCTCGGGGGCGGAGCCTTCCGGACCGTGGCCGCCGTGGAGCGCTACAGCCCGCTCGATCAGTACGTGATGGGCGTGCGCGACGCCTCCGAGGTGCCGTCGTTCTTCTACGTGGAAGCCCCGACGAACGCCCTGCCGCCGGCCCGCCGCACGGGATCGCCGCAGGTGGGGGTGACCTTCAACGGCACGCGGCGCGACGTCCTCATCGAGGACGTCATCGAGGTGGAGGGGGAGCGCGTCCCGAGCGCCGCCGACTCGCCCCGCGTGCAGCGGCAGGCCTTCGTGTACGTGGTCCGGGGCGGGCGCGACCCCAATCCCGACCACGTGGCCAAGCTGGACCGGATCCGGCAGCAGTGGGAGACGTTCTTCCACGAGGCGACCGACCAGCGCATGACGGCCGAGACCCGGCTGCGTCCCCCGTCGCCCACCGCGGCCACCGATCCGTGATCCCGCGGATCCCTGCTGTTCGACGGCTGATCTCTCGAGGGGAACCACTGCCTCGCGGCCATCGGCATCCCGGACCGCGACGGAGATCGCCGGCCGGAAGAACTCGACCCTCGTCTTCCCGCATCCATCGACAGCTTGCGTCGTGCGTCTATCTGCGCTCCGTCGGGAAGCGGCCCGCGAGGAGCGAGTCCCCCGACGAAGCGGACCTCAGGGCGTCAGGCGCGACAGGCGATCGCGCAGCTCCGGGGACTCGGGCAGCGCGGCGAGGCCCGCCTGCAGGACCTGCGCCGCCAGCGCCGGCTGGGACAGGCGCACATAGGCGTCCGCCAGCGCCAGGTGGGCGGGCACCAGCGTCGGATCGAGGAAAACGGCGCTGCGCCAGGCGCTCGCCGACCGCCGGTCGTCATCGCGATAGGCGTGGACCCACCCCAGGAAGAACGCGGTAAGGGCGCGTCGCGGTGCGTCGGCGTCGGCCGCGAACGCCGCGTCCAGTGCTTCCGCCGCGCCGGCGTAGTCGCCCGCGGCGAAGCGCGCCAAGCCCCGCAGGGCGAGCTCTCCGATCGCGCTCTCCGCCCCGGAATCGGGGCCCGAGGCAGAGATCATCGCACTCGCGCCCGGCCAGTCGTCCTGCTGCGCCCGCGCCAGCGCCGCGGCGGCTCGACCGCCGCCGGCGACGGCGCCGAGGGAGGCGAGGTAGCGGCCGGCCAACTGCCCGCGGAGAATCTCCGATCGAGCGGGCCTCCCGGCGGAAGCCGCAGCGAGGCCCGGGCGCGACCCGTGGACGACGTCGAGCTCCCGCCGAACCTGCCGGACGGTCTCCCCGTCGCTCGACACCTCGATCTCCACCACGTAGCGACCGGCAGGGAACCCGTCGAGCGGGAGCTCGAACGGGACGATCCGGCGGCCTCCACCGCGCCCCGCATCCACGACGTCCAGGTCGCCGGTGCGTACGCGCGGGACGGCGCCGCCCTCACCCGCCGGCAGCAGGGAGAGCCGGACTGCGACGGCGTCGACATCCGCCGGTGCGCCGTACAGCTCCACCACTCCGCTCAGCCCGTCGTCCGAGTACGCCCTTGCGCGCACCGGGAAGCGGTCGGTCGCGGGCCCGAGGATGATGTCGCTGGACGACACGGCGGCCGCGGTCGCCGACGGAATCTCGAAGCGCCGGTCCGCGCTTCCGATCTGCCCCCCCGGCTCGCGAACCACGGCCCGCATCAGGTAGGTCCCGGGCGGCGCCTCGAACTGCACCCGATAGGCTCCCCGCCCCACGGCGCGGCCGGGAGCGGGGACGGACGGCAGCGGGATGACGTCGCGGCCACTCGCCACGGCCTGCCCCGTGCGAGCGTCCCGGACCACGAACACCACATCCGCCGCACCGCCCGCCCGGGCCGCAGCGACCGGCAGCTCCGCCTCCAGGCTCAGGACGACGGTGGGCTGGACGGGCGTTTCGCCGCGCACCACGTAGGTCGTGTACTCGACCCGCAGCCCCTGCAGGGCGAACGGCGCGGCGAGCGCCGCGTCGATGGCCTGCCGGCGCCCTCGCACGGAGGGATCGCCCGCCTCCATCGCGTAGCCCGTGCGCGTCCGGACGCGTGCGCCCGGCCGGGTGACCCGGACGCCGACCCTCCGGTAGTCGTCCCCGTCGCGGCCGCCGCCGGCCGGCTCGAACCCGACGATGTAGTGGTCCCCGGACCGGCCCCCGATGGCCTCGAGCACGGTGTCGAGTCGGGTCGCGGCGCGGACGAAGAGGGCTCCGTCGGTCTCGGCGGCCAGCGTGCCGAGCGGCGCCACCCGGCTCTCGATGGCCGTGAAGCGCTGCCCCCCGAGCGGGTTCCGTTCCTCGATGTCCGCGTCGCGCCGGTTGATGTCGAGGGCGTGGACGGCGCTGTAGGACTGCGCGGCGGCCGCCGCCACCCGCTCGAGGTCGCGCCCGAGGTTGTCGCCGTGGAATCCCTCGGAGACCAGGATGACGTCCTTGCGGCCCTCGATCCGGCGCAGGGCCCGGATGAGGTCGGCGAACGTGTCGAGGAACTGGCGGGCCTGGGAGTCCGCCCGGTTCACGACCGAGCGGCTCGCATCCCGGACGTCCATGGCGCTGACGCCGAAGCCCGCCTCCTCGCTGAGGCGCAGCAGGACCTGCTGCAGGACCTCCCGGTTGCCGCGGTCGATCTCGAACGCCTCGAACTCCCGGATCTCGCCGATGCCGGTGAAGCGGGCCCGCTCGCGAGCTCCCGACAGGCTCGGCAACGCGGCGACCACCCGGCTCACGTCGCTCGTGAAGCCCACCCGGGCGCCGGGGCCGGGAAGGCCGTACAGCGCAACGCGGTCCCCGGCGCGAACCCGGGAGCGGAGGAACCGTTCCACCGCGCGCCGGGCGACCTGCTCGTTCCGGGGGGAAATGTGCGACTGGTCGAACGCGAAGACGTAGAGGCGGCCGCGTGGGGCGCCGCGGTTGGTCGAGACGTCGCCGCCGATGGTGCGGCGCGCGGCTTCGGCGTAGGAGCCCAGCGGCGCCCGCACGTGCTGCACAAGGGCGACCGGGCGCCGGACGCCCCCCTCCTCGATCTCCACTTCCTCCGCGCGGAGGTCCCGGATGGGCCGACCCTGCCCATCGGTCACCTCGATGTCGAGGCGGGCCAGCTCCACCCCTGCCGTGAAGGCCGGCCCCTGCTCCTGCTGCTGCCGTTGCTGTTGGTCCGGCGGTGGCTGCGCCTTCGCCGCGGCCGACCCGACCGCGACCAGGAGAACGCCGGCCAGACACGCCCGGCGGCCCGTTCGTCTCCTCCGCGGAACGCGCGACGGAGGAGTCCCGCTCCGGCGCAGACACCCGCCCTGCTCGTCGGGACGCGCGAGATCGCCCATCGTTGCCCCCTTCGTCTCCCGAGAAGACGCACCGAGCCCCGGTGAGGTTCCCCGCGCCAGGGGTGCGCGCGGCGCCCCCCGGGCTGGAGTCTGCGCCGCAGTACGTGCGATGCAGCACATTCCGCCGGCGCAGACTCCCAACGCGCCCGTGAGGGCGCGCCACCGCGCTCCGGTGGCGAGCAGCGACGCGGGCCGCCGTCAGTCGACGATCGCCTGGTAGGTCAGGGTCGCCAGGTCCTCCCGGATTCGCAGGTGGGTATAGGGCCGGACCTGCGTCAGCATGATGCCGATCAGATCCTCCGACGGGTCGACCCAGAAGATGGTGCCGAAGGCGCCGCCCCAGTAGTAGGAGCCCTCCGACCGGGGGGTGGCGGACGGCCCGAGGTCGGTCACGACGGCGTAGCCGAGCCCGAAGCCGTAGCCGGGGCCGGCGAGCCAGATGCCGTAGTCGCCGGTGTGATTGGCGGTCATCAGCCCGATGGCCTTCCGGCCCAGCAACCCCCGGCCGCCAGGCCGCCGCCGCTTCGGACCACC